>CAYHAR010000171.1:4885-7664 GCA_964354595.1 uncultured Anaerolineae bacterium | reverse complement strand
GAATCTTGCGCCACTCGAGCGAAGCGCTCGTCGGTCCCACCGCCGAGGCTGCACTGCGTGAGCTGCGCGCTGACAAGTTGTTCCTAGCCGTGACCGGCATCACGTTAAACTTTGGGCTGTCACACACCAACGTGGGCGAAGTGGCGGCGAAGCAGGCTATGATCCGCGCCGCCCGCGAGGTGATCCTTCTGGCCGATCACACCGTCTTTGGGCGCGAGTCCGTGATGCAGATTGGCCCGGCCACGCTCGTCAACAAGCTGATCACCGATAATGCACTTCCGGCCGATCACCGGCTGGACTTGGGCAAGCTGGGCATCGAAGTCGTCATCGCTAAAACATAGCGGCTCGGAAATCTTTCCTCCGATCCCGCTCCCGGGCGCGGAGGCCGTGTCGGCTTGGGTAGATCGGAATGTTCTTGAGGTGCCGCCTCATCTCTGGCCTTGAAGAAAAAGCCCCTCCTGTCGAGGGGCTTGCGCGTCTTATGACCTGCGTTCTGCGACCTGTTACAATTCTATCGCTTTGCCCAAAATCGCCAGCAGCAGCTTGACCGAGTTCTGCACGTCGCCGTAATCCACCATCTCGGAGGGCGTGTGGACATAGCGGCACGGCACCGAGAGGCAGCCGGCGGGGATGCCCTCGCGCACAATCTGGATCGCCATCGCGTCGGTCGTCCCGCCTGTCAGCACTTCGAGCTGGTAGGGCAGCCTGGCTTGCTCGGCGCGGCGCACCATCAACTCCTTGACGCCCGCGTGCGCCACCATGCCGGAATCCTGCACCTTGATCGCGGGACCTTGCCCCAGCGACACGGCCATGTGGCGCGCTTCGGGCGTGTCGCCAATGTCAGTCACGTCCACCGCCAGCGCCATGTCAGGATTGAGGCCATACGCCGACGTGCCCGCGCCGGCCAGCGTCATCTCTTCCTGGACGGTGAACACAAAGTACACGTCGTGCGCGCAGCGGCGCAGCTTGCGCAGCGTCTCGATGAGGATGACGCAGCCGATGCGGTCGTCCATCGTCTTGGCGACGAGCCGGTCGCCCAGGTCCTCGAACGGGCGGCGAAAGCCGGCCGCGTCGCCCACCTTGACCGGGCAAGACGCCTTGCCCTTGGCGCCCACGTCAATAAAGAACTGGTCGAGCGGAGGCGTCTTGCCGCGCTCGAAATGTTTTACTTCCATGCCGATCACGCCCACCGTGCCATCCCCGAACACGACGCGCCCGCCCAGCAGCGTGAGTGGGAACACGCCGCCGATGGGCGCAAACCGGCAAAAGCCTTTCTCGTCAATGTGCGTCACCATCACGCCGATCTCGTCCATGTGCGCGGCCAGCATCACCCTTTTTCCTTTGCCGTTGCCGCGCTTGAGCGCGGTCAGGCTGCCCAGCGCGTTGGTCTTGATCTCGTCGGCATAGCCGCGAATCTCTTCGCGGATGATCTGGCGCATCTGGTGCTCGTAACCCGACGGGCCGTAGGCTTCAGTCAGTTTCTTGATCAGGTCTTTCACAGGATAACTCCTCTTGGAAAGTCAAACCACATTTGACGCTTTACGTTTTACGCGCGCTTCAACACATCCGGCGTCAACCGCTTTAAACTCTCGCGCATCAGCCGCACGGTGTTATCGAAATCATCGAGCGATAGACGCGCGACGGGCGAGTGAATGTAGCGGCACGGCACGGCCACGGACACCGTCGGCACGCCCGCCTTGCTGCGAGTGATGGCTCCAGCGTCCGTCCCGCCCACGCCGGGCTGCTTGAATTGATACGGGATGCCCAGTTTTTCCGCCGTGGCGACGAGGTGATCCACCAAGCGCCGGTCGGCGAACGCGCTGCGATCCATCAGGCTGATGGCCGGGCCTTTGCCCAGCTCGGTCGTTGGGCTGGTGTCTTTGTCTTTCGGCAGATCGTCGCAGATGGTGCCTTCCAGGACGAACGCGCAATCCGGCTCGACGGCGGAGGCCGCCACGCGCGCACCGCGCAAGCCCACTTCTTCCTGCACGGTGAACACGGCGTGCAAATCGAATGGGAACCGTGCCCCTGCTCCCGCCGGGCCACCGCGCAATAGCTCGACCAGCACGGCGCACCCGGCGCGGTCGTCGAACGCTTTGCCGGTGGCCGTGCGCCCGACCTTGTTGTAGTGCGTGGTAAACGCGGCCACCTGCCCCAACTTGACCAGCTTTTCGGCTTCCTCTTTGGACGACGCGCCGATGTCAATCACCATCGAGTCTATCTTGACGACCTGCTTCCACTCGTCGCCTTTGAGCAGGTGGACGGGCTTGGCGCCGATGACGCCGGGGATTTTGTCCGGGCCGACGAGCAGCATCTTGCCCGGCAGGATGCGATCGTCAATCCCGCCGACGGGCTGAAAGCGCAACCCGCCGCTCGCGTCAAAGCCAGTAATCATCAGCCCGACCTCGTCCATGTGCGCGGCGATCATCACTTTAAAGGTGCGTTTCGCGCCGCGCGCCTTTTTTCCCCTTGGCAGGGGCCGCAGGCGCACCGCGAACAGGTTGCCGATGGTATCGGAGCGCAACTCGTCCACGTGGTCGCGCACGGCCTCTGCAATGATTTTTCGCACGGCGTCTTCGTGGCCCGAGACGCCGATGGCATCGGAAAGCTCTTGTAGTATCAAGTGCACCTCTCAAACTAGATGTTGCGTGTTGCGTAAAGCATAGACTCGGCTTTGCGCCCGGTCTATAGGTCTCGGACAATGTTAGAGAACCCGTTGCCCATGCTGGGGCTGAGCAAGATTAGAACAAGAATCACACACGTCGCCATAATCAAAAGG
>CAYHAR010000171.1:3079-4785 GCA_964354595.1 uncultured Anaerolineae bacterium | reverse complement strand
GCAAGAGTCAGTCTATCGCAAACGTCAGCGTCTTGACAAACTCGTCGTCCAGGTGAGCGATGAACTCGGCCATCAGCTTGCCCGTGCGCTCAATGTCCTTGAGCGCGACGGTTTCGACCGGCGTGTGCATGTAGCGCAGCGGGATGCTGAGCAGCGCCGTCGGGATGCCTTCGCGCGCCACCTGGATGGGCCAGGCGTCTGTGCCAGATGCGCCCGGCAGCGGGTCCATCTGGTACGGCATTTCCAGCTTGCCGGCTGTGTCTACCAGCGCCTTGACCAGCTCAGGATGCAAATTCGGGCCGATGCCGATGGCGGGGCCTTTGCCCATGTCCATCGCGTGCGGCTTGGACACGTCGCTCTGCTCGCCAAACGTCACGTCAATCGCAATCGCCACGTCGGGATGGAGGCTGTATGCGCTGGTCGCCGCGCCGAGGAACGTCGTCTCTTCTTGCACAGACGCCACGCCCATCACGTCCCACTTGTGCTGCAACGAGCCGAGCGTCTCTAAGCACACCGCCACCGCCGCAACAGAGGCGCGGTCGTCGAGCGCCTTGCCGGAAAACAATCCGCCTTTCAGCTCGCACGCCTCGCGGCGGATCGAGATCAAATCGCCCACGCGCACCAACCGCTTGACCTGCGCCTCCGGCAGGCCCACGTCCACGAACAACTGGTCGAACGGAACGACCTGGTCGCGCTCACTGGGCGGCAGGAGATGAGGTGGGCGACTGCCCACCACGCCGGGCAGCTCGCGCTGGCCGTGAACGACGACCTCTTGCCCCAGCATCACGCGCGCATCAGAGCCGGCGACCTTGGCAACTCGCAAAAAGCCTTGGTCAACGCCCGTGACCATCAGGCCGATCTCGTCCATGTGCGCGCACAGCATCACCTTGCGGCGCGGCGCGGGGCCGCTCCCGTTTCGGACGCCGACCACGCTGCCCATCTTGGTCACGCGGACCTCGTGGCTGTACCTGGCAAATTCTTCGCGCACAATTTCGCGCACGGGCGCTTCATAGCCCGCAATGCCGTGCGCTTCGGTCAACCTCTTGAGTAACGCGGATAAATCCATCGGCAGAACATCTCCTTTGATTACGGCATCGCCAGTGTCCCGGTCACCGTCGTCGTCGGCGTCAATGTCGGCGTCGGCACAGCCGTCGTGGCCGTTGGCGTGTGAGTCGGCGTAGGCGGCGGTGTTGTCGCCGTCGGTGTCGGCGTGAAAGTAGGCGTCGGCGTCGGTGTCGGTGTCGGCGTATAGGTGGACGTGGGCGGTGGCGCCGTCGCTGTTGGCGTAAAAGTAGGCGTCGGTGTCGGCGTATGGGTAGGCGTGGCGCTCGGCGGCGCCGTCGCAGTCGGCAGAACAGATGTGGCCGATGCGGTCGCAGTCGGCGGAGCAGGCGTATCGGTCGGCGGTAGAGTGCCGGTCGGTTTCACGGTCGGCGGCTTGGTGATCACAGGCGTCCGCGTGAGGGTCGGCGGGAACCAGGTCGTGGCCGTAGGCCCTAGCGTGACGCCCGGCAAGGGCGTAGCGGATGGCTCTACCGTCGCCGAAGGAGCGGCCGTCGGCGCAATCAGCGGACGTTGACCGCCGGGCGCCGCCGCCAGCGCGGCAAAGCCCAGGCAGTAACACGGCAACGTCAGCAGGATGATGGCGATCAAAACGCCAT
The DNA here is from genome assembly GCA_964354595.1 of uncultured Anaerolineae bacterium. Taxonomy (GTDB): domain Bacteria; phylum Chloroflexota; class Anaerolineae; order Fen-1058; family Fen-1058; genus JBGLNJ01. The sequence continues at coordinate 3,124 of CAYHAR010000171.1, read as the reverse complement.
AGACCGTTCGCCTGCCGCTGGCAAGATCGGCCAGCCAACCCATCA
>CAYHAR010000171.1:0-2979 GCA_964354595.1 uncultured Anaerolineae bacterium | reverse complement strand
CTGCGACTTGCGTCTCCGCCCGCTTCGTGCTAACCTAGTCCCTAGTTCTAGTCCCTGAGGTCAATCCATGAGCACACTGAATCCCAATCTCCTTTCCAAAGGCATGACCGACGCGATGAACGCCGCCGCGCCAGTGATGCGCGCAATCAACAAGCGGCTGCTCACGCCCGAAGTTTTGCTATTGACCTTTCTCCGCCAGCCGCCTTCGGCGTGCACCGCCGCTCGCGTCTTGCAGCGCATGGCCGATGCGCGCGGCTTCAAGCCGGCCGACCTGGAGCGCGAGGCCGAAATCCAGGCCCGCTCGCGCGAAGGACGCCCGGCGGATTTTGATTTTGTCACATCAGGCGGCGACAAGCTTCCGCTTTCGACGGAAATGGTCGTCGTGCTGGACGAAGGCAAGAGCATCGCGCAAGCCGCCGACGAAGTGTGGATCGGCACGGAACACGCGCTCGGCGCGATGAGCCAGGTGGGCGTGTCCACGTCGGGGCTGCTGCAACGCTATGGCATCACGCCGACGGCGATGAGCGGCGTCTTGGCCGACCAGGCGTTGGCGAAACACACGACGACGCAGGATTGGGTGACGCTGGCGCGGCAGGGCCAGCTCACGCCAGTTTACTATCGGCAGTCGCTCCTGCGCGACCTGGTCAGCCTGCTAACGCTTTCGGAGGATCGCCACGTGATCCTCATCGGCTCTGCGGGCGTGGGCAAGCGGACGCTCGTCTACAGCCTGGCGCTGCTGATTGCCGAAGGCAAAGGGCCGACCAGCCTCAAATCCGTCGTCGAGATTTCCGAGCGCGCGCTGTTGGACAATGCGCCTCAAGCGGTGCAGGCCGGGCTGCGTCAAGCGGCAGGCGGCGCGCTGTTCGTCCCGAACATTCAGCGCTTCTTTGGCGGATTCAGGGCCGAGTTCACTCTAGCTGAAAAAACGGTGCAAAAAGCATTCCTCGAAAGCGAGACGGTGGTCATCGGCGCGACGACCGAAGCGGAATACAATGAGCGAATGGCAAGCGTCTCGGCGGTGACGGAACACACGCACGTGCTGCGCGTCCCGCCGACGACACAAGATGAGACCATCGCGATTTTGAATACCGCCAAGCTCCGCTTCGAGTCGGATTACAAGCTAAGCGTGGAAAGCGACGCACTCAAAGTGGCCGCCACGCTCGCGGGCCGTTACCTCACGGCGATGCCGCTGCCCGGCGCGGCGATGCAACTCTTGCATCGCGCCTGCGCGCTCGTGCGGATGGGCGAACAGACCGGGCTCCCCTTCCGCCCGGATGTACCGGCGGATATGCGGCTCGACGCGGACGACGTGACGCTGGCCGCCAGTCTGATGACGGGCGTGCCCGTCGCCAAGCTCGGCGCGGACGAGCGCACTAAATACGCGCAGATGGTGGAGCACCTCAAAGCGCGCATCATCGGCCAGGACGAAGCGGTGTTGGCGATTTCCCGCGCGGTCAAGACGGCGCGCGTCGGACTCAAGGACCCCAAGCGGCCCATCGGCTCGTTCCTGTTCCTCGGGCCGACGGGCGTCGGCAAGACGGAACTCGCCAAGGCGCTGGCCGATTTCATGTTCGGCAGCGAGGACGCCACCATCGCGCTGGACATGACCGAGTACCAGCAAGAGGACTCGCTCAATCGCCTCATCGGCGCAGCGCCCGGTTATGTGGGCTTTGAGGGCGGCGGCCAATTGACGGATCGCGTCCGCGCCGCGCCCTATACCGTCGTCCTGTTTGACGAGTGCGAAAAGGCGCATCCGCGCATCCTCGACGTGCTGCTGCAGATCATGGAAGAGGGCCGGTTGACGGATGGGCAAGGCCACGTCGCCTCATTCGCCGAGACCGTCGTCATCCTCACGAGCAACCTGGGCGCAGAGTTTCTTGCCGATCTTTCGTTGGGCGAGAGCGCCCGCGAGTTGGCGATGCAAGTCGTCAAGAGTCGCTTTCGGCCCGAGTTCCTGAATCGCCTGGACGAAATCGTGATGTTTAACGCGCTCGGCCCGGAGGCGCTGCGGCAGGTGCTTGACTTGATGCTAAAGAAAGAAGCCAAGCTCGCAGAGGGCCGGGGGCTGAAACTGGAAATCAGCGAATCAGCGAAGGAATGGCTGCTGGCGCAAAACGAGCATCCCGAATGGGGCGCGCGCCCGCTCCGCAGGATCATTGAGCGGCACGTCCGCCAGCCGCTGGCCGATGCGCTGCTGGCGGCGGACATCAAGCCTGGGACGGTGGTGCGGGTAGAGGCGGAAGAGAAGGGATTAAAGTTCTTAATTTTGGAGCACTGATCGCCGCTGTGGGTCAAACTGTAACCATTCCTTCACCCACGCTTGGCTGTTTTTGCAGTATGATAGTTATCGGATATAATTAAGGTTGTCCGGGCTCCGTGTACTTTGGGTGGGAGCCGTTCATTTCCCCAGGAGGTCAAAATGCGTCGGATGCTTGTGATCGTGTTCAGCGTCGTGGTAGTGTCGTTGCTGGTCGTCACGCCGGCTTTGGCCGCGCCAGCGCCGGTGCCGGCGAGCGCGCCGACTCCAGCGTGGGGCGCGGCTCGCTATCACATGGTGCGCGCCGGAGAGACACTGTTTTCAATTGGGCGGCTGTACGGGGTCAGCCCGTGGGCCATCGCCTCGGCCAATCACCTGTATAATGCCGACCGGATTTACGCCGGCCAGTGTCTCTACATCCCGGCCGTTTACTATTACCGGAACTGCGGCTGCGGATACTATAACCGCTACGGGTGTTGCCGCTGGTAAGCATAGAGGCGAGGTGACATCGCCTCTACAACAAATCTCGAGACTCGCACAAGCGCAAGGCGCAGCCTGTCGAGCCTAGTACATTTTAGCCATTGCCGCACAGTGAAGCAATGGACTATAATGGCGCTGGTACTCGGCAGGGATGCTGACGCCTGAATCGCAGACGACCATCGCTGCTTGCAGCGTGGCCTGGCGTTACCGTCACGGCCACGCTGTTGTTTTCTCGCCACATG
>CAYHAR010000170.1:6230-7670 GCA_964354595.1 uncultured Anaerolineae bacterium | reverse complement strand
GGGGGCGACGCCCCCCAGCCGTTAAAATCCGCGCGAACCTGCTTCGCCCCGCTAGGCGGGATCTTTGACTGCGCTTCGGGGCGCTGCGCAGGCGCGGTCGCGGATTTTGAAATGGGAGCGTGCGTTCCCTCCCCAGTCCACGCAGTGGACGGGGGAGGGTCGGGGTGGGGGCGCGATTGGTGTAATCATCACAAGTCGCAAGAGTTGACCCGCCCGCAGACTTGTGTTATGCTTGTGTTCGCAGGCTATTCCTTTCACGCCCAGAGAAAAGCGCACACTCTCATGTCTACTTTGACTTTGCAGCTGTCGAATGAACCCATGATCACCTTGCCGGCTGATCTGGCGCAGCGCGCCGGGTTTCAGGCGGGAGCGGACCTTCAAGCTGTCATCATCGCCGGTGGTTTGGAGCTTGTGCCGGCTGACCAGGCCATGGGCGCTTGTGCTGCCGCCTGGCCTGCCCGCCGCGCGCAATTGCGCGAGCGCGCCCAGTCGCTTGGCCTGTATGGGCCGGATCGTCGGGATGACGAGTACTGGCAAATTGTTGCGCCTCTGATGGAAGAGTTTGACCGCGAGATCTACTGAGGCGACGGGTGACTCAACGCTCTTTTCAACGCGGACAACTTTTCTGGGCTACCGTTCCCTATTTGCCCGAGCGGCCACTCGACGTCTTGCGTCGCTCACCAGCCGGCGAATGGCGGGTGGCCATCACCTTCAAGCCTCGCCCGGTGCTCGTTGTTCAAAACGATTTCTTCAACACCGATCCGCGACACAACTATCTCCTGGTAGCTCCGGTGCACTCTCTCAAAGCCGGCGATCAAGCCAAGCTACGTCGTGTCAATTATCCAGGCGATCTGATTCTCGACGCGGGCGAAGCGGGGCTGACGCAGCCATCCGTCATATTTCTCAATCAACTTTGCACCCTCCACAAGAACCTGACCGACCGTTACATTGGCGAACTGTTGCCGCAGCGGATCGAAGAGTTGGATGTCAGGCTTGGTTTCTGTCTCGGTTTGTTATAGCCGCTGCGCTTTGCGCTGTAAGAGATTATACTTTTGGCCAAACAGTCACAAGGATAAAGGAGGCATCATGGGTATCAATTTTGGCATGTGGGTCAAGGCGCTGCAAGGCGTGCCGCGCATCAGCAAAGACGAGTGGGATCGCCTGGACTTGGTCTCGCGTTGGCTCATCGCCACGCGGGCGATGGCGCTGGTGCTATCGTTCATCTCGGCCGCCATCGCCGGGCTGCTGGCGGCGCAGGCCGGCCAGTTCAACGTATGGGTGTGGCTGCTGTTGACGCTGGGCCTGTTCATGGCGCACGGCACCAACAACCTGCTGAACGACTATACCGACTATGTCCGCGGCGTGGACAAGGGCAACTATTTCCGCGCCCAGTATGGCCCGCAGCCGCTCGAGCACGGCTTGCTCACCAAGCGTCAACTG
>CAYHAR010000170.1:4471-6130 GCA_964354595.1 uncultured Anaerolineae bacterium | reverse complement strand
GAACCCGCGCGCGCGATAATAATTCCGCGTGCCCGTCGCAGCAATGACGGCCAGCCGCGTAAACCCCGCCGCGCGCGCCATCTCGACCGCGCGCTCGATCAACCGCGTGCCCAACCCGGCGTGTTGCGCCTGCCCCTCGCTTTCTTGGCCGATTTCGAGCGCCGGGCCGTAGACGTGCACCTCACGAATCATGGCCGCGCCGGCAATCTCGTCCAAGAAGCTTTTGGCACCCAGAGCCGCTTCGCGGCAAAGGGTCCCAGCCTCGGGTGATAGGGATTCTTTACCGCTTCGCGGCTCAGAATGACCTATCAGGGGAAGCGAAAGACGCAGGAATCCAGCCAGTAGGGGCGGGGCTTGTCCCTGCCCTTTTGCCGGCGTGACGAACGACAGAAAGTGCTCGCGCGTCGTGTCCGTCTCGTAAGCCAGGTCTTGCAAGACGAGCGTCTCGGCCTCTACCTTTTCGCCGCGCACCTCGCGGCAACGGATACACTGGCAGACCTGCCCGCGCGCCTTCATCACTCGATGCACGACCTGGCGCAAGTTCGATTTCTTTGACCCGGCGGCAATGTGACCGGCGGGAATGTCGCGCATCACGCGGTTGATCCGGCAATAGGGTGGGACACGCGCCTTGCAGTCCGCGACCAGGTCCACCAGTTCGTCGTCGCTATAGGGCCGATATGCTTCGCTACCGCGCTGCCAGCGCTCGTAAAGTTGCGTGCCGGCAATCAGCGAGCACGGATAGATTTTCAATTCGTCCGGGCGCAGCGCGGGGTCGTCCCACAAGCGCGCAAAATCCGCGCGATCCGATTCAGGCGTCGCGCCGAGCAGATTCGGCATCCAGTGGGCGTGAATCTTGAATCCGCCCGCGCGCAGCAGCCGGAACGCCTGCCGCGTCTGCTCGACGGTATGACCGCGCTGGTTGCGCGCCAGGATGTCATCGTCTAAACTCTGCACGCCGATCTGGGCTTTGGTCGCGCCCAAGCGCCGCAGCCGTGTCACCTCGGCTTTGTCCACGTAATCGGGCCTCGTCTCGATCACCAATCCCACGTTGCGATGCGGCGCGGTCTCGTTGCGTCGCTGCGCTTCTTCCAGGGTCGTGGAATCCTCGCCGTTCATCGCGTCCAGGCAGCGGCGGATGAACCACTCTTGGTAGTCGGGCGGATAATACGACCACGTTCCGCCCAGGATGAGCAGCTCGATCTTGTCCGTGCTGTGGCCAATGTTTTCCAGCGCGCGGATGCGGAACGCGGTTTGCGAGTAAGGCTCGAACTCGAGCTGCCCCGCGCGCAGCGCGCCCGGCTCGTCGGGGATGTACGACTTGGGCATCCCGGCATAGTCGGGGCAAAAGATGCACTCGCCAGGGCAGGGAAAGGGCTTGGTCATCACCGTGACCGGAGCGACGCCCGAAATGGTGCGTACTGGCTTGGCGCGCAAGCGGGCTAGCATCTCGCGCGAAAAGGGTACAGCGCCGCGCGCGGCCAGCTCGCGGTAGCCTTGCACGAGCTGGTCTTTGGTCAGCGGCGTGTCGCCGCGCGAGACGCGATAGAGCAAGCGGGTGATGTCGCCCGGCGCAAGATTTTCCGCCGCCGCGATCTGTTCGATGATGGCGACCAGGTCATCTTCGTATTCGTCTACGTCAATCGTCTGCCCGTGCGTTGC
>CAYHAR010000170.1:0-4371 GCA_964354595.1 uncultured Anaerolineae bacterium | reverse complement strand
GACGTTGGCTGCGGCAACGGGCGCGCGGCGGCGCTGCTGGCGCGCGAGCGGCGCGATGTGATGTATGTGGGCGTAGATGCATCGGAAGAGTTGATTGCAAGATGCAAGATGCAAGCCGCAAGCCGCAAGGCGCAGGGCGCAACGTTTCGAGTGGCGGACATTATACAGCTGGAATGGACACGTCATTTGGCGCGGCAGTCGTGCGATTGTGTGCTGATGCTGGCAGTGCTGCATCACATCCCAGGAAGCGAGACGCGAGCGCGCATCCTGCGGCAGGCGCGCGAGTTGCTTGCGCCGCAAGGCCGCGTCGTCGTTTCGACGTGGCAATTTCTGGACAATGAGCGGATGAGCAAAAAGATTGTGCCGTGGAGTGTGGCGGAGATTGACGAGGCTGAACTTGAGCCAGGCGATGCGTTGCTAAGCTGGAAACGCGGCGGCGCCGGCTTGCGATATTGTCACTGGATGGGCGAACAAGAACTGCGCGCGTTAGCGACGCAAGCTAGTCTGAGCATCGTGGAGACATTTCGCGCGGGCGGACGCGAAGGCAACCTCAGCCTGTATGTTGTCCTGACCGCCGCGTGAAGCGCAAACCGCAATCCGCAATCTGAAATCATTCCTCCGCCGGCAGCATCGGAACCTGCACCCACAAGTGCAGCACGTGACCCTCCGGGACCTCGCTCCACCGCGCGGCGATCACGCCGACTTGCTGGCGCACGCCCGTTTGATCGGGAAAATCCAGCTTGACCGGGCGATCCTCGGCCCACGCGCGCTGGCAGCGCTCCACCATCTTGGGGCCGCTAAAGGCGCGCATCTGGCATATCGCCAGCCAGGATGGATGCGGGTCTTCGTAGATGGAAAGCGGCCACGCTTCCGGCGCGGCCTTGAAATCGGGCGGTGGGCCTTCGACAATCGTGATCAGTTCTGGTTCAGCCGTGCTCATCATAAGTAACGGTTCTCTCTAAACCACGCGATGGTATCGCGCGCCGTCTCTTCAAATGGACGCGGATGCATATCTAGTTCGCGCTGCGCTTTCTCCGAGTTGAGCGGCTGCCAGAGGCGTACCCCCTTGGCGAGGTCGGGCAGCGGCAGGCGCAGCCAGTTGCTTACGCCGATGAGTACATCCACCAGCTTGCCTGGGATCTCCCAACGGGGCGGCGCCACGCCCGCCGCGCGCGCTGCAATCGTCAGCATGTCCTTGAGCGTGAGGTTGTGCCCGCCCAGGATGTAGCGCTGGCCGATTCGCCCACGTTCGGCGGCGGCGATGTGCGCCGAGGCCACATCGCGCCCGTCCACTGCATTGATTGCCGCTTGAAAGTAGAATGGAACCTGCCGCTTGGCTACGCTGAGCAGCACCCCGCCTGTCGTCGGCTTGATGTCGCCCGGGCCAAAGACCGCCGTCGGGTTGAGGATAACGGCGGGCAATCCCACGGCGGCAGCGCGAAAGGTTTCCATCTCCATGGCGAACTTGGCCTCATAGTACGCGCTGCGCACAGTGCCGGGCACGTAAAAGTCGCGCTCATCGGCCAGGCGACCGGGCTGACCCGCCGGGCCGATGGTCGTCAACGTGCTGGTGTAGACCAAGCGCCTCACGTGCGCCTCGCTCGCGGCCTCTAGCACAGCTCGCATCTGCATCACGCTGTGGCGCACCCACCCGGCGATGTCATGCGCGGCGAGCGGATAAGCCGCCGCTGCATGGAACACCACGTCGCAGCCGCGCATCACTTCCCGCAGAGTGTCACCCTGAGCCGCTTCGCGGCGAAGGGTCTCAGTCCCGTATGACCGAGATTCTTTGCTTCGCTCAGAATGACAAAACGGAAGCTCGCCTTGAACCCATTCAATCCGGTCGGCCAAATCGCCGAGGGCGCCAATGGCATTCGGGCGGCGGCGCAGCGCGCGCACGTGCCACTCACGCGCAAGCGCCGCCCGCGCAATGTGCCCGCCGATGAATCCGGTCGCGCCAATAACCAGTGTGTTCAATGTTTGCTTGTCACCTATCGCGCGCCGTCCGCGATTTCACGCATCACGTTTTACGGACCGCATTGCACCGCTCGCATTGGGGATCGTCGCACAACAGCGCGTGCGGATTTTCCTGGATCATTTGCGTCGCCGCTTCGACGAGCTTTTTGAGCGCGATACGCTGGATGGTCGCCATGCCGACTGTCGTTTGCTGCACACTCCATGCTAATTTGCCGGCAATCGCATTGAACCCGTTGCTGCAGCCGGGAAAGCCGGGCAGCCGGTAAGCGCGCTCTTCGCCGACCGCCCACCGGATGAGCTGCTTGCGCCCGACCAGTTTTTCGGCCAGGTGAATCGCCGTGTTGGCGCGATGATCCACACCCATCAGCACCACGTCTCCGCCGTGCTCGTACAACCATTCCAGCGGCCCCAGCGGATTTTCCAACGATTGCGCGTTGACGATTTCCGGCGCGTGCGCTCCCGCAGCAGCGAACGACAAGATTGGATGGCCGCTGCGTGCGGCCAGGCGGTGACGGCGCAATGTCTCGGCGACCTGGCCCAGGCTGTCGTCGGCTGGCAACTCTGGGCTGAACAAGATAGCGCGCGCGTTCTCCTCGACGTGATCGCCATAGGCGCAGGCGTTATCCGGCGGGCCGGACTCGGGCCAGACCATCGTCTGGTAAGTGAACGTGGGCATGACGACCGTGCCGCACGTCGCCAGCAGCGCGCCGAGCACAGACGCGGCGCCGCCGCGCACATCGCCGAACGCAGCCAGCGATGCGTGTGCGATCACGTTGCTGTCTTGGCTCAACTCTAGCTCTTGCAGAGCGTGAGCGATGTCGTGATAGGTAATCGTTGTCATGTTCCAGTCTCGTTGGGCGCAGAATCCAGGCTGCCCTTCACCCTGATCACTGGTCGCTGACCACTGATCACTTGCCCTTCCACTCTGGTGGGCGCTTTTCGATGAATGCTTGCATTCCCTCTTTCTGGTCTGCGGTAGCAAAGAGGAAATAGAACCACCGCCGCTCGTCTTCGATCCCGTCGGCCAGGCTGGTCTCAAAGACCTTGTTGACGGCTTCTTTGGCAAAACGCGCGGCCAGTGGCGCTTTGGACGCGATCTCGCGTGCCAGCTTGAGCGCCTCGTCAAGGCAGCTTTCCACCGGCACGACGCGCGAGACCAGTCCGGCGGCCTCGGCTTCGCGCGCGCTCATCGTGCGACCGGTCAGCACCATCTCCATCGCCTTGCTCTTGCCGATGGCGCGCGTGAGCCGCTGCGTGCCGCCCGCGCCGGGGATCACGCCAATGTTGATCTCCGGCTGGCCGAACTGCGCCGACTCGCTGGCGATGATCATGTCGCACGCCATCGCCATCTCGCAGCCGCCGCCCAGGCAGTAACCGGACACGGCGGCGACGATGGGCTTTTTGATGCGGCGGAGGCGATCCCAGCGGGCAATGTTGTCGCGCAGGAGCATCTCGACAGGCGAAGCATCCGCCATCTCTTTGATGTCGGCCCCGGCGGCGAACGCTTTTTCGTTGCCGGTGATAACGATACAGCGCACGGCGTCGTCGCGGTCGAACGCTTCGAGCGCCTGCGCCAGCTCTTCCATCAGAACCGAGTTGAGCGCGTTGAGCTGCTGGGGACGGTTGAGCCGCGCCAATCCCACGCCGCCTTCTTCGGTCGAGGTGAGGATGCTGGTATAGTCCATTGCGGTCTCCTGTCGCTAGAATCCTCGCCAGCTCAACAAAGCCAGCACGCCAAAGATCGTGATGATGCCGCCCGAGATGCGATTGACCCAGCGCATCGCGCGGGCGTCGAACCGGCTGCGAAGCAAGCTGACGCCGCCGCTCAACAACAGCCACCACGCAGCCGAGCCGACGAACACGCCCAAGACCAGTGTCGCAGCGGAAACATAGTTGCCGCTCGTGCTCGCCAATCCCAGCCCGGCAAAGATGGCCGCAAAAGAAAGGATCGTCAGCGGATTGGTCAGCGTGAGAAAAAGCGTCGAGGCATACGCGCCGACGAGTCCATTCCCTTTGACGGGGGCGGCTCCTTCTGCGGGAGTAGCCAGCAACGTCCGGATGCCAAGAGAACACAAAAATGCGCCGCCGATCAAGCGCAGCCAGGTTTGTTGATCCACCAGAAAGCCGGAAATGAGCGTCAGCCCGAACCCGGCGATGCTGCCATAGACCGCATCGGCTGTGGCCGCGCCCAGCCCGGAGACGAGGCCGGAAGCGCGCCCCTCGGTCAGCGTGCGGCGGATGCACAACACGCCAATCGGCCCGACCGGCGCGGCGATGGAGAAACCGATGACGAGTCCTCGAAACAAAAAGCTAATGTCCATGCCGAGTGCGCTGCGTCTCGCCCGACGTGATGTGTCAATTGTCGCCCGAAATGGCCGTTTACGCAAGCGCGTG
>CAYHAR010000169.1:2675-7701 GCA_964354595.1 uncultured Anaerolineae bacterium | reverse complement strand
ATCGCCGTCGGAACCGGAATCGCGCTCGTGGCGTGCTGCCTGTGCATCGCCGCAATGACCGTATGCGCCTGGGGCGTGGCGCTCAGCGGCACACCGCAGCCCACGCGCGCCGTCCGCGTGACGCGCACGATTCGCCCCACCTCCACGCCCGGCCCGCGCATCACGTCCACGCCCATGCCGCGCCTGCTGACGGTGACGCCCTCCGCGGGCCTCAAGCCGCCATCAGACCTACGGCGCGAATCCGTGCCACCAGAAGCTGTAGATACGGCTAAACTGTTGGAATCAGTCAACATCCCGGAACGCGACCTGCGCGACGTGACGGCGCGGCTGGCCGACCCCGGTGTGCCTATCCTGGAAATCGCGCGCAACCAGCCCTGGAATTTCAAGGCCGGCGACAAGCACGGCTTTTGGGTCTCGCGCGAGGACGACCACAAGAATTTTTGGATCACAGCCACGCTGGTCTACCTGACGCCCCACACCTACTTTTGGGTCGAGGACGGCGTCAAGGTGAGCCAGAACAACCTCAAGACGGCCGCCGACCACTTTGAAACCAAGACCTATCCCACCGACCGCGCGTTCTTTGGCAGCGAGTGGACACCCGGCGTGGATAGCGACGTCCATCTGAGCTTGCTCATCTCCGACAAGTTGGGCGAGCACGTGGCCGGCTACTATAGCAGCATGGACGAGCACAGCCGCCTGGTTCACAAGTATTCCAACGAGATGGAGATGTTTTACATCAGCGCAGAAAACGGCGAGCTGGGCACGTCGTTCTTTGACTGCGTGCTGGCTCACGAATTCCAGCACATGATTCATTGGTATCATCACAGCAACCAGGCTGGCTGGATCAACGAGGGCCTGAGCGAGCTGGCCTGCCAGATCAACGACCTGGACACGGGCGGGAGCATGTACAGCTTTGCCGACAAGCCCGACACGCAGCTTGATTCGTGGCCGGACGAAACCGGCGACGCCGGGCCGAACTATGGCGCAGCTTATCTATTCATGACGTACTTTCTCGACCGCTTTGGCAAAGAGGCTACGCAGGCGCTCGTCGCCGATCCCTTGTACAGCTATGCTGCCGTAAGCGATGTCTTGAGCAAGACCAACACCGGGCTGGCGTTCGAGGATGTGTTTGCCGATTGGGTCGTCGCCAACACTATCAACGACCCGGACATTGACCAGGGCCAATACGCCTACAACACCATCACGCCGCCCGAGTTCCAGACGACGTTCGAACTGCGCCAAAGCGATCTCCCCGCGCAAAAGCAAACGACGGTGAGCCAGTACGGCACGGACTATATCGAATTGCGTGGGCGCGGCGACGTGCAAGTGGATTTTGCCGGGGCGACAGTCGTGGGGTTGGCCGACATTAACGTGCACAGCGGCAAATACCTGTGGTGGGGCGAGGCGGCCAACTCGAGCGACACCACGCTGACGCGCGAGTTTGACCTGACCAACGTCAAATCCGCCGAGTTGACGTTCTGGACGTGGTACGACATTGAAAGAGATTTTGATTACGCCTACGTCGAAGCCTCCACCGACGGCAAGCATTGGGAGACGCTGCCCGGCCAGAGCACAACGAACGACGACCCGAATGGCGCCAACTTTAGCGATGGCTACACTGCCAAGAGTGGCGTGCCTGCCACGGACAAAAAGGGCGCGGCCAAGTGGATTCAAGAAAAGATTGACCTGAGCCAATACGCAGGCAAAAAGGTCCAGATCCGCTTCGAGTATATCACCGACGCAGGGGTGACGCACGCGGGCTTTTTCGTGGACGACATTGCCATCCCTGAAATCAATTACCGCTACGATGCCGAATCCGGCGACGATGGCTGGCAGGCCCAAGGCTTTGTCCGCCATGCCAACGCCCTGCCGCAACAATGGCTCGCCCAGCTCATCACGGCACGCAAAAATCAGACGACCGTAGAGAGACTGCCGCTTGCCCCCGATCAGAGCGGGCGCTGGATGATCAACTTGGGCTCAGACGTGGATCATGCCGTGCTGACCGTCAGCGGCATCGCGCCTGTGACGACGGAGCCGGCGCACTATTGGTTTGCCGTGACGCAAAAGTGATGTGTGCCGCGTGAGGTCACGTTCCACGTCTTTTAGGAGACCCGATGAAAAAACACCACCTATGGATTGCAATTGTAGCCCTGGCGCTGGCTGCGCTTTCGTGCCAGTTCTTGTTGCCGGACGAGACGCCGTCCATTCCCCCGTCCACACGCCAGGCCAGTCCTCCGATGGCGACCAGCCTCGTGCCGGTGACGCCGGGCAGCCCCCTACCCTCCGGCCTCATCCGCGCCCCGGTGACGGAGGCCGACCGCTCCACAGCCAAGGCAATCGCGCAAGCCAACCCCGGCATCCGCGATTTGCGCGACCTGGCGATTCGCCTCAAGGGCGTGGCGGCCGACACACCGGAAATCGCCTGCACATCTTCGCCTGACTATCCGGTGGGCACAACGCGCACGTTCGAAGCTCAGAACCAATCCACGAACGCAAGCTTTCAGGTCAAGACGACGCTGCGCTACAAGAACGACGTCGTGTATATATGGGTCGCCGAAAAAGTGCAAGCTGACGACGCCAAAATCAAGCAGGCCGCCGACTTTTTCGCTGAAAAGATTTATCCCACCAACCGCGCCTTGCTAGGCAGCGAGCGAACGCCGGGGATTGACTGCGACCCGCACATCTCGATTCTCAACACGCCCGGTCTGGGCGGCGCGGCGGGATACGTGGCCGGCAAGGACGCGGTGACCAAGGCCGTGCGCCCAGACTCGAACGAGATGGAGATGTTTTACATGAATACCGACGCCTTTGGCGGCGTCGGCGGAACGTCGTACCTCTCGACACTGGCGCACGAATTCCAGCACGTGATCGCGGGGAACACTCACAAGAACCTGGATACCTGGATGAACGAGGGCTTTTCGGATTTGGCGATTTACCTGAATGGCTTTGACGTTGGACGCCACTCGCAGGCGTTCCTGGCCGCGCCCAACACGCAGCTCAATGCGTGGGACGAGCTGGCACGCTCTGTGCCGCACTATGGCGCGAGTTACCTCTTTGTCACGTACTTTTACAGCCGCTTTGGCGCGGACGGAACGAAAACCCTGATCGCCGATCAGAACAACGGGCTGACGGCGATTGACAACACGCTGGCAAAAACAAAGCCCGGCATGACCGCCGATGACCTGTTCGCCGACTGGCAGATCGCCAACTATCTCAACGATCCGCAAGTGGCAAGCGGCCAGTTTGCCTACAAAGATTTGAAATTCAACAAGCCCAAGGTCGAGCGCACGATTGACCAGTTCCCCTTTACCGCCGACAGCGCCGTGAATCACTATGGCTCGCAGTATTTCATCCTCAAGGGTCAGCGCGACGTGACGGTGAGCTTTACCGGCGCGACCAAGGCGCGCCTTATCGGCGCGGAACCGCGCGGCGGCCAGACGATGTGGTACTCGGGTCGCGGCGACGACAGCGTGTTTTCGCTCTCGCGCGAGTTCGACCTCGCCAGCGCTCCATCGGCCACGCTCAAATTCTGGACGTGGTTCGACATCGAAAAGGACTGGGATTACTTTTACGTGGAGGTCTCGACCGACGGCAAAACGTGGAAGATTCTCGAAACGCCCGGCAGCACGGACACCAATCCGAACGGCAACAGTTACGGGTGGGCGCGCACCGGCAAGAGCGGCGGCAAGAAGGACGCCGCCGAGTGGATCGAGGCAAGCGTTGACCTGAAAGAATACACCGGAAAGAAAATCCTGCTTCGCTTCGAGTACATCACCGACGACGCGCTCAACTATCCAGGCGTGGCGCTGGGAGAAATCCGCCTCCCGGAAATCAATTACGCCTACAACGCCGACAGCGGCGAGGGCGGCTGGAAGGCGCAAGGCTTTATCCGCACGAACAACTTGACGCCGGAAAAGTACAGCGTCCAGTTGATCAGCTTTGGCGCAGATGGCGCGACGCAGGTCAAGCGGCTGCCGCTCGCCGACGATCAAACCGGTCAGTGGCAAGTGCCGCTGTCGCAGCTCAAGAACGCCGTGCTGGCGCTTTCAGCCCTGGCGCGCACGACGACCGAGCCAGCTCCCTACCGATTGACGATTTCGGATTGATGATTTCGGATTGCGGCGCACGTTTGACCACTTGGCAATCCGAAATCTAAAATCCGCAATCCAAAATCACTGAGGTCGCTTGAGCGCGGCGAGTTGCGCTTCCAACTCTGCGCGGCGCTCTTCGGCAGCGCGGCGTCCTTCGGCTACCAGCTCGTCCACACGTGTGCGGACGTTCTGGCGCAGTTCAATACCGGACGACGGCGCCAGCAGCAGCGCCGCCACCGCTCCGACAATTGCTCCACACATCGCGCCCGCGATGAAACCAATGATCCGTCGCATGGTTCTCCTCACACTGTCTCGGTGTAGAAAAAAGACCACTTGAGAGCAAACCGCATCATCCGACATTATACACTGTGTCCATTTATCGGGATAGTCGCTCCACGCTCTACGCTTCACCCTCCACGCTCTCTGTCATTGGACAGCCATCCCAAATCCAGTTATAATCCCCCGCAACCCCAAAAGAGAAAGCGCCCTTATCTGTGGACAAACCGCCTGCCACCTCACCCAATTCGCGCGAGGGAACCTTGGCCGGTCACGCGCCGACGCTCCAGCGCATCGGCGTGTTGTGCCACCCCAAGATTGACCGGTCACACAAACTGGCCGAGGACATTGCCGCTGCGTTGAGCGAGCGTGGCGCGCAAGTGTGGATCGGCTCGACGTGGGACGAAGACGCCGTCCGCGTGCAGATAGACCGGCTCGATTTGCTCGTCACGCTCGGCGGCGACGGCTCGATGCTGCGCGCGGCGCGGATGAGCGCGCCGCACGGCGTTCCCATCCTTGGTGTCAATCTGGGACGCTTGGGCTTTTTGGCCGAGGTCGAGCCGGAACAATGGCCCGAGTTTTTGCCGCGCGTGCTGGAGGGCGGCTATCGCATCGAAGAGCGGATGATGCTCCACGCCGAATCGCGTCGAGGCGATCAA
>CAYHAR010000169.1:0-2575 GCA_964354595.1 uncultured Anaerolineae bacterium | reverse complement strand
ATCGTGCTCGACCAGGGCGCGACGGTGGACATGCGCGTCGTGACGGATCACCAGGTCATTCTGACGGTGGACGGGCAATTCGAGTTCACGCTGCTCGACGGCGACCGAGTGACCGTCACGGCCAGCCCGCACATTGCGCGCTTTGTGCGCCTCCATTCGCCCGCGCACTTTTATCGCACCTTGATGGCGCGCCTGCGAACCGCACATGACGAGCCCCCTAAAGAGGGAGATTGACAAAGGACGAAGGACGAATGGCTCAAGCCCAACCCTCTGTCACCCCAACAGAAACAGAGACGTTTTGCATTAACCATCCCCAAGTGCGGACGAGCCTCCGCTGCAACCGCTGCGGCAACCCCATCTGCGTCAAGTGCGCCATGCGGACGCCAGTGGGCTACCGCTGCAAAACTTGTGTCAAAACCCAACAAGCTGTGTTCTACACCGCTGTAACTACTGACTATGTCGTGGCCGCTGTGATCACACTGCCGCTGGCGGCCTTTGGCCAGTTCATCGGCCCGATGTTGTGGTTCTTTGTCGTCTTTGCCGCGCCCATCGTGGGCGGGCTTATCGCCGAACTGGTGTGGCGCGCGACCGGCAAGCGGCGCGGCCAGTACATCTGGCTGGTCGTCTCAGTCTGCATGGTCATCGCCGCGCTTCCGGCGGTGGCCCTGCCGCTGTTGAGCCTCAACCTCATGAGCTTGGCGATACACGCCATTTACCTGGTCTTGGCTGTGGGCGCGGCCATTGCTCGATTGAGATATGGAAAATAGATAGAGATCGGAAATCGGGAGTCGGAGGAACAATACCCAATCACACTCCGACCTCTGACCTCCGACCTCCGGTAGGGAAACATGCTCACCGAACTGACGATCAGCGACCTGGCAATCATTGACGAGCTGCGCCTGACGCTCTCGCCCGGATTCAATGTGTTGACCGGCGAGACCGGCGCGGGCAAATCCATCATCATTGACGCGGTCAGCCTGCTCTTGGGCGGGCGAGCCGAGGCCGAGATCGTGCGTAGTGAGGCCGAGCGCGCCCAAGTCGAGGGCACGTTCCACTTTAATCAAGAGACTCGCGCGGTGGTCGAGCCGATCCTGGCCGAAAACGGGCTGGAGGGCGACGAGCCGGACACGCTGGTGCTGGGCCGTGAAGTCCGCCGAGGCGGGCGCAGCGTGTGCCGCGTCAACGGGCGAGCTGTGTCGCTGGCGGTGCTCAAAGACATCGGCCAATACCTGGTGGATATTCACGGGCAGAGCGAGCACCTCTCGCTGCTGCGCGTGCGCGAGCACGTCAACTTGCTCGACCGTTACGCCAACTTGTGGGACAAGCGCACGGCGCTCGGCCAAGTGGTGGCGCAGTTGCACGAGGTGCGCCGCGAGCTGGACGCGCTCCTGAAAGACGAGCGCGAGATGGCGCGCCGCGCCGACCTGCTGCAATTCCAAATCGAAGAGATCGGCTCGGCCAAGCTCAAGCCGGGCGAAGACGCCGCGCTGGAACAAGAACGCATGAGGCTGGCGAACGCCGAGCAACTGGCCGCGTTGGCCGACGAGGCTTACGAAGCGCTTTACGAAGGCGCAGGCGAAACACCCGCTGCGCTCGACGCGCTGGCGCAGGCGACCAAGGCGCTGGCCGGGCTGGCCAAGATTGACCCGACCTTGAGCGAGCACGTGCAAACCGCTGAAAGCGCCGCCGCGCAACTCGACGATCTGGCGCGCTCGCTTCGCGCCTACCGCGAGCGGATCGAGTTCAGCCCCAAGCGGCTGGAGCAAGTCGAAGACCGGCTCGACACACTCAAGCGGCTCAAGCGCAAGTACGGCAACACAATTGAAGAAATTTTGGCGTTTGCCCAAAACGCCGCCACGCAGCTCGACGGCATCACGCACGCTTCGGAGCGCATCGAGGAGCTGGGAAAACAGGAGGAAAGACTGTTGCGGCAAATCGGCGCGATGGGCAAGGAACTTTCCGACGCGCGCAAGTCTGCCTCTGAAAAATTGGCGGCTGCAATCGAAGCCGAGTTGAACGACTTGCGGATGGCCGGCGCGCGGTTCGGCGTGGACATCCAGTGGACGCCCGCAAAAGATGGCGCGTTTGCGGCTGAAGGCGGGCGCTACGCTTTCGATTCGACCGGGCTGGACAAGGTCGAGTTCCTCGTCGCGCCCAACGTTGGCGAGGGGCTCAAGCCGCTCGCCAAGATCGCCTCCGGCGGAGAGACCTCGCGTCTGATGCTCGCGCTCAAAGCGGTGCTGGCCCGCGCCGATCAAACGCCCACGCTCATCTTTGACGAGATTGACCAGGGCATCGGCGGGCGCGTGGGGTCGGTCGTCGGGCGCAAGTTGTGGGGGCTGACCGTAGAGCGTGGAGCGTGGAGTGAAGAAAGTCAACAGACGCACCAGGTGATTTGCATCACGCACCTGCCGCAACTGGCGGGGTATGGCGACGCGCACTTTCGAGTCGAGAAAGGAGCCGCCGAGGGCCGCACCACCACGCACGTGCAGCCGCTGGACGACCAGGCGCGCGTCGAGGAACTGGCGCAAATGCTCGGCGCATCGGGCGAAGGCGCGGTGCAAAGCGCGCAAGA
>CAYHAR010000168.1:1421-7797 GCA_964354595.1 uncultured Anaerolineae bacterium | reverse complement strand
CATGAAACTCGTTATCGCAGTGGTTCAAGACGAAGATTCCGAAGCGGCTGTTCAGGCGTTGACCGAGCGCGAGTATCGCGTCACGCGGCTGGCGACGACCGGGGGCTTTTTGCGGCGCGGAAACACGACGCTAATGATCGGCGTGGATGGCGCGCAGGTGGACGACGTGGTGGCCGTGCTGCGGCAAAAATGCCGCCGCCGCACCGTGTTCACGCCGCTCGTCAGCGAAACGCCGATGATGCTCCCCTCGTCCGTCGTCGAAGTCGAAGTCGGCGGCGCGACGGTATTCGTGCTCGACATGGAGCGCTTCGAGCAGGTATGAAGGCGCTCGGCGGCCAGGCCCGATTGCAGCGCAAGAGTTCTTGCGACTGTCGTTTGTTGTTGCCCCGTCTGCGACAAATGGCAATGATTTGAGTGGCAATCGTCACTACTCAACCGACCTCTCTTTTGGTTATACTGTCTACAGTCCTCAATCTTTCAGCTTGACCCAATGTTTCACCTTGACCGCGGTCAACCCAGGAGCGAGACATGAAGCGATTACTTTCCGGCAATGAAGCCTTCGCCCTCGGCGCATTCGAGGGTGGAGTGCGTTACGCGGCGGCCTATCCCGGCACGCCCTCCACCGAAGTCTTGGAAAACCTCGCCACGTACCAAGGCGTCGTGGCCGAGTGGGCCGCCAACGAAAAAGTCGCGCTCGATAGCGCGATAGGCGCAGCGCTGGCGGGCGCGCGGGCGCTAGCGGCGATGAAGCACGTTGGCGTGAACGTGGCCGCCGACTCGCTGATGAGCGTATCGTATACCGGCGTGCGCGCCGGCCTGGTGCTCGTCAGCGCGGATGACCCCGGCACGTTTTCCTCGCAGAACGAGCAAGACAATCGGCACTATGCGCGGTTCGGCAAGATGCCGTGCCTGGAGCCTTCTGATAGCCAAGAAGCCAAAGACTGGACGGCGTTGGGCTTTGAGCTTTCGGAGCAATTCGACACCGTCGTGATTCTGCGCTCGACGACGCGGCTGAGCCACAGCAAGTCCGCCGTCGAGGTGGATGTGCCGAAGGAGCGCGGCGAGCTGCCCCCCTTGCCCAAATTCGAGCGCAAGCCGATGAAATACGTCATCATCCCGGCGCACGCCAAGCTGCTCCATCCCGTCGTCGAAGAGCGCATGCTCAAGCTCAAAGCCTACGCCGAAACGACGCCGCTCAATCGCATCGAGTGGGCCGACAGAAAAATCGGCGTCATCACGGGCGGCGTGGCGTATCAATACGCGCGCGAAGTCTTTGCAGGCTACAGCATCTTGAAGCTTGGCTTGAGCTATCCGATCCCCGAAAAGATGATTCGCGATTTTGCCGCGCAGGTCGAGACGCTCGTCATCGTCGAGGAACTCGACCCGTTCTGGGAAGACCAGATTCGCGCGATGGGCCTGCGCTGCTACGGCAAAGACATTTTCCCGATGACGGGCGAATACACCTTGCAGGTCGTGCGCGACTCGGCGCTCAAAGCGGGGCTGCCGGTGAAGCAAGTGGAAAAGCTTGAACCCGTTTCGCTGGCGTTCAAGGTTCCGCCGCGCCCGCCTGCGCTGTGCCCCGGCTGCCCGCATCGCAGCGTGTTCTATTCGCTCTCCAAGCACAAGGTGCTGGTCTCGGGCGATATTGGCTGCTATACCATCGGCGTGCTGCCTCCGTTCAATGCGATTGATACGTGCGTTGCGATGGGAGTCTCTATCGGGTTGGCGCATGGCGCGATACAAGCGGGCTTGCAAGAAAGGATGGTCGCCGTCATCGGCGATAGCACCTTCTTCCACTCGGGACTCTCGGCGCTCGCCAGCGCGGTCTATAACAACAGCCCCACCATGACGCTCATCCTGGACAACAGCACGACGGGCATGACCGGGCAGCAAGGCAATCCCGGCTCCGGCCAGACGTTGCAAGGCACGCCGGGCAAGCGCGTGCCAATAGAGCCGGTCGTCCGCGCGATGGGCATCGAAGCGGTGTGGCGCGTCCCCGCGCTCGACGAAGCCGCAGTGGACAAAGCCATCAAAGAATCGCTCGCCATCAAGGACAAGCCGTCCGTCGTCATCGTCGAAGGCGAGTGCGTGTTCTCGGACGAATTCCAAAAGCGCCAGGTCGTCTCGGTGGATTTGGAAACGTGCAACGGCTGCGGGCTGTGTTTCCGCGTCGGCTGCCCGGCGATTTTGAAATCCGCCGAGATGGACGCCAAGACCAAGCGTCCCAAAGCGGCGATTGACCCGCTGCTGTGCGTGGGCTGCGACGTGTGCTTGCAAGTCTGCCCGCGCGATGCGATCCTTCGCCCGGAACCTGCGGTGGCCAATTGAACCGCAAAGACGCCAGGCTTGATAAAAACCTTTGCGCTCTTGGCGTCTTGGCGGTTAGATGAGGTGATTCAATGATTGAGAAACTGGACATACTTTTCGTCGGCGTCGGCGGACAAGGGATTTTGACCGCCAGTGATATTGTGGCCGAAGTCGGATTGGCCGTCGGCTATGACGCTAAAAAATCCGAAGTGCACGGCTTTTCACAGCGCGGCGGCGTGGTGGATAGCCACGTCCGCTGGGCCAAACGAGTCGGCGCTTCGATTGCCGAAATCGGACAGGTGGATGTGCTGCTGGCGTTCGAGATGCTCGAAGCTGCGCGCTGGATTGACTGGCTGCGCCCCGGCGGCACCGTCATCGTCAACCGCCAACAAATCGTCCCGATGTCGGTGAGCGTGGGCGATTGGAAATATCCATCCGAAGAAGAAATCCTCGCCGCCGTGCAAGCCCGCACCGACAAGCTCATCGTGGTAGATGGCCTGGCGATTGGCGAGCGATTGGGCAAGGCGCAACTGGCGAACTCGGTTTTGCTCGGCGCGCTCAGCAAGCAGATCGAGGGCATTGACCCGGACGTGTGGACAACGGTCATTCAGCGGCGCGTGCCGAAAAAGTATGCCGAGCTGAATCGAGCCGCCTTTTCGGAAGGGCGGATGTGATTTCAGATCTTGGATTGTGGATTTCGGTGCACATCGCAGACGGACGACCAAGGACGGATGACGAAGGCAAAGCTTCGTCTTTGGTCGTTCGTCCTTCGTCCTTCGTCTGTTTGTGAGGACGCGATGAAATTTCCATTCTTCAAGCGCGAGCCGACCACGTTGCGGGAGCGATTGTTGGCTGCATTGGAGCAAGCCGAGAAGGCCGAAAAGGTTTTCTTTATCCCGCTGGGCGAAGGCTTTTACGTGTACGTGATGCCGCCCGTCTATGCTTTCGCAGAGGAGCGCGACCGCTTTAATCAGGAAGCAGAAGAAGCGCGCCAGTCCGTGATGGGCGATGCGCCGCTGGGTCGCTACACACTCGTCAACTTTCGCGACGTGCGCCAGGGACGCTTGCCGTTTTCGGACGATTATCAGCAATGGGCCGGCAAGCGCGCGATCAAACTCACGGGCGAGGTCGGGCTGATCTTTATGGCACGAGCCGACGAGGTGCGCCAGGTCATCACGCAAGAATGCGAGCGCGTCGGGCTGACGTGCGAGCCGCACGACAAGTGGGATATGCGTGTTACGAGTGGAGCGATGACTCACACCCTCTACGTCGGCGACTTGGTGTACGAGGTCATCGGGCGGGCGACGGAATTGAGTGAGTTGGTGCGTGAACGTCTGGCGAATCTATGACCCCCACTCCAACCCTCCCCCGCTTTACGAGGGAGAAAGTTAAAAGTGTGATAGAATCAAGTTCTCAGACAAACTGACAAGGAGCCACCATGAATTCCCAACAACTGCTTTACCTTTCGCGTGCCGATGTGGAAAGTGTGGGGCTGGGCATGCCCACGATCATCGGCCAGCTCGAAGCGGCGTTCAAGGAAAAGGGCCAGGGCCGCGTCGAGATGCCGCCCAAGCCCGGCATTCACACGCAGCCGGATGCGTTCATCCACGCCATGCCGGCCTACATCCCGTCACTCAAGTCCGCCGGCATCAAGTGGGTGAGTGGCTATCCTGAAAATTTCAAGCGTAGCCTGCCCTACATCACCGGCTTGCTCATTTTGAACGACGACGAGACCGGCATCCCTTATGCGGTGATGGACTGCACGTGGATCACGGCGTATCGCACGGGCGCGGCCTCGGCGCTTTCGGCCAAGTACCTGGCGCGCAAGAATAGCGAGGTCGTCGGCATCCTGGCCTGCGGCGTGCAGGGGCGCACGAACCTGCTGGCGATGGCGGCGCTGTTCCCCGTCAAGCGCGTGTACGCCTACGACGTCCTGCCCGACGCGCAGCGCAAATACGTGGAAGAAATGTCGGCCAAGACGGGGTTGGAAATCATTGGCGTAGACAACCCCAAGAAAGCTGTGGTGGACAGCGACCTGGTCGTCACATCCGGGCCGATCCTCAAGCACCCCACGCCGACCATCGAAAAAGATTGGTTGAGGCCGGGCGCGTTTGCCAGCGCGGTGGACTTTGATAGCTACTGGAAGCCTGAAGCGTTGGCGCAATTTGAAAAGATCAGCACCGACGACCACGCCCAGTTCCAGTATTACAAGAGCATCGGCTACTTTCAAACCACGCCCGATCCTTACGCCGACTTGGGCGAGATTGCGGCTGGACTCAAACCCGGGCGCGGAAATGATAAAGAGCGGACAATGGGCATGAACCTGGGGCTGGCGATGGACGACATGGCCGTTGCGCCGGAAATCTATCGCCGCGCCAAGGAACGCGGCATCGGAACTTTTTTGACGCTATAAGACGAATGACGAACGACGAATGACCAATTTCGTCTTTCGTCGTTGGTCGTTCGCCGCAAGGACAAAAGATATGACACTCCCCAAAACAGCCAACGTCGTCGTCATCGGCGGCGGAGTGATGGGCGCCAGCACGGCCTATCATCTGGCGCTCAAAGGCTGCAAGAACGTCGCGCTGCTGGAGCGCAACAGTTTTTTCGGCATCGAAGCCACCGGCAAATGCGCGGGTGGCATCCGCTACCAGTTCGACACCGAGATCAACGTCAAGCTCTCGCGCATCAGCCTGCCCATGCTCGACCACTTTGAAGAAGAATTGGGGCAGGCGATTGACATTCGCAAGTGCGGCTACCTGTTCGTGCTCACGCGCGAGCAGGACGTGGCCGAGTTCAAGCGGCAAGTGAAACTTCAAAACGACTTGGGCGCGCGCACACAATGGCTCGACGGCGACGAGATTCGCCGCCGCCTGCCGCTGATGCGTTATCCCGACGCCATCGGCGGCACGTGGGGGCCGGACGACGGCCTGGCCGATCCGAACGGCGTGGTGCAAGGCTACATCTCCGGCGCGCGGCGGCAGGGTGCGCAATGCCACAGCGATGTCGAGGTCACCGGCATTCGCACTGAGGGCGGCCGCGTGCGCGCCGTCGAAACGAAACAAGGCGACATCGAAACGCCTGTCGTGGTGAACGCCGCCGGGCCGTGGGCCGGCTTGATCGGCAAAATGGCCGGCGTGGACGTGCCCGTCGTGCCGACGCGCCGACAGATCGCCGTGACCACACCACTGCCAGAAGTGCCACCCGATTTTCCGTTCGTCATCGAGTTTGCGCGCAGCCTGTACTTTCACCGCGAAGGGCCGGGCATCCTCACCGGCATGTCGAACAACGATGAGCCGATCAGCTTTAACCAGAGCGTAGATATGGAATGGGAAATGACGCACCTGGAGGCGGCCTGCCAGCGGATGCCGCTGTTGGAGAGCGCTGGCATTTCCAGCCGCTGGGCCGGGCTGTACGAAAACTCGCCCGACGCGCATCCCATTCTGGGCGCAGTGGACGAGTTAGAGGGCTTTTACTGCATCACCGGCTTTTCGGGGCATGGATTCATGCACGGCCCGGTGTGCGGGTCGTTGCTGGCCGAAGAAATTTTGGATGGCAAGACCAACTCACTGGACATCTCGAGCCTGCGCCTGAGCCGCTTCTGGCAAGGCAAGACCACGCGCGAATACAACGTTGTGTAAGAACCTTATCCACAAAGGACACGAAGGGCACGAAAAAAGCTTTCGTGTCCTTTGTGTTTTTGGGGAGAGAGCATGAAACCTATCAGTATTTTCAACGACGTCCTCGGCCCGGTGATGCGCGGGCCATCCAGCTCGCACACGGCCGGGTCGTTCCACATCGGGGCGCTGGCCCGATCGCTGCTGGGTGATGAACCCGCGTCGGCGACCTTCGCCTTTGATCCGGGTGGCTCGTATGCCGAGGTCTACCGCCAGCAGGGCAGCGACCTCGCCTTTGCCGCCGGGCTGATGGGTTGGACGATCACCGACGAGCGATTCCCCCAGGCGCTCGATCTGGCCGCCGCGCAAAGACTCGACATCAAGTTCGTCGTCGAGCGATTGCCCTATGCGGATCATCCGAACACGGTCGAGATTCGCCTGGTCTTGCAAAG
>CAYHAR010000168.1:0-1321 GCA_964354595.1 uncultured Anaerolineae bacterium | reverse complement strand
ATCGCCGCTCGACGATTCCACACGCCAAGAGTTGATGGCGTTGCCGGGCGTTCATCGCGTGTGGACTGCGTCGCCCGTGTTTCTTGTCCAGCGCGGCCTGCCGTTGTTTGCCAGCGCCGCCGAAATGGTCGCGTTGGCCGAGCAGCGCGATTGCTCGCTGGGACAAGTCGGGCTGGCTTATGAATCGGCTCTCCTGGGCCTGCCCGAACGCGAGATCGTGGCAGAGATGATCCACCGCTTGGAGGTGATGCGCGCAGCTGTGCGCCGCGGGCTGGACGAAAACGTTCCGCCGATGCAGTTGCTTCAGCCGACCGCGCGCCACGTGATGCAGGCCGAAGCGAATGGTCGCGTGGCGATCGGCGGGCTCCACACACGCGCGGCGGCGCGGGCGATGGCCGTGATGCACGTCAACGGAGGCGCGGGAGTGGTGTGCGCCGCGCCCACCGCCGGGTCAGCGGGCGTGATCCCCGGCGTGGTCGTGACGCTGGCCGAAGAAAAGGGCCTGAATCAAGAGCAGGCCGCGCTGGCATTGATCGCCGCTTCAGCGGTCGGGGTGATCGTCGCCACGCGGGCGACGTTCGCGGCGGAAGTGGCCGGCTGCCAAGTGGAGATTGGCGCATCAGGCGCGATGGCCGCCGCCGCGGTCGTCGAAGCAGCCGGCGGCACTGCTCGCCAAGCCGCCGACGCCGCAGCGATTGCTTTTCAAAACACGATGGGTTCGGTGTGCGACCCCGTGCAAGGCATTGTCGAAATCCCGTGTCACACGCGCAACGCAGTGGCGGCGGCCAGCGCGTTTGTCTGCGCCGACCTGATCCTGGGCGGCTATATCAATCCGATTCCGCTGGACGAGACGATTGACGCTGTGTACGCCGTGGGCCGGATGCTGCCGCAAGAGTTGAGGTGCACCGCTCGCGGCGGGCTGTCGCTGACGCCCTCAGCCTTGGCGATGCCACGGCGGGGGCGCACAACCACGTAATGCGCATGGCGCGCATCTTGTGCGTCAAGAAAAAACGCGCAGCCGTCTTGCGGACTGCGCGGCAATTTCCCTCACCGCACGAACGCGGCAGTTTGCCCCGCCAGCGCATCCGCAATCCGCTCGCGATGATGCTCCATCAAGTCCATGCTTTCGATTTGGTCAGGCGTAAAGTAGCCATAGTCGGTCGTCTCGTCGCTCAGGCCCAGCTCCCCACCCATCACTTGCGCCTCAAAACTGAATCCGACGATTTGGAATTTATTGCCATCCGCATATTCGACGATGAAATCGGGGCTGGTGTACACGCCGAGCAATCTCGTCACGCGGACGCGCAGGCCGGTCTCTTCC
>CAYHAR010000167.1:0-7849 GCA_964354595.1 uncultured Anaerolineae bacterium | reverse complement strand
TTGCAAGCCTTTTTCGCGGAGGGCGGCCAGATGCGCCCCATCCGGCTTGCGCCGGGCGATGAACGTCACGTCCTGCCCGGTCTGCGCGAGCAGACCGCCGTAATAGCCCCCTACTCCACCTGTACCCATGATAGCGATTTTCATATTGCCTCCTGTCGTCAAACGACTCTCGAAGAACTTTTTTGCGCCCTTTGCGTCTTGGTGAAAAAGGCTTTTTTGCGTTAGTCGCAACACACATCACACCTGACCCAACCCCTTGCGCGTTTGAGCCACAGCATTCTTGGCCGCATCACGCAGCAGAAGCGTGTCATTGGCTGGAGTCACAAAACGAAAGCCGCGCTCGGAAAGCATGATCGCATTTTCCGGCGTGTTCGCGTGTATCCCGGGGACAAGATTGTGCCTGGCCGCCGCGTTCAGAACTGTATCCAGCAAGCGCAACAACTCGGGGTTCTTGAAATTTGCAAAATCCGCCAGCCCCATGCTCAAGCTCAAATCAGCCGGGCCGATGTAGAACCCGTCGAGGCCGGGCGTGGCCGCAATATCGTCCAGGTTCTGGAGGGCTTTAGCCGTCTCGATCATCGCGAGCGTAATGACGTTTTCGTTCGCGTGCGAGCCATAGTCGTCGCCGCCATACACCAGCGCGCGAATCGGGCCATAGCTGCGGTAGCCCACCGGCGCGTACCGGCACGCGCCGACAAACGCTTCGGCCTCTGCGCGAGTGTTGACCATCGGACAGATGAGGCCATACGCGCCCGCGTCCAACAGGCGCATGACGATGGCCGGGTCGTTCCACGGCACACGCGCCAGCGGAACAACGTCTGTCGTCGAAATGGCTTGCAGCATGGTCAAGGCGGTCTGGTAATCCGCCAACCCGTGCTGCATGTCTATCGTGAGCGAGTCAAAGCCCGCGTGCGCCATCAACTCGGCAGACCACGAACTGGGGATGGTGAGCCAGGCATTGACGACGGTTTTACCTTGCTTCCAGAGCTGCTTGAGTTTGTTTTCGCGCATAGTGAAATTCTACCCGGAATGACGAACGTCGAATTCATCATTCGTCGAGATACCCGTGTATCTTGTACCAATCGAATGTTCGCTCAACCGTCTCGCGGAATGGCGTTTGCGCAAGGTTCAACTCGTGGATGGCTTTGCTCGCATCAAAATAGATAAACTCGGCCGAGAGCCGCATCTGGTCGCCGTTCATCGGCAGCGAGCGACCCGCAATCTTGGCTGCCAGGTCAAGCATCACCGCGAGCGGACGAATGAGCGCGCGGGGAATGCGCAGACGTGGCATCGGCGCGCCAACGACCTCACACACAATCTGCATCGCCTCTCGATGCGTCAGGTTGTGCGCGGCCAGGATGTAGCGCTCGCCGGTTCGACCGCGCTCGGCAGCGGCGATGTGTCCCGCGCACACGTCGGCCACGTCAATGTAATTCGTCCCGCCCGGTGGATAGACCGGCGGCACGCGCCGGCTGGCGACTTTAATGACGATACTGCCGGAAATCTGGTTCAAGTCGCCTGGGCCAAGAATGACCGACGGGTTGACGACGACGGCATCCAGCCCGCGCACCACGAATTCGCGCACCACGCCTTCAGCCAACAGCTTGCTGTGACCGTAGCGGAATCGCTCCGGCGGCAAGTTGAACCCGTGCGACTCGTCAATCAATTCGCTGCGCTTGGGAATGCCCAGCGATGCGACCGATGACGTGAACACCAGCCGCGAGACCTTGGCCTCCAGTGCGGCCTGGCAAACAGCACGTGTGCCCTCGACGTTGACGCGGTAAAGCTTCTCTGCCGCCTGCCGCCAATAGTCGGCCACCGCTGCCACGTGAAAGACCACGTCGCAGCCGCGCATCGCCTCGGCCAGCGATTCCGGCTCCGTCACATCGCCGAGGGCATGTTCAACGGCTACACTCGCCAGCGCATCCAGCCGCGACGACGCGCGATGCAACGCGCGCGCGCTCCATCCGCGTTCCACCAGCGCTGCGCACAAATTCGCGCCGACGAAACCCGTGCTTCCGGTGACAAGTGCCTTCATCGGATTACCATGTTTCAGGCGAAGGACGAACCCCCATAAAAGCGCGGGGGCAGGTGACGGCCGACAAATTTCGTCCTTCGTCGCTAGTCCACGGTCAGTGTCTTGCTCAAATTGCGCGGAAAGTCCGGGTCATACCCGCGCGCCACACTGAGCCGATACGATAATAGTTGCAGCGGCAAGACCGCCAGCAGCGGATTGAGCATCGGCCCGACTTGCGGCAACACAATCAGGTCGTGGGCATTGGCGCGCAATCGGGCGTCCTCTTCGCCGATGGCGATGGAACGCCCGCCCCGGCAAGTGGTCTCGTTGATGCCGCTCACCAGCAGCGACACGTCGTCCGGCCCGGTGACGAACAGAACCGGGTAGCCTTCGCGCACCGCAGAAAGCGGCCCGTGCTTGAACTCGGTGGAGAGCATTCCTTCGCAGTGAGCGTAGGTGACCTCTTTGAGCTTGAGCGCGCCTTCCAGCGCAATCGGATAGGTAAGGCCATAGCCCAGGCAGTACATATCATCCCAGGCCGCCAACACCGGCTCTAACACTGCGACTTGCGGCTCGACCGCCGACAAAGTTTCTTCCAGGAGGTCCGGCAAGCGAGCCAACACGTCGGTCGAATGACCGCCCATCCGCAGCGCCAGAAACAAAAACGCCACCGCCTGATTCATAAAAGTCTTGGTGGCCGGAACGCTGATCTCGTAACCGCACGCCAGCGGAACGTATTTCTCGCTCACGTTCATCAACGTCGAGCCGAGAACATTGACTGCTCCCAGAATAGTCGTCTTGCGCTGTTGCGCGGCCTCGATGGCATTGAGCACGTCTTTGGTCTCGCCGCTCTGGCTGACGAAAACGCCCACATCGTCCGGCCCAAGCGCCGGCCCATATTGCGCGACAAACTGCGGAGCCAAGACTGGAATCGCCGCGCGACCGGCCAAACGCCCCAGGTAGACCGCGCCCAAGAGACAAGCGTGATAACTGGTGCCGCACCCCACCAGATAGAGGTGACGCGCCTTGGCCATCCGCTCGACCATCGGCGCAACGTGCCGCGAAGCTTCCAGCAAGCGTATCAGCTCGCCGGCCACTTGCGGCTGCTCGTGAATTTCCTTGAGCATAAAGTGAGGATAGCCGCCCTTGACGGCGGCCTCCATGCTCTCGGTGATCACTTGCACGTCACGCTCGATCACGCTACCATCTTGCACGCGCCGCAACTCGACTCGATCCGCCCAGAGCGTGACGATCTCGCCATCGTTCACGCGCACGATGCGGCGAGTGAGCGGCAGGATGGAAGGCAAGTCGGACGAAACGCACGTGAACCCTTCGGCCAGCCCCACCACCAAGCCTGATCCTTTCTTGATGGCGTACAGCCGATCCTCGCCCACCTGGCCGATCACAAAGGCATAATCGCCTTCCAGGTCGCCGTAAGCGTGGCGAATCGCTTTTACCATATCATGCCCGCGATTCACGTATCGCTCCACGGCGTGGACGCACGACTCGCCATCGTTGGTGGAACGAACCGTCATGCCTTCGGCGATAAACTGCTGGCGCAGCTCGACGTTGTTGACGACGTTGCCATTGTGCGCGCCGACCATGTCGCCATCGGAATCCAGGTGCGGTTGCGCGTTGACCTGCGACGGCGCGCCAAAAGTGGCCCAGCGCAGTTGAACGATCCCGCGGCGACCCACCATCTCGGCGAGCCGGTGCCGCGCCGAGACCTCATCCACTTTGCCCATGTCTTTGCGCAAATCAATCGAGCCGTCGTCGTGCAGTGTGGCGCAGCCGACCGAATCATACCCGCGATAAGAGAGCCGCTTGCCCGCTTCGACGAGAATCGAGCCGAGCGGTTGTTCTTTATCCGTGACCATACCAAATATGCCGCACATGATTTCCTCACGAGACCTCCGGGGGTTTTGAAACCTTGGAGGTCTGACTCAATACGACTGCTCTGTCTTGCACATTCCGCACTGCCACTGGCGGATTTGCCCTTCTGCAAAAGGTTTCAAGACTTCAGCGATCACTTTTCTCTGCTGCTTGGCCGCCTCTGGCATCAAGTCTTCCCAGTTGCAGTAATCCACCAAATCGGGGCTGCCTTCTTTCACCTCGATAAAGGCGTTGCCGCCCAACTCAAAGACAGCGTTGCATTTGACGCAATTCAACTTGCGCCGCATGGTGGGCTTCCAGATGAGCGCGCCCAGCGCCGCGCCGCCCGCGCCGAGCGCCACGCCCATCACCAGGCCGCAGACCAGGCCGATAGCCATTTGACCCGGCTGAACACCCTGGCTGAGCTGCTGCTCGATTTGCTTTCGCGCCACTTCAAGTTGTTCCGGCGGCGTGCCCATCAATCTCGCCGTGTACAGGCTCGCGTCAACCAGGCGGCCTTGCACTCCGAGCCACGCGGGCAACTGTTGCGTGACCGGCAGCGCAATCACGCCGAGGACAGTGGACACGACGCCCGCAATGACGCCCGCGGGCGCGGTTTTGTTGGCGGTCAGTTTTTCCGGCGAGCGTCGCTGTGCCAGGAAGGCTGCCAACAAGCCGATGCCCAGGTTGAGCGCAAAACCGACGGGTGTGGACAGGCAATACAGCGTCAGGCCGGTATCGCCAGGAAGAAGGAGCGCCAGCGTCAGCAGCACGGACACGAGAACAGACAGGATTGCCCCGATGACGCCGGCGATGATGCCGGGCTTGAGCATGGCTTTGAACATGGGGAACTCCTTTGCGGTGTGACAAAAAAAGCCCGCAACTCCGCGGGCCTGCTGTGGCCCATGCGGGGTTCGAACCCGCGGTCTCCGCCTTGAGAGGGCGGCGTCCTAGTCCGCTAGACGAATGGGCCGTTCATACGGCGCGGATTCTACCAGCAAGCGTGTGAACTGTCAAACTCTTGATGCAAAATGCGCCGCGTGCTATAATGCCGGCTGTCAAACACAGATTGCATAGTGGCCGGTCGGGATGTCAGCCCCGACCGTTTGTTGTCGAAACATACCGCGTATTTCGTATTGCGTAACTGACGAAACGCGGAATACGCAATACGCGCCAGGATGACGATGGACGCGACGAGTATCGAAAAGAATCTAGATCGAATTCTGCCCAAGGTGGACAAGCCGGCGCGCTACACGGGCGGCGAGTTCAATAGCATCGCCAAGAATTGGGACGCGACGCCGTTCCGCGCCGCGCTGGCCTTCCCCGACATCTACGAATTGGGCATGAGCAACCTGGGGCTGGCGATTCTCTACGACATCCTCAATCGCCAGCCGGGTGTGCTGGCCGAGCGCGTCTATACGCCCTGGCCGGACATGGAAGCGCAACTGCGCGCGGCCGGCATTCCACTTTATTCGCTCGAAACCAAACATCCGCTCTCCGAGTTTGACCTCATCGGTTTCAGCCTGCCTTACGAGCAGCTCTATACCAACGTCTTGACCATGCTCGACCTGGGCGGCGTGCCGCTGCTCGCCTCCGAGCGCGACGAGCGCCATCCCATCGTCATCGCCGGAGGTCACGCCACCTACAACCCTGACCCGATGGCGGATTTTATGGATGCGTTTGTCATCGGCGAAGGCGAAGAGGTCATTGTCGAGATTGTCGAGGCGATCCGGGAAATCAAGTCGAGAGTCGAGAGTGGAGAGTGGAGAGCGGAGGCACTACGCCGGTTAGTAGACATCCCTGGTGTGTACGTGCCGCGCTTTTACGACGTGGAGTATCACGCCGACGGCACAGTGGCGAGTGTGACGCCGAACACGGAAGGCGTCTCTGCGCGCGTGACAAAACGCATCACGCCGATCCTGCCGCCGCCGGTGACGCGCTTCATCGTGCCGTTCGTGGACGTGACGCACAACCGCGCCGTCGTGGAAATCCAGCGCGGGTGCACGCGCGGGTGCCGCTTTTGCCACGCGGGCATGGTCACCCGCCCGGTGCGCGAGCGCCCCGTCAAAGAAATTCTGCAAGCCATTGACACGATGGTACACGAGACCGGCTTTGAAGAGGTCGCGCTGCTGTCGCTTTCGTCCAGCGATTACTCTCACATCAGCGAGCTGGTGCGCGCCATCGGGACCAAGTACAGCGGCAAGCACCTGTCCATTTCGCTGCCGTCGCTCCGTATCGAGTCGTTCTCAGTTGACCTGGCCGAGATGTTGAAGGAGGGCCGCCAGACCGGCTTTACCTTTGCGCCGGAAGCGGCCACGGAGACGATGCACCGCCGCATCAACAAGTTCATCCCCGACCAGCAAATGCTCGACACGGCGCGCGAGGTTTTTGCGCGCGGCTGGCGGACGATCAAGCTGTATTTCATGATCGGCCATCCCGACGAGACGCTCGACGACGTGCAGGCGATTGCAGATTTGGCAAAGGCAGTGTTGAAGGAAGGTCGCAAGGCTCACGGCAAAGCTGCGCAGGTCAACATTGGGTGCTCGACGTTCGTGCCCAAGCCACACACACCGTTCCAGTGGACTGCGTTGGATAGCGAGGAATCCATCCGCGCCAAGCAGTCGCTCCTCAAGCGCGAATTTCGTGGGCCGGGCCTCAAGCTGAGCTGGACCGAGCCGGAGCAGACGTTGCTCGAAGCGTTCCTCTCGCGCGGCGATAGACGCCTGGGGCCGGTCATCTTGCGCGCGTGGCAACTCGGCAGCAAGTTCGATGCTTGGGACGAGCACCTCAACATCGCCGCATGGAAGCAGGCACTCGCAGAACACCGTCTCGACCCAGAGTTTTACGCGCGCCGACCACGCCCGATGGCCGAAGTGTTCCCGTGGGATCACATTGACATCGGCGTGAGAAAGAAATATCTGGCACAAGATTACCAGATGAGCCAGGCCGGTGAGACGCGCGTGGATTGCCGCGAGCGATGCTTTGCGTGCGGCATTTTGCCCGCGTTCAATCATCTGCGCATGAACACGCCCGCCGAAGCGTGGGAATGTCCGCCCGTGGAACGACGAATGACCGCTTTGCGTGACGAATGACGAATGTCGAACAGATACCGCATCACCTTTACTCGTGATAGAACCGTTCGTTTCGTCGGCCATCTAGACCTGGCCAAGACGTGGGAGCGCGTCTTGCGCCGGGCCGATTTGCCGGTGGCTTTTTCGCAGGGCTTTCACCCGCTGCCTAAAATCACATTCGCCTCGGCGCTGCCGGTGGGCTGCACGAGCGAGGCCGAAGTGATGGACGTCGTGTTGACCGAGCCCATCGCACCGTCGGATATGGCGGCGCGGCTTGCTCCGGCGCTGCCGGCCGGCATTGCAATCGCATCCATCACAGAGGTTCCGCTCAACGCGCCTGCGCTTCAAGCTGCGTTGCGCTGGGCCGAGTACGTCGTGACCGTGGAGACGGATGAAACGCGAGAGCAAGTCGAATCCAAAGTGCAGACATTCCTTGCCGCCTCGTCGCTGATGCGCGAACGACGTGGCAAGAGTTACGACCTGCGTCCGCTGGTATTGTCGCTCACGGTCGAAGCCGTACTTGCCTCGTCCGTACAACTTGTCATGCAATTGCTGGCAGACGCCAACGCCGGCACCGGTCGGCCTGATGAAGTATTGGCCGCGCTCGGCTGGGCCGATGCGCCCGCGCAAATCCACCGCCGCGAGTTGGGTTTTGAGACCTGACAGGTTTCCAAAACCTGTCAGGTCTGTGTGCACGCAAAGGTTGTCATGCTGAGGCTCGCGCAGCGGGCCAAAGCATCTCCAAGCCGAGATTCCGCGCGTCTCGCGCGGGGCGCGAAGCGCCCTCAGAATGACACTCCTGACAACTCTTGCGTGCACACCCCTCAGGTCTAGCGCGCATTTCCTCATGGATAAATGTTACCGAAAGGGGTATTCGTTGACTCATCAA
>CAYHAR010000166.1:6156-8058 GCA_964354595.1 uncultured Anaerolineae bacterium | reverse complement strand
TCGGCGGCGACGCGGCGGGCAACGTCTTGCGCTTGAGCTTGCGCCTCGGCGCGGACGGCGGCTTCGTCGGCGGTGAGCACCTTGCCGTCGCGCACCAAGATTCGCCCGGCGACCATCACGGTCTTGACCTCGTGGCCGCTGGCGGCATAGACCAGGTTGGGCACAATGTTGCGCACGGGCGCATCCAGCACCGGCGTCAGATTGAGCGCGGTCAAATCCACCAGGATCAAGTCGGCCTGTTTGCCCGGTTCGAGCGATCCGATCTGATCGCCCATCCCAATCGCGCGCGCGCCTTCAATCGTCGCCATGCGCAACACTTCCCACGCCGGCATGACGGTCGGGTCGCGGAATTTGATCTTGTTGAACAGCGCCGTCAGCTTCATCTCGTTGAAAATGTTGTTACAGTTGTTGCCGCTGGCCTGATCGGAGCCGAGCGCCACCAGTCCGCCCGCCGCGCGAAAGACGCGCGCCGGGGGAACGATGCCGTCAATGATGCCGATGCTGCCGGAGCACAGCGCCATCCGCGCGCCGCGCCGGGCGATCAGCGTCGCTTCGTCGTCGGTCGCTTCGGTGAGGTGAACCGCCAGCAGTTGGTCGTCCAGGTAGCCGAGCGCGTCCAGAAAAGCCGGCGTCCGCACGCCAAAGCGTTTGAGCATCTGGCCAATCTCGCGGTCGCCCTGCGCCACGTGCATGTGGATCATCAGGCCCTCGCGCTGGGCGATGCGCTTGATCTGTACGAGCTGATCGCGGGAGAGCATGTCGGGGCCTTGCGGGCCGAGCATGACGGTGATGCGCCCTTCGGCGGCGCCGTGCCAGTCGCGGGCAAATGCGAGCGCAGCATCAATCGCCGCTTGGCCGACGGATTCGTCTAACGGATAGAGGTCGCCCACTTGCCAGCCGGCCATCTCGCCCGGCGGAAGCGCGTTGATGGTGGGCGTAAGCGGGGCGCGGACGCCGACCTGGTCAAAGACCTCGGCCCAGCCGGGGACAGGATGAGTATAGTCCACCATCGTCGTCGTGCCGGCCTTGAGCGCCTCCAAGACGTTGAGCCGGACGCCTGCCAGCGTCGCCGCCGGGGTGAGATGGCGAGAGTAGGGGGCCAATGCTTTTTGCATCCAGTGCGCCACGTCCTGCGCCACGCCGCGCACAATCGCCCAGGGGGTGTGCATGTGAGCGTCAATCAGGCCGGGCAGCACGGCACAGTTGCTCGCGTCAATCATCTCAGTGGCCTGGAAGTGCGCGGCCAGCTCGGCGGTCGGGCCGACGGCGGCGATGCGGCTGCCCGTGATCGCCACCGCGCCATCGGCTACATAGCCCACTCCTTGACCTTGCAGGGTGAACAGGTAGGCATGAGTAATGAGAATATCGGCGTGTTCGGTCATCCTTCACCTCGTTTGGTTTAGGCAGACAACAAAAGCTGTGCAGCCTCTTGCATGGACAATGTCTCTTTGAGTCTTGTCAATTCCTGTGGGGATTCCTGAACCTTTTCGAGTGTGTTAAAGAAACGATCGAGCATATCGCCGCCATACGTCGGGACGAGAAAGATGTGAGTATGGGGAATCCGTCTGCCGCGAGCGTAGAGCAGAACGAAATCAGGCGAAAAGGCTTTCATCATCTTGTCCGCGACAATCCTGGACACCTTGAAGAGACTCGCCGTTTCATCCTCGCTCAATTCGTGCCACCAGGGGACGTGTCGCTTGGGAATGACGAGGCAGTGGCCTTTTGCAAAGGGGTTAATGTCCAGTATCGCCAGGGAGAGCGCGTCCTCGTGAATCCGATAGGCGTGGGCTGTGCCGGCGACGATGTCGCAGAATACACACCTGATGTTTTCTTCGGTCATGTGCGCCTCATGTAGGCGACCACGAGGGTCGCCTCTACTTGATCAGAAAGCGTGACGAGTGT
>CAYHAR010000166.1:1982-6056 GCA_964354595.1 uncultured Anaerolineae bacterium | reverse complement strand
GAAAGAAAGTCGAGGGCTGCCCGAACGTCTGCCACCCATTCCCGCATGTCTACGTGAAATCGTTCGCCCTCGCTTTGCCCGTGTCCGTGCATGTCCATTATCAAGGCGGCCATGCCTCTGCCGGCCAGGAACTCGGCTCAAAATAGATTTCTTTGTATGCCAGCGCGCCGTGACAGACGACGAGGGACGGATAGGGGCTGGCCGAGTCGGGCAAAAAGAGGACGCCGGCGAGCGCATCGCCCAGGGAGCGGAAAGATACGTCCTGTTTGTGCATTTCGTTCCTCAATGTTGTCTATGCCCGCCAACAAAAAAGCCAGGCGGCGCAATGTCGCTTGACCAGACCCAGGGCACTTACATGACCCGAAACGATGCAGCCGGCTGCCGCGCCTATGATGAGTAGCCGCAACGGATAAACGAATTGGCTCCGGCCATCTGCTTGTCCGTTGCCTTTCTGGTGCTGATTATCTAACGACACATTGCCTCACGGCAGCGCAGGGCATGTCTTGCGATATGGCGCGTCACCCATGAACTGCTTCCATTCATTCGTGGTCAGGTTGCGCCCGGCGCGCAGGCAGGCCAGGTCCGCCACCTCGGTCAGCGTCACCGGTTGCCAGAGCCGCGCGGTGTTGTCGCCGCTGCCCGTCGCCACGCGCAGCGGTTGACTGGCCGGGCTGAAGGCGACGCTCCACACCGGCCCGGTGTGGCCGGGCAAGATGATGGAATGCGCGGACGGATCCGCGGCGGTGAGGTCCCACAAGCGCGCGATGTCGTCCTCGCCGCCCGTGATGAGCCAGTGACCATCCGGGCTGATGGCGATGGCGCGGACTTCGCCGTTGTGGCCGCGCAAGACAAAGCGCGCCATCGGCTTGCCGGAAGCACGCATATCCCACAGGCGAACGGTATTGTCGGCGCTGGCTGTGACCAGCCAGCGGTTATCGGGCGTGAACGCCATGGCGCGTATGGCCTTGTCTTTGTCGTGGCCGGGCAACTCGACGGACGCCGTCGTCGTGAAGGATTCCCCCAGTCCCCACAAGCGCGGCTTTGCGTCGTCGCCGCCGGTAACCAGCCAACGGCTATCGGCGCTGAACGCCACGGCGCGGATGGCGCCCGTGTGACCGGGCAAGACGATAGACGCGGCGTTGGGATCGGGCGCAGACAAATTCCACAGGCGAGGCGCGCCATCGTCGCCGCCGGTGACGAGCCAGCGTCCGTCCGGGCTGATGGCGACGACGCGAATTTGGTCAGTATGCCCGCGCAAGATGATGGGCGCGGCGGCCAGGTTTTCCAGATTCCACAATCGCGCGGTTTTATCGCGGCCTGCCGAGATCAGCCAGCGATTGTCCGGGCTAGAGGCAATCGCGCGGATCGTGCTCGTGTGACCGGTCAGGATTTGAGGCCGGGCTATCGCGCCCGGCTGGGCCGTCAGGTCCCACAGGACTAGGTCGTTATCCTGCCCGCCCGAGGCCAGCCATCGGCTGTTGGGACTGATCGCCATCGCATAGATGGCTGTTTTGTGGCTGGACAAGAGGATGGACTTGGCCGCCGGGTCGGGCGACTGGACATCCCACAGGCGCACCGTGCCGTCGCCGCTGCCGGTCGCCAGCCAGTGTTGATCGGGACTGAAGGCGACGATACGCGCCAGGCTGGTGTGTCCACGCAAAATAGCCGGCGCGGCAGGTGAATCGGGACGGGTCAGGCCCCACAAGCGCGCCATGTTGTCCTCGCCGCCCGTGACCAGCCAGCGGTTATCATCGCTGATGGCAAGAGCGCGGATCGGGCTTTCGTGTCCGTTCAACACGACCGGCGCAAAGGATGGGTCAGGCGCGTCCAAATCCCACATGCGCGCGGACGCATCGCGGCTGGCCGTGACCAGCCAGCGATTGTCGGAGCTGAAAGCCGCCGCATAGACCTGATCGGTGTGGCCGCGCAAAACAATGTCTGCCTCCGATGGATCAGGGGCGTCCAGGTCCCACAGGCGCGTGGTCGTGTCAAAGCCGCCGGTCGCCAGCCACTCGCCATCCGGGCTGAACGCGATAGAGAGGATTTGCTCTTCGTGGCCGCGCAGAACGATGGACTCGGTGGATGGCCCCGGGGCGGTCATGTCCCACAGGCGCGCGGTCGCGTCCACGCTCGCGCTGACCAGCCAGCGATTATCTGGGCTGAATCCCACGAGCGAGACCTGGTCCATGTGGCCGCGCCAGACGAAGGCCGTCGAGGCCGGGTCGGAGGCGTCCAAGTCCCACACGCGGACCGTCTGGTCTGCACCGCCGGTGGCGATCCAGTGACGGTCGGCGCTGATGGCAACGCTGAGCACCGTGTCCGTGTGACCCGCCAGGACGATGGGCGCAGCGGCAAGATTGGACAAATCCCAGAGTCGAGCAGTTTTGTCGTTGCTGCCGGTGACGAGCCAGTGACTATCAGAGCTGATGGCAATCGTGCGGATGTCTTTGGCATGGCCGCGCAGGACAATCGGCGCAGCGGATGGGTCAGCCGCGCGCACATCCCACACACGCCCGGTGGCGTCGTCGCTGCCGGTGACCAGCCAGCGGCTATCCGGGCTGAACGCCACGGCGCGAATATCTTTTTCGTGGCCGCGCAAGACAAGTGGTGCAGCAGAAGGATTGTTCAAATCCCACAAGCGCGCAGTTTTGTCGTTGCTCGCCGTCGCAAGCCAGTGATTGTCTGGACTGATGGCGACACTCCACACCGGGCCGGTGTGGCCGCTCAGCACGCGCCCGCCCGCGTTGACCAGCGCCCGGCGCAGCGTGTCTTCGGCGGTCAGGCGATAATCCGATTCGCCGTGCGCGGGAGCGCCGGCTTCTTGCGTCCGGCGGAAAGCTTCTAGCGCCAGGAGCAAGCTGCGCTGAGGATACGTGTCTTGCGCGACGACCGATTGCGCCACCAACTGGCGAATCATGGCGAGGCCGGCCTGGCGGTTGGCGCGCCCGCGCTCATAGATGGCAAAGGCGAGCGCGACGATGGCGAGAATGCTGACGACGGTGGCCGTGATGGCCAGGAGGCGAATCAGGCGATTGCGCTTGCGCTCCTGGTCGAGGCGAGCCTGCGCTTGCTGGCCGGCCTCCAGGAACTCGCGCTCGTAAGGCTCCACCTCGGAGGGATGCGCTTGCGCCCAGACGAGCGCGTCGGCGAGCGTCTTGCCGCGATACAAGATGCCGGGGTCGCGGCCCGTGTCTTTCCATCGCTGGGCGGCCAGTCGCAACGGCGTTTGCCGCGCCGCCTCCCACTCTCGATTCGATTGCAGAATCGGGTCAATCAGCCGGTCGTGCACCAGCTCGTACACACGGCCTCCGGCCCGCTCGTCTGCGCGGACGATGTGCCGATTCTCTAAAACATCTACTGCCACGTTGGGCAGGCCGGCCGTTTCGCTTTCGCCGCGCAGCGCCAGCCCGCGTGTCCCAGTCGGCGTGACCATCTGCTCGCCAAACCAGCGGCGGATTTGCTGCTCCGGCACGCTCGTCTGTTGTGCTGCCTGAGCGAGCGCGCTCTCGTAAAACTCGGTCAGCGCCCGGTCAATGTCGCCGTAGCGTTGTATCTCTTCCCAGTCAATGGATTCACCGACGTCTTCCGGCAACTTGTCCCACAGGCGACTGCACACCACCTGCAACTGCACCGGCTCGACGTAGGGGCCGAGGACTGCGCTTCCCTCTTCAGTCTTTCCCCCGTCAGGGCCAGCCGGGGCAGCCAGTGTTTTGATGCGCCGCAGGTCGTCTATCAGTTTTTCGGCCACGCCCGGCGCAAAGGGCACGCCAGCCCGCAGCGCCGGTTTCTGCGCCGCTTCCAATGCGCCTTCGACCGTCAGCCGCTCCATGCGAAAGCGCGTCTTGAGTCGCTTGGGCAGCAACGGCGCATAGGGATCCAGCCCGGCGATGTGGTCCTCGCGCATCGCCAGCACCACGCCCAGCTCGGGTATCTTGCGCAGCGCCTCTTGCAGTTGCTCGAAAAAGCCCTGGGCATCTTGCCACTGGTCACGGTGCGTCGTCAGGATTTCCTCAAACTGATCCACGATCAAGATGGGCGGGCGACGAATGCCGACGGCGGTTATGGTCTCGTCTT
>CAYHAR010000166.1:0-1882 GCA_964354595.1 uncultured Anaerolineae bacterium | reverse complement strand
CGCAGCTCGGCTACGAACTGTTGGGCGCTGCCCCAAAAGACATTGATCTCGGCGTTTTGGAAATACTGCTGCAAAAAGGTCTGCACTTCGTCGGTCGCCCCCGCGCTCACGTCGTCCACATCCAACTGCACCGCCACGTGCTTGAATTTGCGGCGCTGCTCGCGCGTCGCCACGAGTCCCCGCATGATGACGCGAAACTCCCAATCGCGCAGACTGTATCCCAAAAACAGCAGCGAGCTATTCGCCAGCGCGGCCCAGATATAAGCCGGAATGCGTTCCGTTTCGGCAGACACCTTGACCAAATAGTCCAGGTAACTATCTTCGGTCAACACCAGCGAGTCGGCCTGCTCGTCGCTGCCGAGCAAGTGATACACCAGCGGCGAGGCCGCCGTCGGCTCGTAATCGGGCTTGTCCTCGAACAGCGAGGGCAGGCTGTCCAGGTTTTCGTTCCAGCGACAGATCTCGCGCGAAGGCTGCTTGCCAGCCGCTTTTAATGCTTCGGTCATAAAGCTATCGGGATTCGTCGTCAGGTAGAGCGGCAAGTTGAGGCTGGCCGCCACGCGATGGACTTCGTTCGGGTCGTCGGCCGCCAACGTTTTCCAATCCACCGACTGGACCATCTCGGTCAATGTTTTGAATTTCTGGGTAGACCTCAGCTCTTCCGGCAGGCGCGACTCGAACTCGTTCATCAGCTTGTCCAGCAATTCACAGCGCGGAAAATCTTCGCCCTGGCAGGAGGCCATGTACTGCGCCACGCGCGCCAGGTCATCCTTGCGCGCAAAGGGGTAGCCGTGTTGATGGGCCCATGACTTGGCGATCTCTTCGCGATTCGGCAGCCAGCGTCCGTGCACGTGCGGCCCGATGATGGGTGTGCACTTGCCTTGCTGGATCATGCGGATCAGCCCCGACCAAAAGATGCGCGGGTTCTTTTCTCCCAGCACCGTGCCGCGCGCGTCGGCTTCGCTGCCCCACAATTGACCGGATTTCAGGCGCATAAAGAGCGCCGGCACGGCGGCATCGGGCCGGCCGGCGGTGAGCAGCGCGCTGCGCGCTTCGTTGACGGCCAAATCCACCTGGCCGTGCTCGAGCAATCGCTTGTAGAACGCGCCGCTGAATTTGCGCGCCGTTTCGACGGTGACGAAATCTTGCATGGCGACGACGGCCGGCACGCCGACCGAGACGAGCTTGGGGCCGAGTCCCAGGAACGCGTCCGCCGACGAGCGGGTGGCGCTCTGGCAGGCAGCCAGCACGACCAGGCGCAGTTGCACGCCTTGCCGCGCCAACATGCTGACAAATTCGTCGTCGAGCACGCGCCTGGCGTGTCCTTCGGCGTCTTG
Source organism: uncultured Anaerolineae bacterium (assembly GCA_964354595.1). Classification (GTDB taxonomy): domain Bacteria; phylum Chloroflexota; class Anaerolineae; order Fen-1058; family Fen-1058; genus JBGLNJ01. Next base: position 545 of record CAYHAR010000166.1, on the reverse strand, counting down.
CATGTAGAGCGCGGCTTGTCCGCGCTTGGCGCTGAATGCGCCGTGTCCGAGCAAGTGCAAGATGTGATAACCTTTCCGCAGCGCCTCTTCCAATCGCTCCAACGTCACGGGCGCGTCCATGAATTCCACGCTGATTTTATCCGGGCCGACGCCGGCCAGGCCATCTTCAAGCGCCTTGCGCTCGAGCGCCACATCCGCCTGCGGCAATTCGTACTTGGCCTGCAAATCGTCGGGATTAGAGATAACGACCAACACGCGGATGGGGCGCTCTTTTACTTCGCCGCCCCACGGCAGCGCGATGGGCAGGTAGCGCGAGAAAGGCGTGTCGCTTTGGGCAGCCAGCATCGCCTGGCCTTCTTGCAGCAGCTCCCACGGCAGCGCGTGCAGCTCGGCGGCGGCAGCGTCTAGCCTGAATCGGACTCGGCGCTTTAGCGCTTGACCCTTGGACTGCGCCCAGGCGTCACGCAGCGGCGCATCGGCCAGCAGTTTTTCCAGCAGCTTTTGGCCGTCTGCCACCAGGTCGCCGCTGGCGGCCCAGGGCAGGA
>CAYHAR010000165.1:0-8111 GCA_964354595.1 uncultured Anaerolineae bacterium | reverse complement strand
GTGACGGTACGCGGGTCAATCGCCTTGGCGATCTTGGCCGAGTAGCCATCTCCATAGACCTTGATCAGCGCAACCGGCCGGTTGGCCGCGGAACACGCTCGCAGAAAATCCTCATAGCCCGTGTGATCGCCAATGGCCTCGATATGCAACCCGCCCAGGTTGACGGGGATCGTGGTCGTCGGTATTTTGGAGGCCGAGATGGCGGGAGTCGGCGCGCCTGATCCTCTAGAAACCAACGGCAAATAGATGCGGTTGCTGATAGCCTTGGGAGTTGCAGGCCGTCCACTCGTCGGCGTCGGGATAGGCGATAGGGTCTTGGGCGGAACCTGCGGCAGCGCCGTCGAGACCGGCGAGAGAGTCTTGAGCGGCGTTGGGGGCGGCGCGGTCTGTGTCGGGACAATCCGCTGCCCGCATGCCGCGAGCAGGGCGCTGGCGAGGCAAATCAACACGAGGCGCAAACGAGTCATGCGTGCGCCCTCAGCCGCTCGATGACGGCGGGAAGCACGCTCAACACGTGGTCAATCTCTGCTTCCGTCGTCGCGTGACCGAGCGTCATCCGCACGCTGCCCGCCGCCCACTCACGCGGCAGGCCCATCGCTTTGAGCACGAACGATGGCTCCGCCTCACCCGTCGTGCAGGCCGAGCCGGTGCTGATGCAAATGCCCTCCACGTCGAGCGCGAGCATGATGCTTTCACCCTCCACACCCTTGAAGGCAAAGCTGGCGCTGTTCGGCAATCGCTCAGTCGGATGACCGGTGAGCCGAACATCCGGCACGTGCGCCAGCACGCCCGCCGCCAACTTGTCGCGCAATCGGCTGACGCGCGCATTCTCGCTTTCGCGGTTCTCTTGCGCCAGTTTTAGCGCGGTCGCCAGTCCAACGATTTCCGCGACGTTCACTGTGCCGGGCCTGCGTCCGCGCTCGTGCCCGCCGCCGGTCAGCGCAGGAACAAGCTCCGTCCCGCGCCGGATGTATAACACGCCCACGCCCTTGGGGCCGTAAAACTTGTGCGCGCTCAGAACCGCCAAGTCAACGCCGAGCTTGTCCACGCTCAAGTCGAGCGAGCCGCCGCCCTGCACCGCGTCGGTGTGGAACGGAATCTTTTTGGCGCGGGCAATCTTGCCGATCTCGGCCATCGGCTGAAGCGTGCCGACTTCGTTGTTGGCGTACATCACGCTGATCAGCGCCGTGTCCGGTCGAATGGTGCGCGCAATGTCGTCTGGATTCACGCGCCCGTCGCCATCCACCGGAACGAGCGTCATGTCAAAATCGAACAGCTCGTGCAGTTGCTCGACGGTCGCGCCGACGGCGTGATGCTCAATCGGCGTGGTGACGATGTGGCGTCGCCCGGTGCGCTGCCCGGCGAGCGCCGCGCCGCGCACGGCCAGGTTGTCGCTTTCCGTGCCGCAGCCGGTGAACACGATCTCGGTCGGGTGGCAGCCCAAGATGTCGGCGACGATTTGCCGCGCTTCTTCCAGCGCCTTGAGCGCCGCGCGCCCGACCGAGTGAATGGACGACGTGTTGCCATACACGTGCGACCAATACGGCTGCATCGCCTCGACCACGCGCGGGTCAACCGGCGTGGTCGCCGCATGATCCAAATACACGATGGGTTTGCTCATCTCATCTCACTCCAATAATCCTGCAATCACATTCAACTGTTGAAACGTTAGCCCGTACTCTTGCGCGTATCGCGCCGGATTTTGCTTCACGTCAGCGCGCAACGCCGAGTCAAGATACAACCGCCCCATCAACCGGACCAACCCGTCCGTCATAAAGAACTCGCGCTGGTAGAGGTACACCGTAAAATGCGCAGGGTCGTAATCGCGGCGCAGCGTAAAGTGAGGCGTCAGCTCGTCGCAAAACGCCACCAAGTCGCCAAGCGGTTCGTGATAGAGGTCGGCGCGGCCCGGCGGTGCGACGGCGAACATGTTCCACGCCACACCGAGCCGGGCGAGGTCAAACATCCGGCGCAGCGTCGCGCGTAGCCGCGTCGGGCTATCAGACGTGCGATAGTCGAATAGCCCCGACGCCAGCACAAAATCGTGCGGGGCCAAGCCGGCGTCCAGCACATCGCCCAAGACAAAGTGGGCGGCAGGGAAACGCTCGCGCGCGGAAGTGATCAACTCGGGCGATAAATCAATGCCGGTGTACCGACCGTTGAATCCACGCGCGCAGAGAAAAGCATACAGGTCGCCCTGCCCGCAGCCGACGTCCAAGACGGAACTGGTATCGCGCTCGCCGATCTCGACGAGCGCCTCAAAATAGGCAGATTGTTGCAGCCGGTCGCGCCAGCCCACGCGATTCACCGCATCAGCTTGCGACGACAGCGCCGCATAGATGCGCTGTAGCTCGGACGCGCCCACTCAGATTTCAAACTTGGCTTTGGTGATGCGCTTGTCCAGCTTGCCCGCAAACTCTTCGATGTGCCTGGCCTCCATCTTGAGGAGCGCCTGGCGCTCGTCCATCGTCAAGTCGTACTCGGCCAGCGCCTGGTCGGGGTTGGAAAAGAACAGGTTGCGAAATTCTGGGTCCGTCACCATGCGCCCGATGATTTGCTCGACGACCTTTTTCGACATGACTTTCTCCTTTCAGCTTTTGACGGCAAACCACGCTCGAGGCGTGGACTGCTTGCGATTGTATGCCGTAAAGAATGGATTGTCAAATGGATTTCACCCCCTCCCTCTTTTGTGCTAAAATCAAACCACGGAGGTAGACAAGATGCTCCCAGCCATTCCTCGTCGTTCGGAAATCATCCGCGCTCAGCAAGATCGAGGCGGGCTCGTCGCAGCGGTGCTGCCGATTCATTATTCCCGCGCCCTCTTGCGCGCGTTTGACGTTCTCCCCGTCGAAGTTTGGGGGCCGCCGAATGTAGACGCCAGTTACGGCGCGGCTCACTTGCAACCCTACGTGTGCTCCCTCGTCCGCAATGCTCTTTCCTTTCTCCGAACAGGCGGGCTGGACGTTGTGGATGTCATCGTCGTACCTCACGCATGCGACTCGCTCCAGGGTCTCGGCAGCATTTTGATAGATTTCGTGCGCCCCAGCCAGCCGGTCATTCCCTTGTACTTGCCTCGGGGAATGCGAGAGAGTGACATTCAATTTCTCGCGGAAGAATTTCGTTCCGTGTATCGGCAGCTGGAAGACATCACACATCGCTCTCCCTCGAATGCAGACCTGATGGCAAGCATTGAGCGCGAAGAAGCAGCGGACGCACTCTTGGCTCAACTGCACCAGCGCCGACCGCAGCTTGCTCTGACGCAGACGGAATTCTATCGCCTCGTCCGCGCGCGCGAGTATTTGCCCGCCGAGACTTGTTCTGAACTGGCGCGCGCTGTGCTAGATGGACGTCCGACGGACAGCCCGCTTCAGCGGGCTTTTAACTGTCAGCCCGACGATTCATCGTCGGGCGATGCCGCGCCGACAAGAAATCCTCCGCTGAAAGGCGAAGGCATCCCCATCCTCCTTTCAGGCATCGTCCCTGAGCCGATGAGCTTGTTCGAGTCCATCGCCGAGATGGGCGGCGTGATCGTCGCGGACGACCTGGCTTGCTGCGGGCGCAGACTGTATCCACCTGGCAAAAGCAAAGACGCTTTTCTTCGCATGGCCGAAGGCCTCCTCGGCGGTCCGCCTGATCCGATGCGAGGCAGCCCGATTCAAGAACGCCTCGATCATCTCTTGCGATTGACTAGAGCATCCGGCGCACGAGGCGTGGTCTTTTACGATGTCAAATTCTGCGAGCCGGAACTGTATGACCTTCCCGATTTGCGCAGGGGATTGCAAGAGGCGGGCATTCCGTCGGCGACTATCGAGGTGGACCTCAACGATCCTCTTTCCCATCAAGCACTCACCCGGATCGAGGCTTTCTTGGAGATGATTGCATGAGCGGCAGACTTGTCTATCATTTGAACGTCAGCGTCTTGGGCCGGACATTTCTCCGCGTGCAGCGGTGGCAGGCCGAGCAAAGAGGGGCATCTGGCTGGAAGAGCCAGCACCTCGCGCCTCCACTAAAGATTTCGCCCAGGGTCAAGGAACTCGTCGCGCGACACTGGCTGGAGGCGCGCTACGCCAACCTGCATCGCAAGGTGGCGTGGGTCACATCAGGCGCGCCCGTCGAGCTGCTCAAGGCGCTGGACTATTGTGTCATCTATCCCGAAAACCACGCGGCGATCTGCGGGACGGCGCGCGTGGCGGTGGACATGGCCTCCGAGGCGGAAAACGCCGGCTACTCGCGCGATATATGCTCTTACGCGCGCACCGATTTGGGCGCGATGCTTTCCGGCAAGACGCCCGTCGGCAAGCTGCCCAAGCCGGACCTGCTTTTGGCCTGCACCAACATTTGCCAGACGGTGCTTTTTTGGTATCGCGTGCTGGCTCGCCATTTCAATGCGCCGCTCGTTCTGATTGACACTCCGTTTGTTTACTATGAAAAAGCGTCCGAGCACGCCGTCGAGTTCGTCAAGCGGCAATTGGAAGAAGCGGTCCCGGTGATGGAAAGAACCGCAGGCCGCTCATTGGACAAGCGCAAGCTGCAAGAGGTCGGGCGATTGAGCCGGATGGCCTCGCAGCTTTGGATGGAGATCATGCAGCGCAACCATCACCGGCCCGCGCCGATCACGGCGTTTGACCAGTTCACGCAGATGGCCCCCGTCGTCGAGCTGCGCGGCGATGCAGCCACGGTGGATTTGTATGCTGCGATGCTCAAGGAAGTAGACGAACGCATCACGCGCGGCATCGGCGCGGTCAAGAATGAGCGCAAGCGATTGCTGTGGGACAACCTGCCCATCTGGTACCGGTTGCGCTACCTGGCCGAGTTCTTGGGCGAGCACGGCGTCGCCCTCGTCGCTTCGACCTATACCAATGCCTGGGGCGAACTGACGGCTTTGATTGACCCAGAGCGGCCTTTTGAATCCATGGCGCGCACCTACACGTATCCTATCCTCAACCGAGGGACAGGGCACAAGCTCGCCACAATGAAGCGCATGATTGACGAGTATCATCTGGACGGCGCGATCCTTCACTCGGATCGCTCGTGCAAGCCCTACTCTATCGGTCAGATAGACCAGCGAGACCGGCTGATTCGAGACTGCGGCGTTCCGGCTCTGCTCTTGGAGGCAGACCACAATGATTCGCGTTGCTACTCTGAAGAGCAAGTCGCCAATCGGCTGGCCGCGTTTGTGGAAATGCTGGGATGACCGCTTCGCGGGACGAACGACGAATGACGAATAGTGTGTGCGCGCTCGGAATTGACGTGGGTTCTACGACGGTCAAGATGGTGGGAGTGGACGCGGAGGGGAACCTGGCCTGGCATCTTTTGGAACAGGCCGACCCGCGCGTAGAAGATCAGGTAGAGAGATTTCTGGCGCGCGCCCCCTGTCTATCCCCCCCGCTTGCAGGGGGGATGAAGGGGAGGCTTTTCCTCGTCGCCACGGGCTATGGACGCAAGCTGGTTCGTCCGGCTGCGCGCCAAGTGACCGAGATCACCTGTCACGCCAAAGGCGTCTATCGGGAACTGGCCGCGAAGCGTGGCGGGACGCTGGTGGACATTGGCGGCCAGGATAGCAAAGTCATCGGCATCAGCCCCAAAGGGGACGTGACGGATTTTTCCATGAACGACAAATGCGCTGCCGGCACCGGGCGATTTTTGGAAAACACGGCCAACCGTTTGGGCGTGCCATTGGATCGCATGGGGGAGGTTGCGCTTTCGGCCTCCCATGAAGTCTCCATCTCTAGCACCTGCACCGTCTTTGCCGAGTCGGAAGTCATTTCCCTCATCGCGCACGGAGTGGCCGTCGAGCCCATCCTGCGCGGCTTGCATCGCTCGCTCATCAAGCGCGTCGTGGCGATGATACGCACCGTGGGCCTTGCGCCGCCGCTCATGCTTTCGGGAGGCGTCGCGCAGAATCAGGCCATCCCCCGGATGCTGGAGGAAGAAACGGGCGAGAAGGTGATTCTCCCGCGCTACCCGCAACTCATGGGGGCGTATGGCGCGGCGCTGATAGCGCTGGAAATGTGATCCAGTCAGCCGGTTCTTTGATGCGGGGTGAACCCTTCAAGGGTTCTTGCGCACAATAGGCAGATAGGTCATGCTCAGCCTGCGGGAGACTGACCTTGCGCCTTTTTTCTCTATGTGCAAGTCACAGCAGATTCAGGCAACATCATCCCGGATGATTGGTCAACGCCAACACCTCGGAAGGCGGCAAGTTACGAATCTCGATGTAGGCCCTCCCGTCGGCGGTGCGCTTCACCGGCAGGCTCGACCGAACTTGGACGCCCGTGTACCCTTGCGGGTTGGCAGCCTGAGCCGTGTTGAGGACAACCGTCATTGAACTGCCGGGTGGATTAAGAGTCGCATCCACCAAGACGTCGGCGCCGCGCGCCTGTGTGCCATGTGCGTTAAGGACGCACAGTGCTTCCTCATCGTCGAGGATGCGCGACCAGGCCAGTATCTCGCCGGGCCCATAAACGTCAAAAGGCCGACCCAGGAACGCGATAGGACGCAGGTATTGTCGTCCATCGCGCAAGACTGGATAGGATTGGCGCAGTGATGTGAGCGCGGCAATGCGGACGTAGGCTTGACCGTGATCGTCAAAGCAATGGTATCCGGCCGTGCCGAACGGGCCGAACCCGGGCAGGTTGGTGTCCACGTTGCCGGACGATGCCGGCAATCCACCACGACCACTTTGACGTGGATGTTCCGGGCCGAACATTGCCTCACGGAGGTAGCGATCCGAACTGCCCCAATCCGGAAGCCAGTGCCATTCGGAAGGCTCGGGCCCTGCCAAGGCCTGCTCGGTTCCATAGTAGATACAGGGAATGCCCAGCGTCAAGAGCTGCAAAGCGACACCCGCGACCACCTGATGGTCGGAAGCGGCCTCGCTCGAAAAGCGCAGCTTGGTGCCAAAGACCTGATCGTGGTCGTCCAAAATCGAAACGTGACGGTTGCCCAAGTTCCGGTGTGAGCCCATGATCGCCGTGCCAGGATCGAAACCGCTGAAATACGCGGATGGGTGAACCAGACCTTTGGCGACGCCGCCGAGCGCGGGCCGCATTTCGCCGATGTCGAGTGCCGCGTTCAGGTTGCGGTCAAGCACGTCCAGGTAGCGGTCTTCTGCATAGTCGCCGCCCGCGATCTCACCGACCAGGAAAAAATTGTCCTTGCCCATGTTGGCCGCAAACTCTTTGACCGTGCCGCAGAAATTTCGCGCCTCTTCCAACGAGACGTGTTTGAGTGTGTCAATTCGAAAGCCGTCGCAGTCTGTCAACGCAATCCAGTATTTGTAGCACGCGGCCAAGTCGGTTAGCAGGTCAGGCGCTTCCAGTTGCAAGTCTCGCAGAGTGAAAAAGTCACTGCGTTTGTGCTCTGCGTTCGGGTCGTCAATGTCGCCTGCGCCCAGATTGCCCATTCCTGCGCGAGTGTAGCGAAGGGTGTCTTGAAGCTCGCCCGGCCAAGCTCCATCCTCGCTGCCCTGGATGGCGTTGATGGGTTGTCCCTGGTCACCCAACCATGAGCCGAAAGGATATTGACCCGTTGTGTAGACGGGCGTCTCTTGTCCCCCCGGTGTGCCAGGCGGATAAATCCAGTTTGGCCCGGAATGATTAAAGATGATGTCGAGGATGATGCGCATCCCCTGGCGATGGGCCGCATTCATGAAGTCTACCAGATCACGGCGGGTGCCAAAGTGAGGATCAACATCCAAAAAATCCTGGACGCCGTAACCATGAAAAGTATCAAGATGCCCGCGTTGTTTAAACACCGGACTCAGCCAGAGCGTCGTGACGCCAAGCCGCTTGAGATAGTCCAGCTTGGATTTGACGCCCTGAAGCGTCCCGCCTTGCCAGCGATTGGCACCAGAGTCGGCCCATTGATCCCAACGCCACGACTGGCTTCGCGCGCTGCCCAGGTTTTGTCGGTCAAGCAGCGGGCGAGTCTGTTCCCGTCCGTCGCTAAAGCGATCCACCAGAAGAAAGTAGAGTATCTCATCTCGCCAGTCCACCGGGGAAGCATAGTACTGCTGACGTCGGGGTAGTGAGACGTCGGCACGAATGCTGTCAGGTCTCTCGCGCTGTAAGGTGTTACTTGAAAATGACATGATCCACTCCTCCATCCGT
>CAYHAR010000164.1:0-8194 GCA_964354595.1 uncultured Anaerolineae bacterium | reverse complement strand
CCGTTGAGCGGCTGGAGGATGGGGGGCGCGGGATAGATCATGCCGGAGGGTTGCGGCGCGGGCGCGGCGGGGACGCGCACGACCGGTTTGGGCGTCACGGTGATTGAGACAGTGGCCGACATCGCCGCCGAGGAAGCCAGCGGAATGACGAGCGCTTGCCCGACCTCGATCAAGTCAGCATTCTGGATCGCATTGGCGGCGGCCAATACTTGGGCGGGCACCTGGTATTGTTTAGCGATAGAGTTGATCGTGTCGCCTGGACGCACGACGTAGGTGACCGGCGCGGGCGTGGCAGTCGCCGCAGGCATAAAGGTCGGCGTCGGCAAGGGCGTCCGTGTGGGGAACGGCGTGTAGGTAGGATTGGGCGTAAAAGTCGGCTGCGGCGTCCACGTGGGCGCTGGAGGTGGAGGCGGCGCGGTCGGCGCGGGCGTTGGGCTGGTTGCGCAACCGGTCAAGAGCGATGCAAGAATCAATACAAAGATAAATCGCTTCACGAGCTTTCTCCTCAAATGTTTGGATTGACGGGGCGTAATTATGCCATTACTTGGGGGATAGTCAAGCCGAGGGTCGGCCATAGGACAAGGTGGCAGCTTGTCCTACGGGCGCGAAACCCAGGCCAGGTCACGACCAAAGAGGGCAAAATAAAGCGTTCCCACCAGCCCACAGCCGGCCGCGACCATGAAATTGGTCTCGGGCGAGACCTGCCAAAGAAACGCCCCGCCAAATGCAGCGAGCGAAACGACGACATCGCGCAGCAAATAGTACACCCCGAACATGCTGGCCTTCATCTCGTCGGGGGCCAGGTCCATGATCAGCGCTTTGCGTGTCGGCTCGCCAAACTCTTTCATCCCGCGAATGATAAACGCCGCGATCAACAGCGGATAGGAGCGGGCCACCAGCAGGAACAGCGGAAAGACAGTAAAGTTGACAAAGGTCATGACGACAAATGGCTTTTTGGTGTTCTTGTCTGCCAGATAGGCCACCGGTATATAGATCAGCATGGCCGTGATCATCTCGACCGTCGTCAGCAGACCGAACTGGACAGAGCTGATCCCGACATTCTTCATCGCCCAGATAACGACAAAGGCGTAGGGAATCTGCTCACAGAAGCGGACCAGAATGTCCGAGACGAGCAAGTTGCGCAGGTCGGGCGACATGAAGTGGAGCACGGCGAGCGGATTGCGCTCGGCGGTGCGGTCGTCCCCTGGCACATTGTCAATGAGCAACTGTTGCATTACCAGCGCCACCAGGCCCAAGAGGAAGGCGGCCACAAAAGCGGCTCGGACGCCATCGCGCTCGCCCAGGCTGGCGATGAGCAGCCCGCCGACCACGGGGCCGAGCGCCATCGGGATGCGCCGGACGAGCGAGTGGAGTGAGACGCCCATCGTCCGCTTGTTCTTGGGCAGCACCGACGAAACCATGCTCATCGTCGCCGGCAGCGAGAGCGCCGTCCAGGAGATGAACAGGATCGCGCCCAGGATCACCGCCTGCCAGGTCGGCACCAGGATGACGAGCGCGTAACCCGCCATGGCGACCAAGTTGAACACCAGCAGCGCCCGCTTGTAACCCAGCTTGTCGCTCAGATAGCCGCCGAGGAAAGAGTAGAGCGCGCTGAGCAGATTGTCCATCCCGTTCAGCAAGCCCACCGATAGAACGCCGCCGCCCAGCGCCAGCAGGTAGATGGGCAAGAAGCGCTCGGCCATCTTTTCGCCCATGCCCACCAGAATGACCATGGTGAGCAGGGCGACCATGTTCCGGCGCAGGCCGAGGAAATCAAGGATGCGTTGACGAATGTTCATTACGAAAAGCAGGTCGTGCTTGAAGGGTGACCTACTGGCCCTTTGCCATCTGGAGGCGACACCAAGCATACAGCGCATCGTACACTTGAAACTGACGCGCCAGGTTTTCCTCGTCGTCGGGAAAGCGCAGGCTAAAGCCAGTGGCAATCGCTTCCAGCCCGCGCGCGATGGGGTCGGTATCCAGGCCAGCCTCCACATCCGCCGCGTGGATGATTTTTGCCATCCGCGCCAGTGCCGCGTCCTTCAGCTCGTACTTGAGCACGATGGACTCGAACGAGCAGCGGTTTTCGTGGTGGCCCAGCTCGACGCCCGGCGCATCAAACGGAATCGCGCCGGTTTCGGCGGCGACTTTCACCTGGTTCTTGGGGACGAACAAGAACTCGGCTTCGTTGTCTATGAACCGCGTGATCAGCCACGGGCAAGCCACGCGGTCCACGTGAACGTGCGAACGGGTGACCCACTTCATCTTGAACTCCTTTTGAACGAATCTTACAGCGGCAGCATGGCAATGACGACGCCGATGTCGGTGACGGCCCAGGCCCACAAGGCCCGGTACATTCCCAATTGCTCGTAGCGGAGGTCGGCGCGTTTCCACCGCAGAACCCACGGCACGAGCACCAGCATCCACAGCGCCAGCGCCACCCCGATTATCAGCGAGCGGCTCTGCCAATAGTTTAGAGTCACTTCGCGAAAGAGGAAGAGAAAGCCCAATGCAATGCTCGCGATGGCAAACGTCAGCACGTTGCGCTTGCCCAGGACGGTCGCCAGCGTCCGGTCGCCGCGCCGGGTGTCCTCGCCCATCTGATAGATTTGCGTCAGTGGATAGAACCCGGCGAACAGGAAAAAGAACGCCGCCACGACGTTGAGGATGGGCGCGACCAGCGGGCGGCCCACAGCGGCCCACCCGGCGTAAAGCGTCATCGCCCCGTAGCCGATAGAGTTGATGAGCACGTCCAGCCCGGCGATGGCCTTGAAGCGCAGCGGCGGCACGGAATACAGCAGCGACAACGCGCAACACACCGAGTAGGCCACGATGAACTGCGCGCCGAGCCGCGTGGCGACGAGCCACCCGGCGGCCAGCATCGCGAGGGCAAATCCAACCAGATGGCGCGGCACGCGGGGCGGGTCGTCCAGGTAGCCGATATCGCCTTCGTCCCGGTCGAATGCGCTGTTGATCGCGAGTGTCCCGCCGTTGCCCAGCACGCCCCAGGCCAGCACGGCCAATCCCAGTTGTTGCAGCTTGTCGGCGGTCAGGTTCAGTCCGTTGGCGAGCCAAAAGCCGACCGACATGTGCGCGGTGACGATCAGCCAGGCGCGGGGGCGCAAGTGGAGGAGGTACGGCAGCCATCCGGATGGCAAGATTTTGGCCAAGATCGAGCGTGCTATCATGGTGGGTCTCCTGTGGTATGTGTGATGGTCTGCGTATGTAACCCCGGCAGTCGGCCAAGTTTCTGTGCTCGCACGTCAGCGCAGAATGAATCCATCCCGCAGCGGGTCGTCCGGGTCAATCAAAAACTCGTGGCGACCGACGATGTGGGCTGTGCCTTCCACCTCTGGGATGATGGCCGGATAGGGACCGAAGGTGGTCGTCTCCACGATACGCCCGGTAAAGCGCGTGCCGATGATGCTCTCGATGGTGATCGGCTGGCCGAGGCTCACCTCGCCTCGCGCGTGATGAATCGCCAGTCGCCCGCTGATGCCGGTGCCGGTCGGGCTGCGGTCCACTTGGCCTTCGGCAAAGATGCACACGTTGCGGCTGTGCGCGTCTTTGCCCGTCGGCGGTCCGATAAAGATCGTGCCGTAGAGAAACGACAAGTCCTCTTCGAAAGGATGCGGGATAGGGCGGCTCGCCATGATCGCGCGCTTGATCGCCATGCCCTTTTCGATGAGCGGGCGGAAATCTTTCGGCGTGCAGGTGAGGCCAACGTCTTGCGCTTGCACGTAAGCGTAAAACGCTCCGCCAAAGGCAATGTCGTAGCGCACCATGCCCAAGCCCGGCACGTCAACGGTTTCATCCAAGACTAGAACGAACGAGGGCACGTTGCGGAAATAGACGCTCTTGACTTGGCCCTCGCTCACCCGCGCGTGAGCAACCACCAGCCCGGCGGGCGTGTCAATCTTGATGGTGGTTTCAGGCGCGGTCATCGGCAACAGGCCCGTTTCGAGCGCCACCTTGGCGATGCCGATGATGCCGTGACCGCACATGGTGCTATAGCCTTCGTTGTGCATAAAGAGGATGCCAATGTCCGCGCCCGGCGTGACCGGCGGCGTAACGATACAGCCGTACATATCGGCGTGGCCGCGCGGCTCCCACATCAACGCTGTTCGCAGGTGATCCAGGCGCTCTTTGGCGTAGCGGCGGCGGGCCAGAATCGTTTCGCCCGGCAAGTCGGGATAGCCGCTGGTGATCACTCGAAACGGCTCGCCCCCGGTGTGCGCGTCAATGGTGGTGATTTTGAGCCAATGCTTGGGAGGTTCCCAGGTTTTCATTTGGCGCATTCCTCCTTAAACGCAAGACCCGAAGGGTTTGCAAACCCTTCGGGCCTTGTCTTACTTGCGCGTTGCCTCTATGCGCTTGTCAATCTCTGTAACTTTGGCTTGCTCTCTCAACCACCATTCAGGGTTGAGCTGCGCGTCGAGTTCTTGAACGGTCTTGCCCTGCTGCTCCACCCACGTATAGTATTTCAAATTGTGCCACTGGCGGCGCATTTCCTGCGTGCCCTCGTGAATCCAATCCGTCTTTTGGCCGTAGAAAATGCTCTTGAGCCGCGCCAGCGCCTCGGCCTTGTCCATCTTGCCATACGTCGCCGTCATGTCGGCCATCACGGAATGATAGCGGTCAATCGCGTCCGTGCAGATGGTGACGATCACGTCGTCTTTGCCGAACCCGTAAAACTTGGCCGTCTTGATCGCGCCGAGCACGTTGCACACGCCGCTGATGCCAAAGATGGTCGAAAGTTTTTTCGCTCGAGCTTTCGGCACGCCGACCTCGGCGAGCAGTTGCATCCCCGCCTCTTCGGTGAGCAGTTGCAAGCCCTTTTTGCACTCAATGTCGTCCAGGCACATGATGGCGTCCATGTTCATCACGTTGTGAATCCACGTCACGTGCTTGTCGCCAATGCCCTGGATGTCGTGCCCGCCATAGCCGTTCCAGTAGAGCGTCGGGCACTGGATCGGCTCGAGGCCGACGATCTTGTGATCCGGCCAGACCTGCTTGAGCCGGTCGCCCGCGGCAATCGTCCCCGCGCTGCCCATCGCGGAGCAGTAGGCGGCAACGCGGCCATTGCCCACGCCCTGCGCTTTGAGCACATCCGCCAGTTCCACGATGGTGTTGCCGGTGACGTGATAATGGAAGCGATAGTTGCCCATCACTTCGAACTGATTCAGGATGCGCGTGTTGGGATCGCGGCGCAGCTCCCACGTCTTGTCATAGATCTCCTTGACGTTCGACTCGCAGCCCGGCGTCTTGATGACCGTCGCGCCGTAGGACTCGATGCGCTCAAAGCGTTCCTTGCTCATCTCAGCCGGCAGCACGACGATGGACTGAAAGCCCATTCGGCAGCCCACCCACGCGCCGCCGATGCCATAGTTGCCGGTCGAAGGCCACACGAGCGTATGGACGCGCGGATTGACCAGCCCTTCGGTTTCCATGTCCACCAGGACGCTATAGGCTGCGCCAACCTTGTGCGAGCCGCTCGGAAAATCTTTGGCGTACAGCACCACAATCGGCGCTTGCACGCCGGTCAGCGCCTCCGGCAGCACCTCGTAATAAATATGATTATTGCCGTCGCGCCAGGTGATGTTGAACAGGTTGATCGGATCGAGCGGATCCTTGACCATCATCTCTAGCGCCTTTTGGCGCGTCTTGGCCTCGATTTTGTTGGGATGCAGCATCTCTTCAAAGGTTGGGCCAACAATCAAATCACTTGCCATTGTAAAACTCCTTGCCACTTGCGCCCTGCGACTTGCGTCTAGAAATTCCCTGCCAGGTAAACGAACGCTCGCCAGGTGCGATAGACCGCTGCCATGTCTTCGCCCGTCCACTCGACAGAGCGCGCGCCAGTGCGCCTGGCGCCCGGCATCAGCTCGGCCCGCTCTGCCTGGATGCTGCGCAAAAACTCGATGCCCAGCGTGATAGGTGGCTTGACGACGAGCGGCGCGCGCTTGCGCCCCAGCGCCTTTTGCGCGGCCTGCTTGATGACGGGCGCGGTCCTGGCGGGCGGCAAACAATCCGCCGCGCAGCGGGCCACGGCCATCTTGACCGTCACCGTTTCCACATCGCCCAATACATCGCGCGCTTCCGCCGTCGCCAGTTGGTCGCCTGTGACGAGCACGACCGGCGCGTTGAAATGCCCGGCCAGCGCCGCGTTGAGCCGGATCTCGCCCATCGGCTGGCCGTTCAACGTCGCGTGATAGATGGTCGAAGAAGACCAGGTGTGGTCGTGAATGGCCGGAGCCGATCCCGCACGCGCGTGATAGCCGACAAAGAACACGGCGTCCACGTCCGGGCCGATGCCCTCCATCATCGAGAACGGCTTGGGCGAGCCGCTGATGAGCCGCGCCGCCGGATTCAGCTCCTCGATGAGAATATTGTCCATGCTCCCGTGCGCGTCGTTCACGACGATTTCCGTCGCGCCGCCGGCCAGCGCGCCTTCGACGGCGGCGTTCGCGTCAGCCGTCATCAGCTTGCGGAAGCGTTGATACTCGGCGGTGGTGTGATCGGTGTGGCTTTGGCTCACCACGCCGGTAATGCCTTCCATGTCTACAGAGACAAGAACCTTCATTGTCAACCTCAATCAGGCTAGTCTGCCAATCCCTCGACGGATTCACCCTTGACGACTTTGACGCCGCCGCCCGGCGCCGGCTGATGAATCTCTGGCGCGTGGACGAATTGCGCCACCAGGTCAGTTGTCCCGCCGACGGCCAACTGCTCGAACAGGAACGTGAACTGCTTTTCCAGGCTTGCTCCAATCGCATCCCGCGCTTTTTGCGGCAGCGTCCAAAAATGTTCTTTGAACGGGCCGATGGCCTTTTTGCGCGCCTTGTAAAAGAACTGGGCGTCGGTGTCGCTGGGTTTGCGCTCACTAGCGGCGTTGACGCGCAGCCATTCGTGCATCTCCTGGCGCAGCGGCTCGGGCGTTGCCTCGTGCTCCATTACGAGCGTCTGGAACGCCGTCGCCAGATGCACCTCGCACGCGTCCGCTTCGACAAACTTGCTGAACGCGGCTTCCGGCAGCGTGCTCGCGCCGTGCTGAACCGCGCCGCCCATCCCGTACTCTTTGCGCGCCATCGCGCTGAGCTTTTTGAGCGTGTCAAAGTCAATTGCCACGTTGGCGAGCGTTCCATCCGGCAAGATCACACCGCCGTGGCTGGTGCCGGTCTGGATGCTGATCTTGCTGATGCCGGCCACGTCACCCTTGCTCTGATTGTAGCCGCGCATGAAAGCGTGCAAGTCTTCAGGCGTGCTGTTCTTGCCGCCCACCTCGCCGATCTCGCCGCCGACGGAAATCGTGACACCTTGCGGCTCGCACTCGCGGATGAACTGCGTGAATTGGGCGCACAGCTCAAAGTTGAGCCGCTGCTGCTCTTCCAGCGTCGGCTTGGAAAGATCCACCAGTGTCGAGGTGTCAATGTCAATGTTATAAAAGCCTGCGGCGATGGCTTCAACGATCAAAGCGTAGATCGCCTTCATCTCGGCTGCGGGATCGGCAGTGTACTTTTTGGCAGCCGCCTGAAAGTGATCGCCCTGAATGAACACCGGGCCGCGATAGCTTTCTTTGATGGCCGCAGCCAGCACCGACGAAGCGTACTCGGCTGGCCGTTGGTCGGTGTAGCTCATCTCGCTGCGCGCGATCTCGAAAATGAGCGCACCAGCGTTCAGCTTGCGAGCGGCGCGAAACACCGCCCGCGCGGCATCGAACGACATCATCCGCAGATTGATCGCCGGGACGGTGAACTGGCAGCCGCAGCGGCCTTCCCCGCGCGCCATGTAAAGCTCGTGGATCGAGGCCGGGCGGATGCCTAACGCTTGGGCGATTTCCCAGATCAGCCAGCGAGCGGCCGCTTTGGATTCGGCGTCGCTAAAGACAGCTTCGTAAGCCAAGCCGTTCATCCGGTCAGGCAATCGCTCTTCGTCTTTCACGACCACGCGGTCGTCCTGCACCGCCACAGTTCCGGCCAATGATTCCACTAACCGATCAAGAGCACTCGTCGTCATGGGTTCTGGCTCCTTTCTAATCGCAGATGTGATTCTTTTGCCCGTAGTATAACAGAAATCGCGGATTTGGGGAACGGGCGGACGTGGCGGTTGTCAGACTGGGGACAGGTAGGGCCTCTTGACACCGTTGGCAAAAAGTGCTACACTAGTAGTTAGTCGCCTAACGTCGGGCGTGTGT
>CAYHAR010000163.1:0-8215 GCA_964354595.1 uncultured Anaerolineae bacterium | reverse complement strand
GATGGGTTGATAGTATAGCACAATGCGGCTTCGTTGTCAAGAATAATTCTCAATAAAGACGCACTGCAAATGTAGGATACGACCAAGGTGGGAGCGTGAGGCTCACGGCTTGCGTTTTGCGCGCCGCTTGCGCTCCAAACGCTGCGCGCGATGAGCGAGTTCTGCGCGGGTCTGATTTCGCACTTGGCTGGGCCGCCACGCGGCGATGATCTCTTGTGCGGCCTGCGTCCACGCCAGCGCGCGGTCCAGGTCGCCCGCGCGCCATTCAAAATGCTTGGCCAGCTCGACATGCGCCGTCACGTTGTAGGCGTCGGCTTGGGCGAGCTGCTCCCACACGACGACGGCTTGTTCGCGGCGGTCTTGGCGCTTGAGCAACCAGCCCAGTTGCGTCAGCGCCGTCACACGCGACGCAGAGTGCAACTCGCGCTCCAGCGCTGCGCGAAAAGCGCGCTCGGCTTCGGAACGCAGGTCCAAGTCATCGTACCACTTGCCCAGACTGACCAGGTCGGCAGGGTCGAGCGCATCGTCGGCCAGCGGGTCGGCGAACATGCGACCCAATCGCGCCGCCAGCGTGACCATCGAAAGAATGTCCTGGCGGTTGTGATACAGCACGCGCGGCATCTCGCGCGCGTCGCCGGTCTGCAAATAATCCAGGTACATTGGAGGGATGAGATAGCCGGGCACGTCGTCTTGCGTGCGTCGCACGCCCAGGACGCGCATCTCGAGCGACGGGAGCGCGCACGAGATCAGCCGGTCGCGCCAGACGCGCCGCGCCGGCAGCAGCAGATCGAGGTGCGGGAGCGCCAGCCACGCCGCGCGCATCCGCGCCAGCGTGTAGCGCGTCTGGAGGAGCGGCAGGTCAAAGCCGCGTCCGTTAAAAGTGACGATGGCCTGCTGGTCGTCCATCCTCTCAGACAGCGCGGCCAGCATGGCAGCTTCTTGGCCAGGATCGCGGAGGAAAAACTGATGGATGCAAAAGGCGTCGCGGTCAAACGAGCCGAGGCCGACCAGGAACACCAGTGTCCCGGTTCCGCCGGCAAGTCCGGTCGTCTCGGTGTCCAAAAAGACGCAGCGGCTCAGGTCAACGTTTGCCAGAGTTGGCTCGCACGCCACGCTTCGCGGCGCGGCGACATGTGCGGGCTGTTCGAGGAATGCTCGCAGCGCCGTGTCGCCGTGTGCGTGATCGAGCGCGTAGCGTTCTTCCACGACGAATGCTTTGCCGGCCGAGGATTCTATCTCTTGTCCGTCGAGCAATGACTCAAGGGCGCGGGCGCGGCGCGGCTGGGCCGGGGGCTGGATGTGGGCGGCCCCTTTCGTCACGCCGAGTTGGCGCAGCTTGTCGCGCAGGTCGGTGGCCATGGGCGATTCTATGGCTTCCGGGACTTATTGGCAGGAGATTGAAGGCTGGACGTTGTAGAAAATAAACTTTTGCCCGGCCAGGCCAGGGTAGCTCAGCCTGATTTTGGCATTGCAAGCTTTGTTGATGGTCATTTCAATCGTCACGTGACCTCGCGCGGGGTCATCGAATTCCCATTGCATCGTTTTGCCCCCGTCGTAAGTGGCCGACGCAAAACCAATCAGGCCGAACGCATAAGACGATGCGAACGTGGTCGCCGGCGAAGCTAAAAGCTGAGAGCCGGATTGCTCGATTTTGATTTGCTGGAGGCGCTGAGGGTCGCCCAGAGCTTCGTCTACCAGCCACAGGCCGACAAAGCTTTCTATCGTGCCCGCGTAGGTGGGGACCGGGCTGGGCTTGGGCGTGGCCGTGGCCGGCCCGGTCGGCGTCGGCGTCACCGCCACGACGATAGAGACAGTCAATCCGGTCAACGGCTGTCCGCCGGGCGTGCGAAGCTGCCACTTGCCTTTGTATTCGCCGGGATTGGCGGGCGCTGTGAGCGTGAGGGAAAGGTCGCGCGCGCCGCCGGAGACTGTCGGCGGCACAGCCACGACGGCCGGCCCGCCCATTTGATTCCCCTCAGTAAACACCAATACAAAGCCCGCGCTCCAATCACACGTTCCTGAATTCTTGACGCGCCACGTCTTGACGAGCTGCGCGCCGGGCGCAACGCTCGAGTGATCGGGGATCGTCACATCGGCGACGAACGCCGCGCCCATGGCGCAGCCCGGCGTCGCGCCAGTGGTCGGCCCAACGGTGGGCGGGACGGGCGTATGCGTCGCGGGAACAGGCGTGCTGGTCGCCGGAGGCGGCAGCGTGCTGACCCGCACGCCGCTCAGCGGCGGCAGCGTTTCGGTCGGCGCAAGCGTTGGGCGGGCTGGCTCTGTGCCGCACGCCGCCAGCAAGACCGCCAACGCAGCCAGAGTTGTCTTTATCCTTTTTTCCTTCATGCTGTGATTGTACCGCCATTTCGCTGAAAACTCAATGCAATCCAATCCGGGACCCGCGATATGCAATACGCGATACGCCCCAGATGTGGTATCATTATGAGCCGAGGAAGGCTATGCAAATCCACGAGCAATTCAACACGGTTATCCTCTCCAACGACCAGGTGGCCTTTCGGCTCAACCTGGCCCACGCGCGCTACACGCTCGCGCCACACAATGGCAGCGTGCCTTGCCTGGAGGCGCGCGCCGATGCGACGTATCGCGCGGGCGAGCGCGAGCGCGCCGCCTGGCCCACGCGCGTTTCGAGCTGGAAGCATCAGCCCATCCGCGACGCTCACGGCGCGGGCGTCGAGGCCGAGTTCGAGCTGGTGACGACGACCGGCAGCTCGGCGGTGTCGCTCGTCGTGCGGATGTACGACGCAAGACCCTTTGCGCTTGTGCGGCTGGTGCTCGTCAATCGCACTGCGCAGCCCATCGCTGTGGACACACTGATTCCGGTCAGTGCCATGCCGCGAGGAGGTGGTAGCGTTCGATTTGCTGACACCTCTACGCCGCTTTCCTTGCTCAAGAATGGCTGGCAGGCGTGGTGCTTTGCCGGGGTACGTCACGCGCATCAGCGTGATGCGAGCACGCGCCTGGGGCCGTTCAGCTCGCCGCAGACGCTCAATCCGCTCACGCCCATCTCGTCCACGCCCGGCATCCTCAGCAGCGACATGTACGCTGTGCTGACAGATGGAACATCAGCCTTCGTCGTCGGACAACTGACCACGGCCGACCAATTCACGGCGATTGTGGCCGATTGCTGTCCCGCGCGCCCCTCACTTCAGGTGACGTGCCAGGCTGACGGCGTGCCGCTTCCGCCGGAAGGCCGCCTGGCTTCGGAATGGATTTACCTCGAGCCGACCAGCGTCCAAGTCCTTGACCCATTAGCTCATTACGCCGAAGCCGTCGCCCGGCAGATGCGCGCGCGCGTGCCCAAGCAAATCGCCACCGGCTGGTGCTCGTGGTATTACTTTTTTGGGCAAGTCAACGAGCAAGATTTTGTCGCCAACCTGGAAGAGATCGTCAAGAGCCGCGACGAGATGCCACTCTCGACCGTTCAGCTCGACGATGGCTTTCAGGCGGACGTGGGCGATTGGCTGACCGTCAACGAAAAATTTCCGCAGGGACTGGCGTGGCTGGCTGAGCGCGCGCAAAGCGCAGGTCTCACGCCTGGCCTGTGGCTTGCGCCGTTCATCATCAAGCCGTCGTCGCGCACAGCGCGCGAGCACGCCGAGTGGCTCTTGCACGACGAGCGCGGGCAGCCGGTGTCTTCGGGCTACAACTGGGGCCAGTTCACGCAGGCGCTCGACCCGACGCATCCCGGCACGCAGGATTACGTGCGGCGCGTGGTCAGCAAGGTCGTGCACGAGTGGGGCTTTCCTTACCTCAAGCTGGATTTTCTTTTTGCGGCGGCGCTGCCTGGCCGGCGATACGACCCTGAGACGACGCGCGCGCAGGCGCTCCGGCGCGGGCTGGAGCTAATCCGCGAGACTGCCGGGCAAAAAGCGTTTCTGCTGGGCTGCGGTTGTCCGCTGGGGCCGGGCGTCGGCATTTTCGATGCCATGCGCATCGGCCCGGACGTGGCCCCGGATTGGAATCCGAGGCTGTTCAACATCTCGGCTGTCTGGCGTGACGAAAGCGGAATGGCCTCAGCGCGGAATGCCATCCGCAACACGCTCGTCCGTAGCGCGCTGCACGGGCGCTGGTGGCACAACGACCCGGACTGCTTGCTGGCCCGCGATAAAGACACGCGCCTGACCGAAGACGAGGTTCAGTCGCTCGCCAGCGTCATTGGACTTTCGGGCGGACTGGTGCTTGCCAGCGACGACCTGCCCGCTCTGCCGCTGGATCGCCGTCGCTATCTGACAGCATTGCTCCCGGCATTGGGCGAGCGCGCGGTCCCGCTCGACTTGCTCGAGCGCGAAATGCCGGAGCTGTACGTCCTGCGGATGAAGCGCGAGTGGGGCGAGTGGCTCGTCGTCGGCGTTTTCAATTGGGATGACAAGCCCGGCTCGCGTGCGCTCGATCTCAAGCGGCTGGGCCTGGACGCGATCCAGCCTCATCACGTGTTTGACTTTTGGGAGGGCCGCTACATGCGCGTGACCGATGGCTGCGTGACGCTCGACTCGATTCCGGCGCACGGCGCGCATCTCTTGCGCGTCTGCCCCGTTGCCGATCAGCCGCACGTGGTTGCGACGACGCTGCACGTCACGATGGGCGGCGAAGTGACCGGGTGGCAGGTCGAGACGGGAGGGTTGAGCGCGCAAGTGGAATTGGGGCGCAAGGCCAGCGGCGCTGTGTGGCTGGGATTGCCAACAGGTCGCGTCCTGCGCAGTGCCACGTGTGACGGTCAACACGTCGAGGCGCTGATGAAGCCCGGCGGCGTCTGGGCTGTGCCGGTGACCGTGCGCGGCGCGGCGACGTTGGAAGTCACGTGGGTGTAGTAATGACGAACGACGAAAGACGAAGGACGAATTCGACACTCGACATTCGAAATTGAGGTCAATATGCCAACTCCTGGTCGGAATGACCCATGCTATTGCGGCAGCGGCAAAAAGTACAAGCATTGCCACGAGCCGGCGGATAGGGCCGCGCAAGCCGAGACGCACGCCTGGGACACTGCCCGCCGCAACTTGACGCGCGACGTGATCGCGTTTGCGCGCGAGCCGCGCTTTGCCCAGTCGTTTGCCGATGGGCTGAAACTCTTTTGGAACGAGCACTATACCGCCGAGACGGCGGACGGGATGAACGAAGACGAGTCGCTGCGCTTTTTCGACTGGTTCGCGTTCGATTGCGCGCCGCAGGACCGCCCACGGCTGCTGGAAATCTATTCGGCTGAAAAGGGTGCAACGCTCAACGAGCTGCAGCGCAAGCAACTGGACTATTGGCTGGCCGCCAAGCCTATCAGCGCGTACCGCGTGGAATCGGTCGAGGGCGACGACATTACGCTGCGCGACATATTCGACGATTCGACGGCGGCGGTAACGAGCGAGGCCGGCGCGAGCGTCGTCAAGCCTGGCGAGATTTTGTTAGCGCGCTACGTCCAGGTGCAAGACAAGCTGCGCTTTTCCGGCTCGACGGTGCGCCTGCCGGAATCCTCCCTGGACGAGCTCAAAGCCACGCTGCATAAAGCTTTTGACGAGTTCCGCGCCGAAAATCCGGAAGCGACCTGGGCCGAGTTTCTGCGAGCGCGCGGCTACTTGATGGGTCATTTTGCCATGAAGCTGGCTGAAGCGGAGGGGCGTCCGCCGGTCGTGGGCAAGGCGGAGGCAAAAGGCGCTGTGGGTCGCGCGACGCGTCGAGTTCGCGCTGCCGCGCGCAAGTAGACCTGACAGGTTTGAGAAACCTATCAGGTCTCGCAAGGAGGAGACCATGCACATTGGAATACTGACCGGCGGGGGCGACGCTCCCGGACTCAACGCGGTCATTCGCGCCGCGGTCAAGACGGCCATCAGTCGGTACGAGTACGAGATCACGGGCATCGAAGACGGCTTTGACGGATTGATCGAGCGCGCGTTCAAGGCGTTGCGTCCGCTGACGCTCAAGGATGTGCGCGGCATCCTGCCTCAAGGCGGGACGATCCTGGGCGCAGCCAATCGCGGCAACCCGTTTGCGCGCAAAGTCATCCGTAACGGAGTGGAGGTCATTGAGGATGCTTCGGAGCTGGTGATCGAGCGGCTGCGCGCGGCGGGCATTGACGTGCTCATCGTCGTCGGCGGCGATGGGACGCTCCGCATCGCGCAGGAGCTTTACGAGAGAGGCTGCCAGACGGTGGGCGTGCCCAAGACGATTGATAACGACCTGGGCGGGACGGACGTGACTTTTGGCTTTGACACCGCGCTCAACACGGCGACCGACGCGATTGACAAGCTGCACACAACCGCCGAATCGCATCACCGCGTGATGGTCGTCGAAGTGATGGGCCGCGACGCGGGCTGGATCGCGCTGCACTCGGGCATCGCCGGAGGCGCGGACGTGATCCTCATCCCCGAGATTCCGTTCCGCTGGGATGTGATCGCCGACGCGATCAAAGCGCGCAGCAAAGGCGGGGCCAAGTTTAGCATCATCGTGGCCGCCGAAGGCGCGCAGCCCGCCGACGGCCAGCAGATGTTTAGCCGCGCGGGCGACGGCGTGACGACCGTGGCGCGCTTGGGCGGCATCGGCATCGAGGTGGCGCGGCGTTTGGAAGAGCTGACCGGCCTGGAGACGCGCTGCACCGTGTTGGGTCACGTGCAGCGCGGCGGGCGTCCCACGCCGTTTGATCGGCTGCTGGCGACGCGCTACGGCGCAGCGGCGGTGCGCCTGGTGGCCGAAGGCAAGTACGGGCACATGGTGTCGTTGCGCGGGGCCGAGATCACGGCCGTGCCCATCGCGGAAGCCATCAGCATCCCCAAGCGCGTCAATCCCGAAAGTGAGCGCGTCGTCATGGCGCGCGAGTTGGGGATTTGCTTCGGATAAATAACATCAGCCGCCAGGGTAGAGACCATTACCCTGGCGGCTGACCGATGGAGGGAAGCAAAAACGTCGTAATCGTTATGGGCGCTGCCTCACCTACTTGTCCTGCAGCACCTCCCACTTTTCATAGCGCTGGTGACCGCCCGCCGAGACGGTGCGCTTGATCCACGGCTGAGTCACGCTGACGGACGTGTACCAGTAGAGCGGGATGATGGCCGCGTCGTCGTAGACAAAGATCTGCTCGGCCTGCGCGTACAGTTCGACGCGCTTGGCCGGATCCATCTCGACGGCTGCCTTTTTAACAATCTCTTCGAACTTGTCATTCTTCCAGTTGACGCCGCCGTATGGCACGCCCTTTTCGGCCGGGTTATCGCTGCCGCCGACGGCCATCACTTCGCGGATAAAGTTGTTGGCATCCGGATAGTCCAGGCACCAACCGGAGCGCCAGATTTGCGGCGTATCCTTGCTCTTGGTCGTCACGAGAAAGACCTTCCATTCCTGGTTGGTCACCTTGACGTTCAAGCCCAGGTTCTCTTTCCACTGCTGCTGGACAAATTCGGCGATCTTTTGATGGCCGGACGAAGTGTTGAACATCAGGGTAATGTCCAGCTTGTCAATGGTCGTGTTCTTTTCCT
This sequence comes from uncultured Anaerolineae bacterium, assembly GCA_964354595.1. Classification (GTDB taxonomy): domain Bacteria; phylum Chloroflexota; class Anaerolineae; order Fen-1058; family Fen-1058; genus JBGLNJ01. The sequence goes on along the minus strand of CAYHAR010000163.1, from coordinate 740 downwards.
TCAGATACTCATCCAGGAGCCTTTTGGCGGCTTCGCGATCGTACTTGACGCCCAGGTTAGGATGTGTCTTCATCGTGGGCGCGGCAGCCAGGCCGGGGCGGGAGAACCACTGCGCCGGTTCTTGGTCGCCCTTGGTGACGTTCTTGATCAGGCTCGCGCGATCCACGGCCATCGAGAGCGCGCGGCGCACCCGCACGTCGTCTACGACCGGGGCCTTGGTGTTGAACCCGTAAAAGTACGTGCACAGCTGCGGCGCAATGTTGAGCAGCTTGGACAGCTTGGGGTCACTCTTGACGCGGTCCATGTCGGCCAGGGGCATGTTGGTCCAGTCTTGGTTGCCGGCCTCGAATTCGGCCATTGCCGGCACGTCATCGATCATTGCGAACGTAACCTCGTCCACTTTTGCCTGCGGAGTGGCCTTGTCGCCCGGCCAGAACGGATTCTTGATCATGGTGATCGTCGAGTCGTGGATCCATTCCTTGAGCGTGAACGGGCCAAAGCTCTGGAAAAAGCCCGGCTCGATCCATTTTTCGCTGCGAGCCTGGGTGCAGTCGTCGCCTTCGATGATCCACTGGGGCACAGCCATCGCCGTCCACAGGCCGATGATGTTGGCGTTGTAAGCGGCCGGCTCCTTGAACTTGACTTCGAGTGTCGTGTCGTCAATCGCCTTGACGCCGACCTTGGTCGTGTCGGTGATCTCGCCCGAGTTGAACTTGTCGGCGCCTTCGACGACGAATGCC
>CAYHAR010000162.1:1202-8270 GCA_964354595.1 uncultured Anaerolineae bacterium | reverse complement strand
GCGGGGCCGTGGACCTGGAATGGGTGTACGACGGTCGCGACATCTATTGGGTTCAACTGCGCGAGATCACAGCGCTCCGAAACCTCAACCTATACTCTCACCGCATCCCCAAAGAAATGCTGCCGGGGATGATCAAGCCGCTAGTGTGGTCCATCAACATCCCGCTGGTGGGCGGCGTGTGGAAGTCCATCTTGACCGAGTTGATCGGCCCGAACGATCTCGATCCACACCAGCTCATCAAGCCTTTTTATTATCGAGCCTACTTTAACATGGGGATGCTGGGCCAGGTGTTTGAATCGCTGGGATTGCCGCGCGAAAGCATCGAGATGATGATGGGCGTCAGCCGCGGCTCTGACAAGCCTTCGTTCAAGCCGTCGCGCAAGATGCTGCGGCACGCCGCGCGCATGACGCGCTTCCTGGCCGACAAGCTCAACTTTAGCCGCAGGTTCGAGGCGTTTGTCCCGTCCATGCAGGCCCGGTATCGCGCTTTCCGCTTTGAGCAGGCCGGGCAGCTGAGCGAGCGAGAGATCGTGGCCGAGATTGACCGGCTGTTTGCGCTCACGCAAGAGACGACGTATTACAACATCCTCGGCCCGATGCTCATGTTCATGTACAACGGGATGCTCAAGAGCCAATTGAAAAAGGTCGGCGTTGATTTTGCCCACCTGGATTTGACCCGGGACATGGACGAGTTGCACGAGTTTGATCCCAACGTCCATCTGATGAGGCTGAGCCAGCACTATCGCCAGCTTGACCCAGAGCTGAGAGAAAAGATCAGGACAAGCAGCTATGAACAGTTCCGGCAGTTGCCGGGCATGGCCGAGTTTCAAAGAGAGGTCGAGCAATTCATCCAGCAATTCGGTCATCTGAGCGACAGCGGCAACAATTTTGCCTCCGTCCCGTGGCGGGAAAACCCGGACGTGGTTCTGAGCATGATCGTCAACTCGGAGCTAGCCGAAAAAGCCTCACAGAAAATCTCTTTTGAGGAACTGGGGCTTGCCGCTGCCCGCCGCTTGATGCTCAGTCCGGTCTATCACCGGGCGCGCCAGTTTCGGTTATGCCGGGAGCAAATCAGCTCTTTGTATACATTTGGGTATGGCTTGTTCCGCCCCTACTTTATGGCGCTGGGCGAGTATTTTGTCCGTAGAGGAATCATCTCCTCCAAAGAGGACATTCTCTATCTGTATTTCGACGAGATTCGCGAGGTCGTGGAAAAAGGTCACGACGGGCGCGATTACGCAGACCGCGTCGCCTCGCGCAAGCGCGAAATGGAAAACTACCGAAACGTCGTCGTTCCCGAAACGATCTACGGCGACCAGGCGCCTCCGATTGACACGCGCCAGCGGGACAAGCTGGTCGGCATTCCGACTTCGAGAGGATATTACACCGGACCCGCCCGAGTGGTGCGGGGAATTCAGGATTTCGGCAAGGTGCAAGGAGGCGATGTCCTGGTCATTCCGTACTCGGACGTGGGCTGGACGCCCTTGTTCACCAAGGCCGGGGCCGTCGTCGCAGAATCCGGGGGAATGCTCTCGCACAGCTCCATTGTCGCGCGCGAGTACAACATTCCTGCCGTCGTATCTGCGTCCGGCGCTTGCGCGCTCCAAGACAATACCGTCGTGACGGTGGACGGCTATCGAGGCGAGGTCATTATTCACGAAAAGTTGGGAGAAACGGTTGCGGATACAAAAGGGAAGGAATGACATGAGCAAACTCAAGTGGATATTACCCGTTGTTATCTCTGTTCTACTGGGGTTATCGCTGGTCAAATACCTGAGCGTGCATCCCCTAGAGATGAGCCTGTACTTGGCCGTCTCTTGCACATTGCTGTTCTTGCTGCTGATCGTGCTCGCCATCGGCTTTAGGGGCAAGCAGCTTTTGATCGCGATCCCCGTGTCGCTGGCTTTCCTCGTCATCGGCTGGTCAGCGATGGCCTACATCGTGCTATCCAGAGAAGACTCGCGGCCCGTGCCGGCGTTGACCAGAGCAAAAGACGCCCCCGGCGACGGTCACACGGCCATCATCTATCTCACACACGGCGAGCCGGAGACGTATGACCCGATTGGATGGATCAATACGTTCAAAGAGCTGGATGAGACGAAAGTTCCTTTCGTACCCTACCTGGCGCGGCCCTTTTTCCTGTATCAGCTTCGGCAGGAATATCTGCACGTGGGCAGGAGCAACCATAGGCAAATGCACATGCGCATGATCCAAAGCCTGGAAAAACAATTCCGCGCCGAAGGGGACACGCGAACCAAGTTTTATCTGTCCTTCCTGGACGACAGCCCCAGGCCCGATGCGGCGGCGATTCAAGCTTTGAACGAAGGCGCGAGCAAAATCGTCGTGTGCCTGGTGTTTCTGACAGTTTCCAACCACACCGCCGAAGGCATCGAGCTGATCGAAAGCGTCAAGCCGGAAGAGTACGGAGCCTCGCTCAAGTTCGCCGGCCCCTTGTGGGATTCCAAGACGTTGCAGAGCATGTTCCTGCAGCGCGCCAACAGCCATGTCGGCAACGCGGATAAATCCAAGGTCGGCGTGCTGTTGGTCGGTCACGGCCAGCCGGATGAATGGGACAAGGAATTTCCCACCGAAACCGCGCAAGAGATTTCTTTCCGGCAGGAAATCCTCAAGCTGTTTGAGCAGGATGGCTACAAGCGAGAGAATTTGAGCCAGGCCTGGATGGAATTCAAAGAACCAAGACCAGCCAAAAAAGTCGAGGAAATCGTGCAGAACGGCGCGCAAGAGGTGGTGTTCTTTGCTGCTTCCATCAGCGCCGATAGCATCCACAGCCAGTACGACGTGCCCGAGCTGGTTCACGCGGCGCGTGTTCCTAATGGATTCCCGCTCGTCAACCTGGGGGCCTGGAACGACGATCCCATCGTGATTCGGGCGATCAAAGAAAAGATAGACGCACAGCTCAAGTAAGAGAAATCCCAGGAGGAATTCCAATGGACCCATTGATTGCATTGCTCGCGGCGGTTGCCGGTTACCTGCTTGGCTCGATTTCATTTGCCCGCATCGTCACCCGGCTGGCCGCGCCTCAAGTAGATGTGACCCGCACGGAAATGGTCATCCCGGGCACTGACCAAAAGATGCCGTTCATGGCGGTCAGCGGCACAGCCGTCTCATTGCACCTGGGGCCTAAACTCGGCATGTTCACCGCGGCTCTTGATATGCTCAAAGTGGCTCTCCCAACCCTGGCTTTTCGAATCTGGTATCCGGGGACCCATTATTTTCTCATCGCTGCACTCGCCGGCGTCATTGGACACAACTGGCCCGTGTATTATCGCTTCAAGGGTGGGCGCGGCCTTTCGGCGATCTATGGCGGCCTGTTCGCCATTGACTGGATCGGCGTGTTTGCCACGGGTTTTGGCGGCATGATCCTGGGCCTGGTGTTTATTCGCAACGTCGTCGTGTCTTATCTGGCCGGGATGTGGTTGATGATTCCCTGGCTGTGGTTCCGCACCCATGATCTGGGCCACCTGATCTATGCGATAGCCGTCAACGTCATCTTTACCGTTGCCATGATTCCCGAGATTCGGATGATTCGCGACTATGAACGGCGGGGGATAAAAGCGGACATGGCAGCGGGCATGGACATGACGCCGATGGGACGCATGATCTCCAAGATGGCAAACCGGTGGGGACTGCTCAAGAAACCATGAGGGCGAGCGCATGACCCTGTCCGACTCTGCGCAGCCCATCGTCATCTTTGGCGGCTTTATGAGCTTTTCCATGCTGTACTGGGAGATGCGCGACGCTCTGGCTTCCTTCACGGGCCAGCCTGTCTGGATCGTCGAGACGCTGGGACACGACTGGCTGCCCAGCGTAACAAGACTGGGATGGGCTTTTCTGCTGCGCAAGCTCGACCGGACTGTACAGCAAGCATTGTGTCACTCGGCAAGCGGCAAGGTCACGCTGATCGGTCACAGCGCCGGTGGAGTGCTGGCGCGGCTTTACCTCAGCCCGAAACCGTTTTTGGGACAGGCCTATCGGGGGCTGGACCATGTTGACCATCTCATCACCTTGGGAAGTCCACATCACAACCGGGGCGGTCTGACGCGCGGAGGGCCAACGTCTCGCTGGGTCGAGCAGAGATACCCGGGCGCATGTTTTGCGCCTCGGGTCCAATATACGTCGGTCGCGGGCAAGTTGACGCGCGGCGACCCGAATGGCTCGCGGCGCGAGCAATGGGCTCATGACAACTATGCCAAGATCGGCGGCGACGGCGCCGCCTGGGGGGATGGACTGATACCCGTGGAATCCGCATTGCTACCTGGATCAAACCAGCTCATCTTGAACGGCATGAGCCATTTCAGCGGATTTGGTGGGCCGTGGTATGGAAGCCCAGAGATAATTTCGCTCTGGTGGCGTGAACCGGCACAGCAAGACCAGGCAGGCCCCGCTGACGGTCTAGCGAGGTGAGTAGAATGCAAGTCAGGAAGACACTCGTACTATCAGTTCTGCTGCTCATAGCTGGAATGTCCGTGTGGCTCGGCGTCCACGCGGCTCAATCGCAGATGGCAACAGATCCCGGTTCGCCTGGCCCGTGCAGTGTGATCAGTCAGACGGTGACGATAAGCAGCACCATCCAGACCAACATTTATTATCCAAACTCCAATCAGTGTGGCGTTGGGTTGAGCGCGCCGTATCCCGCTATTGCGTTTTCACATGGCTTTAGTATGTTTGGTTTCTCTAACGGCGCGGCAGAGAACGCCGGCAATGGCCAACACCTGGCAAGCTGGGGCTATGTGATGGCGATCCCCAGGTTGCAGGATGACGCCGAGACGCGCATTACGGAGACGGTGGCTGTGATCAACTATCTTGAAACAGCCGCCAACTCTCCCGGCAGTTTCTTGTATCAAAAGGTGGATACGGCTCGATTGGCAACAGCAGGCTATTCGCTTGGCGGCTCGACAGCACTGGCCATCGCCGCGCGTGACCCGCGCATCAAGGCCGTTGTAGGGCTTGACCCGGTTTATCATTCCAGCGATTTTTCGGGGCAGGAAGGTCCGCCGATCTGGAATCCGCAAGCCGAAGCGCCCAACATCACCGTGTCGACTGGCATTCTGGGCTCGCCGCCGAGCACTTGCAATGCCCAGTCCGATTACGCGGATATCTATCCGTTAGTTGGCGCGACACACAAGGCGTCATTTCTTGTCGTCGGGGCGAGTCATTGCGTGTTTGCCGATCCGGGCAACCAGTTCTGTAGTACTCCTGGGTTGGGGTGCAGCGGCACGATCAGCACGACCTTGACCCAGTTGAGCCAAAAGTACATGACGGCGTGGCTTAACTATTATCTGTGGTATAACACAGATGATTACACTTACTTGTATGGTGCTCAGGCTGATGCCGACGTATCCAATGGTTTGATCGTGCGGCAGGTGCAGACAGCGCCGCGTGGGTTGACGGCGACGGGTTTCACTGGTACCGTGACGCTGCACTGGACGTTGTACGACTATCCGATTGTCGCCGGTTACAACATCTATCGCCGCCAGTCAGGCGAAAGCTATTCCGAGACGCCCCTGGCCCATATCGGCCCAAGCGCTGCATACCTGGATACGGAAGTCGTGGGAGATCAGGTCTATTCCTACACACTTTGCAGCTACGACCCGGCCGGCAACTCGCACCAACTATCGAGCGAGGTCAGCGCCGTTCCCAAGCCGGGCGAGCCGCTCCGCGTGTACCTGCCGCTGATACTGCGCTGCGCAGACGGAAACTGTTAATCGCAACGAAACTGAGGAGACGAAATGCTCATACAGATTCTGAGGAATCTGACGGGTAGAAAGACTCGCACATTTCTGACGGTCGCCGGGATTGCGGTCGGCGTGACGATGATCGTGGCATTGGGCGCGATGGGAGAAGGATTGCGCACCGGCTACCTGACCATGTTTTCAGGCAGCGGCGCCGATCTGACGATCATGCAAAAAGGCGCGTACGACGTCACCATCAGCTCGGTAGACGAAGAGGTGGTAAGTCAAGTAGCGGCGCTGCCGGATGTGCAGGCCGCCACCGGCATGATCGTCGGCAACGTCACCGCGCCCGGCTCGCCGTACTTTTTCGTGTTCGGCTACGATCCCAAAGAGTTTGCCATTCAACGCTTCAAGCTGGTGCAAGGGCAGTCGTTGGCTGCGCACCAGGTGGCAACCGGCAACCGCGAGATTATGCTGGGCCGGCAGGCTGCCGAATCGTTGAAACTGCAAGTCGGCGACGTGCTGCGGCTGACCGGCGGCGCTTTTCGCGTCGTTGGCATCTACGAGACCGGCAGCGGATTTGAAGACGCAGCATCGGTGATGGCGCTGGCCGACGCGCAGCAACTAATCCAAAAAAAGCGTCAGGTGGGCGCCGTCCAGGTCAAGCTCAAAGACGCGCGGCAACTCGAGCGAGTGCGCGCGCGGCTGGAACGCCAATTTCCCCGCCTGTCCATGTCCAACTCGTCTCAGGCCTCTAACCAACAGCAAGTAGTGGGCATGATCCAGGGTCTCGCGTGGGGCATTGCGCTGCTGGCCATCATCATCGGCGGCGTGGGCATGACCAACACCGTGATGATGAGTGTGTTCGAGCGCACGCGCGAGATCGGCACGCTGAGGGCGCTCGGCTGGAGCCGGCAACGCATCCTGGTCCTCGTCTTGAGTGAAAGTATAGGGTTGGGATTGATTGGCGGGTTGCTGGGCTGCGCAGCCGGCGTGGCCCTGATCGGCCCGCTGGGCCAGACCGCTGCGCTGAGTTTCCTGCAAGGCAAGCTCACGCTGCCCTTGCTGGGTCAGGGGATGCTCACGGCGATTGTGTTGGGAGCTGTGGGTGGCATCTATCCGGCGCGCTGGGCGTCCAAGCTGTTGCCCGTCGAGGCGCTGCGGTACGAAGGCGGCGCACAGTCTCTCAACCTCGAGCTCCAAATACCAGCAGTCCAGGTGGGCGGCTGGAACTTTAAATTCGAAACCGTGAACTCGTTGTTGCGCCGCCAGGGGCGCACGGCATTAACCGTCCTGGGAATCGCCATCGGCTTGGCATCCGTCGTGACGCTGGGCGGCCTGACGGACGGATTCATGGGCGAGTACAGCAAGCTTT
>CAYHAR010000162.1:0-1102 GCA_964354595.1 uncultured Anaerolineae bacterium | reverse complement strand
GTCGTGACGCTGGGCGGCCTGACGGACGGATTCATGGGCGAGTACAGCAAGCTTTTGAACTCGGGCGACGCAGACCTGACGGCGCGCCAGGCCGGCGCTTCGAGCATCGGCTACAGCGCCATCAACGACCGGGCCGGCAAGCAAATCGCTTCGCTGCCGGGCGTGCAGAGCGTGTCGGGCGCGGTGATGGGCATTGTGTCAACGGAAGAGATGCCGTACCTCATCGTCATGGGCTACGATCCTAACGAGCCCGCCATCCGCCATTTCAAGATTGTGGAAGGGCGCGAGCTGGCCGGAAGCCGCGAGGTGATCCTAGGCCGCGCCGGAGCCGAGATTCTCAAGGTGCGCGTGGGCGACGTGGTACGCTTGCGCGAGGTCGGCTTTCGCGTGGTGGGCCTCTTTGAGACCGGAGTGACGTGGGAAGAGGGCAGTGCCATCATCTCTTTGCGCGACGCTCAGGAGCTTTTAGGCAAGCCCCGGCAGGTGACCATGTACTTGATCAAAGTGAACAACCAGCAGCAAGCTCCAATGCTCCGCTCGCAGATCGAAACTTATATCCCCGAGATCACCGTCGTGCCATCCAGCGAATTTGTCGAAAGCGGGCCCGAGATGCAAAGCATGGGCGTATTGATGTGGACGATCAGCGTGCTGGCGATCATCGTGGGCGGCATCGGCATGATGAACACGATGCTCATGAGCGTGTTCGAGCGGACGCGCGAGATCGGCACACTGCGCGCGTTGGGCTGGCGGCGGAAGCGCGTGTTGGTCTCGGTGCTCCAGGAATCGTTGGCGCTCGCTCTGATGGGCGTGATCCTCGGCACAGCGCTTTCAGTGATCCTGAGCGTCGTGATGCGCCAGATTCCAGTGTGGGGGGAAGCACTGATCATTATCATCTCGTCGAATTTGATGATTCAAGCGCTCTTGATCGCGCTCGGGTTGGGCGCGGTGGGTGGGCTGTATCCTGCCTGGCGCGCGGCGAACCTCAGCCCGGTCGAGGCGTTGCGGTATGAGTGATCAGTGAACAGGGAAAGAGGAACGCGATGAAAAAGACAATGATGCTCATGGTGGTTCTAGTGTTACTCTTGGTTGGCTGCGGCGGGCA
>CAYHAR010000161.1:0-8320 GCA_964354595.1 uncultured Anaerolineae bacterium | reverse complement strand
AAAGCAAAACGACTGCAGTCTGTCGAGGGATGCAGAAAACTCACCCTTGCAAAGGTCATGACCTTTGCAGGGGCGATGTTTATTCTGAAGCGAAAAAGATCGGAAAATAGTAGACGTAGGGGAACACGCCGACGAGCGTCGTCACTGGCGGCCCGCCAACGATGTCCGTGATTCGGTCGCTGCGCGCGCCGTAATCACGGTTGACAATCAACGCGCCTGTGAGTACATCGCTGGTTGTCACTACCAGCGTGAGGCTGATGTTCGTCTGCGCTGTCAATGTCGGCACGCTCCACGTTACCATCCGTTCCGTCGGCGAATAGACGCCGCTATCTGACGCGCCGGCAAACGTCACGTTGGTCGGCAGTGTATTGGTCACGACGACGTTGGTGTTGCTCGAAAGCAGCGAAGGGTTGGCGACGGCCAGCGTGTACGTGAGCAGGCTGCCGACGAGGATCGGGCCGGCGCTCGCGGTCGCCGTGATTTGCAGCGCGGGTCGCGCAGCCTGAACGGCAGCCAGCGCGTCAATGCGCCCCCAGCCGAAGACGTTGTTGGGCACAGAGGTCGGCGTGTCGCCGCCGCAGCCCTGGTCCGTCGTCAGGTGAACGGCGGTGCTGGTGATGACGTGTTCCGTCGCCGCCAGGTTGCCCACTGCTTCCGGCGCAGCCGACCACACGAGCGCGAACAAGCCCGCCACGTGCGGCGTTGCCATCGAAGTGCCTTGCAGGTACGCCCACGAATTATTGGGATAGGCCGAACGCACGCTCACGCCCGGCGCGCTGATGTCGGGCTTGCGGTACGTGCTGTCGTTGTAAGAGACCGGGCCGCGACTGGAAAAGCCCGCAATCGTATCGTTCGAGTTCGTTGCGCCCACGGTGAATGTGTTCGTGTAAATGCCGATTGGCTCGCGGATCGTGCCGCATTCCGATCCATAATTCTGCGCCGCGGCCACCACCTCAATCCCCGCCGCGCGAACAGTGTCCACAATCGCCTGGAGTGCGCCGACGCTGCATCCCTCGCTTGGCGGACAGCTCCACGAGTTGCCGATGACCGCCGGAGCCAGCTCAGGGACACCTTGCGTGTGCGGGTCTCCGCCGATGGGGTAGGGGGCCAGAAAAAACTCGAAACATTCGATGTAGCGCGCGGGCGTGCCATAGCCCCCGCTGTCCATGTTGCGGCAGCCGATCCACTTGGCCCCCGGCGCTATGCCGACTTGATTGCCTGCGCCATCGTCGCCGACCATGGTGCCCATCGTGTGGGTGCCGTGTCCGTATGGGTCAATCGGCGCGGGACTGCCGGCAACCGCGTCGTGCCAGTTGTAATCGTGTGTGACCGTGATACCATTCCAACCGCGATAGTGTGACTTGAGCGCGGGATGATCCCACTGATAGCCCGTGTCCTGTCCCGCGACGACGATGCCTTGCCCGGTGTAGCCCAAGGCCCAAGCCGCTGGCGCATTCACCTTTTGGATGTTCCATTCGACGGATTGCAAGTTGCGGACGCCCGAAGGGCGGGAGGTCGGACGCCCGAAGGGCGGGAGGTCGGATTGCAGATTTGCGATTTGCGGATTGGCTTCGATGCGGGCCACGTCGGGACGAGCGGCCAGCTTTAAAACGGTCTCGCGGTCGCCGGTCAGCTCGAGCATGTTGGCGATGTAGAACGAGCGGTAGCGAATACCGGCGCGGTCGAGCGCAGCCCGCAGCGGTGCCTGCGAGTGGAGCGCCATTTGCCGCAGCGCCTCGTAGACAAAACGACCCTTGTCGGCTTTTGTGGGGAGCAATGCAGCAGGTCGCAGATCAGCCTGTTCGCGCAAGACGACGAGGAACGACGCCGATGCGTTGCCTTCGGTGGCTGCCAAGACATGGGGTGAAACACTGGCAGGCGGTGGTGGAGCCGACGAGAGCCTGCCTCCCGGGCTGATGCTCACGACGGCCATCAACGCTGCCAATATTGCGCGCTTGAATCCCACTTGTCTCTTGCTCCGAAATCCGCAACACCTGCACTGCGCGCAGGCGCAAGTGTCACACGCCCCAATCGCGCAGGTAGCGAAAGTCCACGCCGATCGTTCGCGTGCTGACCTTGGCGATGAGCGGCAAGCGCCGCTTGAACGAGTTGACGCGCACCATCTTCCACACGCGCTCGACGTACTCGCGCGCAAAGCCGGCTTTGACCGCTTCGTCAAGCGAGTAGCGCTCGTCCACGAGAAGATACAGCAGGCGGTCCACTTGTTCATAAATCAAGCCCATCTCGCCTTCGTCGGTCTGGCCGGCCCACAAGTCGGCGGAGGGCGGCTTGTCCATGATCGGCTGCGGCACGCCCACAGCGGCGGCGAGCTGGCGGATTTGTGTCTTGTACAAATCGCCCAGCGGATTGACTGCCGAGGCCATGTCGCCAAACAGCGTCCCATAGCCCAGCAGCAGTTCCGTCTTGTTGCTGGTGCCCACCACCAGCCCGTGCCATGCGGCGGATTGATCGTAGAGGATGATCATCCGCTCGCGGGCCATGACGTTGCCCTTGCGATTCTGCGTCACGCTTCGCGCGGGGTAACGCTCGAACAGCGGCTCGACCATCGGCGTAATGTCCACGGTGTCGTGGGGAACGCCGAGCGCGTCAATCACCAACTGCGCGTGCTCCAGGCTGTCGGGCGAGGAGGCGCGATACGGCATCCGGATCGCCAGCACGTTTTGAGCGCCGAGCGCCTCGACCGCCAGGTAACACGAAAGCGCGCTGTCAATCCCGCCGGAAAGTCCAACCACCGCGCGGCTCAGTCCCACTTTGCCAATCTCTTGACCCAAGAACTCGACGAGAATCTTGCGGACGAGGCTGGTGTCAATTTCTAGTTTGCCAGCTAGTGCGTTCATTACTTTTTCACCCAGATCTGACAGGCCTATTGATTCAACAACTTGGAAATGTATTCCCGACTGACCTTGATCGCGCCGGGGCTGCGATTGGCGGTCGCTTCCAACACATACACCTGCGCGGGAGTCTGCTCGAGCTGCGGAATGATCTCGCGCCAATCGGACGCGGCAGGCGGGTGATGCTCGACGCCGCCGACACGCTCCGCGTCGTGCAGGTGCATCACGACGATTCGGTTGCCGAGCAGCTCGATCCACCGGGAGAGGCTGGGGCGATTCAAGCCGCGCCGCGCGTCCAGCGCCACGTGGCAATCCAGCGCCTCGACCAGCCGCGCCATCACTTGGACGTCGTTCGTCCCGCGCGAGTCGCGCCAGTGCTGAACATTCTCTAGCGCGATGCGCACGCCGCCGCTGGTCAGCTCGTGGATGACAGAGCTAATGCCTTCAATGAGCGGCGCTTTCATGCGCGGGTCGGCCACGAACAGATCAAGCCATTCCTCGCTCTCCAGGATGTCCGTCGGGTGGACGACGAGAATGTCTGCGCCCAACGTCCGCGTGACCTCGCCTTCGACGGCCAGCACATCGCGGCGCGCTTGGGCAGAAAACATTTGCGCCGCGTTGAGAAACAGCGCGTGGACATCCGTCACGATCAGCTTGCGCAGCTTGATCTCGCGCGCCAGGTCGTTGTAGAACGCCAGGTTCGGCGCTTGGGCAAAGCCATAGTCCAGTTCGGCCTGCTGCAAGTTCAGCTCGATGGCAGAGAATCCCAGCGCGTGGACTTGTGCAATGGCCTCGCGAGTATCGAAGGATAGGGAGCCGGTGTTGATGGCGAGTTGCATGGCGGTCACTTGTTCAGTATTCGCTCCAACTCTCGCTGCGTCAACTCTGGCCGTTCATCACGTAAGAGGGGCAGGCGAGCGCGGGCGCGGCGCAGCGCGCTCCAATCGAGCGTCGTCACCAGGAGCGATTCTTCAAAGTAGGGCGCTTGGACGATCAGCTCGCCATCTGGCCCGAACACGGTCGAGCCGCCCCAAAAGTTGACGCCGTCCTCGAATCCCACCCGGTTGACGTGAACGACAAAGCATCCAAACAGGTTGGCATACGCCTGGTTGACCAGTTCCACGAAACGACTGCTGCCCAGCTTGTCCCGATGATCAATCCCGCGACCGGGGCTGGCCGAGGTGAGCAGCATCAAGTCGGCGCCATCCAGCCAGAGCAGGTAAGGGGGACTGGCGTGCCAAAAGTCTTCACAGATCAACAGGCCCGCGCGGCCAAAGCGCATGTCGAACGCGCGCACCTCTTCGCCGCAGTCGAAATCGCGTCCTTCGTCGAACATGCCGTAGGTGGGCAGGTACACTTTGCGGTGGATGTGGACGATGCGGCCTTGCGCCAGATATGCGCCCGCAGTAAAGAGCCGCCCGCGCACGTCGCGCTCGGCAAAACCGACGACCAAGTCGAGGTTGCGACTTGCTTCCAGGAGCGGCGCAAGGAGTGGATCATCCGGCGCAGGTGTGCGCGCCGTGGCTATCGCCACGTCGTGCACCAAATCTTGCAGCATGTAGCCGGTGAGCGAAAGCTCTGGAAAAACCAACAATTCCACACCCTGCGTGGCGGCCTGCTCGATGAATCGCAGATGCTTGTCCAAGTTCGCCTTCACGTCGCCCAAGCGAGGCGAGATTTGCGCCAGGCCGATGGTCAATTGCATGCGTTGCTCCATTCGACTAAAGACGGAAGACGAAGGGCGAAATCCATTGGCCTTCCGTCGTTTGTCTTTCCGATTTATCTTCTTCGTCTGCGCTTGCGGCCTCCCCCCACCGCGCGGCCCACGCGCCCGTACCAGTAATAGGGATGCGTCCACTTGTAGGTCTCGTAACGAAAGTGCTGGATAAAGCGGCGCACATCGCGGAACACGATTGCAGCAATGCCGACGATCCCGCCGATGATCAGAGAGGCTTCCCACGAGATGCTGTCTGGCATCAGCTCGCCGGCCCACAAGAATCCGCCCGCCGAGACAAACAGCGCCACAATCACAATCTCGCTGATCACATGGTTGCGCCGCGAAGGCCCCAGCGGCCAAAAGAACGTGATGCCTATGGCAGCCAGCAGGCACACGATGCCAATCAATGGATAGGATAGAGTAATCACCGCGCCTCCGACACGTCGAACGTGCAGCGTCAAACGTCAACGCTCCGCGCCCTCACGTGTCACGTTTGACGCTGCACACTTTACGCTACACGCTCCACGATGGCTGCTTCGCCCTGGCCCACGCCCACGCACAGCGTCGCCAGTCCGCGACGCACCTGGCGGCGATTCATCTCGTGGACGAGAGTCGTCATCAGCCGCGCGCCGGAGCAGCCCAGTGGATGCCCGAGCGCAATGGCGCCGCCATTGACGTTGAGCTTGTCGAGCGGAATGCCCAACTCGCGCGCGCACGCCAACGCCTGCACCGCGAACGCTTCGTTGATCTCGAACAGATCAATGTCGGTGATCTCGAGTCCAGCGCGTTCCAACACTTTGCGCGTCGCGGGGATCGGTCCGTAGCCCATCGTGCGCGGATTGACGCCCGCCGCCGCCGAAGCAATCCAACGCGCCATCGGCTTGAGGCCGAGCTGCCGGGCCTTGTCCGCGCTCATCAGCAGCACCGCCGCCGCGCCATCGTTGATGCCCGACGCATTGCCCGCCGTTACCGAACCGCCCTTGCGGAACGCCGCGCCGAGCTTGGCGAGTTTCTCCATCGTCGTGTCCAGGCGCGGATGCTCGTCGGTGTCCACCAGAATCGGGTCGCCTTTCTTTTGCGGAATCGGCACGGGCACGATCTCGTCCTTGAATCGCCCCGATTCAATCGCGGCTTTGGCGCGCATCTGGCTGCTCAGCGCAAACTCGTCTTGCATCTCGCGCGTGATTTCGGGATGCTCGGCGAAAATGTTTTCCGCCGTCTCGCCCATGCTGTCCAGCGGGAACATGGCTTCCATCTTTTTGTTCGGATAGCGCCAGCCCAGCGTCGTATCGTAGGCGGTGAGGTTGCCCCACGGGAAGGCCGATTCGGCTTTGGGGATCGAGTACGGCGCGCGCGACATGGACTCGACGCCGCCCGCGACGTACACCTCGCCTTCGCCGCACTTGATGGCGCGCGCGGCTTGATTGATAGCGGTCAGGCCGCTGGCGCACAGGCGGTTGAACGTGACGCCGGCGACGTGGTGCGGAAAGCCGGCCAGCAGCAATCCCATGCGCGCCACGTTGCGGTTGTCTTCTCCCGCTTGATTGGCGCAGCCCATGTAAACTTCTTCGACGAGCGCCGGGTCAATGCCCGCGCGCTTGACCACTCCCCCGATGACCAGAGCGGCCAGGTCGTCCGGGCGAACGGCGGCTAATGCTCCGCCGTGCCGGCCCACGGGTGTGCGAACAGCTTGGACGATGACTACATCAGACATGGTTTGGCTCCTTGGATGGTGTGTGGCAAGTCGCAAGGCACAGGTCGCATTTCCAGCACGCCTCACGAGAGAACGCTTTGTTCAGCGGTGGGATGGGGGTTTCGCGCAGATGTCTTGGAGTGGGCCACGTCCCGCCGTCATGTGCTTCAAGACTTGCGCCCACTATTGCAAGTGCGGTTTGAGCTTGGCGATCATCTTTTCCTTCGAGATCAAGCCGGCGGCGCGTTCGACTGCTTTGCCATCCTTGAACAAGATCAACGTGGGGATGCCCATGACCTGGAACTGCATGGTCGTGTTCACGTTCGCGTCCACATCCAACTTGCACACCTTGAGTTTGCCATCATATTCTCTGGCGATTGCATCCACGGCGGGGGCGAGGGCTTTGCAGGGCATACACCACTCGGCCCAAAAATCCACCAAGATCGGCAGATTGGATTTCAGCACCTCGTTCTCGAATGTCGCGTCACTCACGTTAAATGGTTCCGTCATCACATCTCCTTGGGTCGTTCGTCTTTCGTTACGGTCAATATCCTTTCATTTTTCTGGGGACATGGATCACACGGATAAACACGGATTTTTATGTGTTCGTCCGCGCCATCTGTGTCCAAACCGAAAGCAAGAAAATGAAAGACTAGGACCGCGCCGAGTAACCATTGACAAGTGTACCTTGCTTGTGTGGGTCTGTCAAGAATCGGCGGCGCTCCGGCGAGGTTCTTGCATCAGCACGACGATGCCGAGCATCACGACTATGATCCCAGCCAGGTTGGTCAGGATCGGCAGTTGCAGCCCGCCGCGCTCGAACAACAGGCTGCCGATAAAGGGCGCGGGGAAGGCGAGCAGCCCGCGAAACGCCGAGAGCCGCCCCATCGCCTCGGCCCGCTCGCGCGCCGGGACGCGCGCGGCCACATAGGTCATCACCGCCGGTCCCCACGTGGAGCCGACCAAGCCGAACAGCGCGTACGAAGCGACCAGCACCTCCCATTGGCTGGAGAACGCCCAGAGGAGCATCAGCGGAATGCCGAGCGCCTCTGAGACGACCATCGAAGGCTTGGCTCCGTATCGGTCAATCAATCGGCCAATCGGCAGTTGTGAGACGACCATCGAGACCGACATGGCGCTGGTCATTGTCCCAAGCTGCGCGTCGCTGAACCCATAGACCTTTTTAAAGATTCCAAACAGCACGCCCAAGCCGATGCCCCACACGAACGAGTCGCCCGCGATACACAGGAAAAAGCCGAACAACCCTGGGGGCGGAGTCACGGCGCGCTTGAGCGCACTCCACAAATCGGCCCAGGCGATTTGGCCTTGCGGCGTTTGTGTTTCTCGCAAATAGCGCGCCACGAGGAACAGCGAGATGACCTCAAAGGCGATGCAAGCTGGAAAGATGGCGGTGGCCGTGGCGCGGTCGGCGATGAACCCGCCCAGGATGGGCGCAAAGATGCCCGGCAGCATCGAGGCGACCTGGACGATGCTAAAGCCCATCCCGCGCCGCTCGACGGCGACCGATTCCGCCGTGAGCGAAGTGCGCGCCGGGCGATTGATCGCTGCCGCGCCCACCAACGCGATGCCGGGGATGAGGATGGTCCATACGTGCATCAGCCCGGCCAGGGCGTAGAGCGCGTACCCGGCGATGAACGCAACGCTGGCCCAGATCAAAAACGGCTTGCGTCCCAAGCGGTCGGCCAGCCACCCGCCCACCGGTTGGATGAGTGACGTGACAATGCCGCCGAATCCGCCCAGGCTGGTGAGCAAACCCAGCGACGGGATGGACGCGCCCAGGCTGAGCGCGAACGGCTGCCACACCACCGAGACCATGTTCACATGAATGCCGGAGAGAAAGCCGGTGGCAGACAGGATCGAGAGGTTATCGTCCAGCCAGCGCGGGCGAGGCGGTTTGATGGTTAAAGAGTGGTCGTCTGTCATTGGATGGCCTTGATAAGCCAGCCCATTATACTGCGCACGGCCACAAATTGCGTTTTCTGGGGCTGGTTAGCCCGTCTGTGATTTGCTGTAGAGTTATTTGAACCGCTGTGCGGT
>CAYHAR010000160.1:0-8364 GCA_964354595.1 uncultured Anaerolineae bacterium | reverse complement strand
GGGCGCTCACATTCTTGGCCGCCAGGCTGGCAATCACCGCGATCACTTCGCCTACCATTTGCAGCGTGGCCCGCCCCAAGTCCTCAGGCTGGCGCGATGCCACCTTGCCAAAATTAGCGGCGGTCACGTCACCACCTAGTCCCGGCAAGTCGCCATCGTAAATGTCGCGCACCAGCGTATCTACCCCGGATCGGTCGCCGGACGTCGCTTTGCCGATAATCTTGTCATAGGTGTCCTGGCCGGTCAGCACAGACCCCAGTCCCAGCAGGGTGCCCCCGCCGACGCCTGTGCCTGTCACACGTTGGCAACCGGTTCGATCTACCTTAGAGATAGATGTGCCGGTGCCAATGCTGACGAGCATGTAAGGAAAAGCTGCGCCGCCTTGGCGCTCCAGCAAGTAATTGGCGCCGCGGGCGCTCGCCTCAAACTCACCGGTGGTCACCACGTGGAACTCGGCAAAGGCGGCGCGCTGCTTGATGGACCCGCCGCCGGTCAATACCAGGTGGCTCAGGTTGTGCGCTTTGAGATAAGCGATCACGGCGTCGAGGTTGCTCGCGGGGAAGGTCGCAAGCTGGAATGGGTCATCACCATGTGCGATTTTGGCCAAGCAACCGCCCAGATCAATGCCGGCTGTGTTGGCGCGAGAGTCCAGCATGTTTTATCACTCCCAGTCTCGGCAGATGAATGCGCAAGAGATGCCGCAGTGAAGAGAGGTACTTGAATTATACCCTTTTTTCGGCAGGAGAGAAAAAGAAGAGGGACAGGTATCTCCTGTCCCTACTCCTAGCGAGACGTCGGTATACGGATTTGGAAACCTGCAAGGCGCTTAGACTTTGGACTTGCCGCTCCCTGTTTCAATTCGTTTCCACGCCGCGACAACCGCCACCACAACAATGGCCGCTACAATGGCTTCAGGGATGCCATTTACAGCAACAACGGTCAAAGCAGCCGGAAGGGGTATATAGTTACGGAGCACAGCCATACCCAGCACCAGGATAGTGTTGGTGAAGGTGCCAACAACCGCGGCCACAATCAACGCCAGGTATTCATTGACTTTCTTTAGGCCTACGTAGGTGAAATAGGCGGTGATACCGATAAAGATGCGGGGAAAGATGGCTACCAGCGGGTCCTTGAAAAGCGGCGTCGTAGCTTGCAAGAAGCTAAAGATGCCAAAGATGGTGCCAATGATCCCGCCGACTACCCATCCCTCCATGATGCCCCCGATGATTGCAGGCACGTGCATAATCGTGGCGTTACCTGCAGCGGTTGGGACAGGTATGAAGCCGAGCCGCGTCACTCCGAGCAGAATCGCAATCGCGGCCAGCACACCAGAAATGACGATCTTGCGAGTAGACATGGTCGAATCCTCCTAAAGCTTTTCAGTGTGGGTGTTCCCAAAAGATGTACCGCTTACCTTGACTGCCTATCTTGCTTATGCTATAAACCACCCCCTTTCGAGTGTTCGGTTTCATGCTCGGCGGTGATTCAGCGCTTCAATTCGCTGGCGGCGGGAACGCCGTGGAGGCCAGTCGCGTTGCGCGCCGCGCGCACGATGGCCTGGGCCATCACCTCGGCTGCGACTGCTCCGATGACGCTGACATCCTCCGGGTTCTTGCTCGACTTGCCGGTGGCCAGTGCAAACACCGTATCTCCGTCAAACATCGTGTGGACAGGGCGAATGGCCATCGCCAGGCCATCGTGCGCCATCTGGGCCATCTTGTTCGCCTGAGATTTCGTCAGATAGGCATTGGTGGCTACCACTCCGATGGTTGTGTTGGCCAGGCCTAGAATGGCCTGGCCCAAAGTGGTCTTCATTTGCTCCACAGTGTTCACAAAGCCGCCTACCACGGGCTTGCGGGCGCCGGCGATGATCGTGTTGGTGGTTGGATCCACCACATCGCCCAAGGCGTTGACCGCCACAATGGCCCCGACAACAATGCCTTTGCCGATCTTTTGGCTGGCTGTGCCCAGCCCACACTTGGTGGCCAACTTGGGTCCCAAGAACTTGCCTACCGTGGCTCCTGTGCCAGCGCCCACCGTTCCCTCCGGCACAGGACCGTTGCTGGCTGCCACACAAGCCTGATACCCGGCTTCGGCGTTAGGGCGGACATCGGAGCGGCCAATCGTCAGATCAAAGAGTACAGCCGCCGGCACGATGGGCACTTTGGCTACGCCGACGTCGAACCCAATGCCGTGCTCTTCGAGATAGCGTACGACGCCTGTGGCGGCGTCCAATCCGAATGCGCTGCCGCCCGTCAACAGCACGGCGTGCACTTGCTCGATCATGCATACCGGGTTGAGCAGGGCGGTCTCGCGCGTGCCCGGCGCCGAGCCTCGCACGTCAACCCCGGCCGATGCGCCCTGCTCACATAGGATGACGGTGCAACCCGTGGCTGCGTCCAGGTTTGTAGTGTGGCCGACCTTGATGCCCTCTACATCCGTGATCGCATTGTACATGGATGGTCTCCAAATGCGTGGCTAGGAAGCGAGAACGCCGAGATAACGTATCGCCGTCACCGCATATAGCTTTGTGGCCTCGACGAGCTGGTCAATGTCCAGGTACTCGTCCACATGATGCGGGATCAGTGTATCGCCCGGCCCACAGGTGACGATGGGCACGCCCGCTCTGCCAAATAGAATCGTGCCATCTGTGGTGCCGGGCACGCCTCCATACACCGGCTCTTTGCCGGTCAGATCGCGATAGACTTGGTGCAATTCCACAACAATCGGTTCTTGGCGTGACGTGGCAGTTGGTGGGCGAGACTCGATCACTTCAAGGTCGGCGTTGAAGGCGGCGTCTTGATCCTTCAGCCGCTGAAAGATCGCTCGGATTTTGCTTTCAATTTCTTCGGGCGATTGGCCTGGGATCAACCGGATGTCCAGCGTCATCGCGCACTGTGCCGGCATGACGTTGTTTTGCGGCTCGCCCTGGACAGGAGACTGGATGATGGTGGGCGTGATGCTGGGCTGTCCCAAGAACTCGTGCTTGCCGTGGCGGCGGATCTCGTCGGCTTCTAAATCGCCCAGTTCTCTCAACAATGCGGCTGCACGATAGATCGGGTTGACTCCCGTGAGCGGCATCGCGCCGTGAGCCATCTTGCCTGTCACCATGACCTTGACCCACATGACGCCTTTCTGCGCGATGCACAGGCGATTGTCCTCTGGCTCGCAGATGATGGCGGCGTTGACGCGCCTGGCCCAGCCCTGCTGGACAAAATGCTTGACGCCTTTCATCCGCCCTTCTTCATCCACCAGAGCGCCGATCAGAATAGAGCCTCCAAGTTTGACTCCGCTCTTGAGGATGGCCTTGGTCGCGGCGATGGCGGCGACCAGCCCGCCCTTCATGTCGTTGGCCCCGCGCCCATAGATGCGCCCATTTTCGACCTGCGCCTCAAAAGGCGGGTGCTTCCAGGCGCTGGCGTCGCCCTCGGTCACCACGTCAGTGTGCCCTTCAAACATCAAGCATTTTCCGCCCTCAGGCCCTTTCAGGATTCCAATCACGTTGGGCCGGCCCGGCTCGACGACCTCCCAGTGCGTCTCCAGTCCCAGCTCCTCAAATCGGGTCTTGACCCACAGGGCGGCGTTTTCTTCGGCCTCGCCGGTCTGCGGGCAATAAACGCTGGGGATGCGCACCAACTCGCGCGTCCACTCGACGACTTCATCCGGGTTGATGTGTCGTAGGGCTTTATTTTCCAGATCGCCAAGCATTTTGTGTTCTCCGCCAGAGTCTGTACTTTACAGGGGAAAGCTATTCTGGAATACAACCATTATAACCGTGAAAATCAGAACACTGCCTATCGCGATGAGGTCTGTGCGGTTGAAATGCAGTTGGACCATGTGCGACCGTTTTTTCCCTCCGACGTAACAGCGGGCTTCCATCGCCAAGATCAGATCCTCGGCGCGCCGGAGAGCATCAATGAACAAAGGCACTACGAGAACGGTGACCAGCCTCGCTGTCTTGACGAATTGAAGTTTGCTTCTGCTCCCCAGGTCGGCTCCCCGGGAGGCTTGTGATTTCATCACGATTTCCAACTGTTCGGCCAGGATGGGCACAAAGCGCAAGGCGATAGTGAACACCAATGATAGTTCGTGGCCTGGCACACCGATCTTGGAAAAAGGCCGAAGCATATCCTCCATGCCGTGCGTCAACTCGGCGGTCGTGCTGGTGTTAGTCAAAAGGCTGGCAAGGAACATTAGCTGCAAAAAGCGCAGTGTAGAGACAACCACCAGTTGAACGCTGCCATTGGTAATGTGAATCCACCCCCACTTGAAAAGCGTCACAGAGACCATCCCCGTTGGAACATACTGGTCGCCATAGAACAGCAACTGCATCAATGCCAAGACGACGATCAGGGGGATTGCGGGCTTGATGCCGCTGAGAATATAGCTCACCGGCACGTTTGAGATGATCACAAAGGCGAAACTGACCACCAGCAGGATGACATTAGCCGTATAGGAGGTATTAAAAGTGATGGCAATGACCATCAGGAGCATGATGGTGAGCTTGGTGCGCGGGTCCATGCGATGGACAATCGAGTCCACCGGCAGGTATTGCCCGACGGTAACATTTCTCAGGAATTCAAAATCTTCCATACCTCTTCCTCTGCTTGTTCGACGCTGATGCACCTGTCATTGACGGGCAAGCCACGTCGCTTTAGTTGATACATCACTTCGGTGATCTGAGGTGTGCCCAGGTCATAGCGGTGCAATTCATCCGGCTTGGAAAAGACCTCTCCCGTCTCCCCGTACATGACCGTTCGCCCGTCGGCGACGACATAGATGTGATTGACCAAAGCAGCCAGGTCTTCCATGTTGGTCGAGATAAAAATGATCGTCAGACCTTCTTCTTCATGCAGCCGCCGGATGTAAGCCAGCAATTCTTTGCGGCCCCTGGGATCCACGCCGGATGTGGATTCGTCCAGCACCAGTACCTCGGGTCGTAGCGCGAGCACTCCGGCGATGGCCGCTTTGCGCATCTCGCCGCCGCTGAGAGAAAAGGTAAAGCGGTCTTTGAATGTCTCAAAGGGCAGCCCTACCATGTTCATAGCCCACCGGACTCGCTCGCGCACTTTATCTATAGACAGGCCCATCTTGAACGGCCCAAAGGCAACGTCGTCGCCCACCAGTCGCTCAAAGAGCTGGGCCTCCGGATACTGGAAAACCAAACCTACCCTTTGACGGATTGCGCGGACATCCAGATTGGGGTCGGCCATGTCGTGGCCCAAAACGATGACCTTGCCGCGCTCGCGAGAGCGGATGAGGCCGTTAAAGTGCTGGACGATGGTGGATTTGCCCGCCCCGGTACGCCCGATGATGCCGACCGCATCGCCTTTTTCAATTTTCAGCGTGGCGCCCTTGAGGGCTTGCACTTCAAAAGGAGTGCCGCGCAGAAAAGTGTGGTGGAGGTCGTTGACTTGAATAACAGGTGGTTGATCGCTCATGCTACTGCTTCCTTGCATCGCGCGAACTCGCAAATCGTGTCCACGACTTCCGGCACGGTCAGCAAGTCGCCGGGGAAATCGGCTTTGCGCTGGTGGAGACGATAGGCCAGGTCGGTCGTCTGGGGCACGTCGAGCTGAAGGGCGCGCAGTTCCTCGACGCGGGAGAATATTTCGCGCGGCGTTCCCTGCATGACGATTTCGCCTCCCTCCATCACGATCACGCGACTGCCTTCAATCGCTTCGTGCATAAAGTGCGTGATGGCGACGATCGTCACGCCCTGGGCGTTCAGCTCGCGCACCACACGCAAGACATCTTCACGCCCGACCGGATCGAGATAGGCGGTGGCTTCGTCCAGCACCAGGACCGCGGTCTTCATCGCCATCGCCCCGGCAATCGCAACCCGCTGCTTTTGCCCGCCGGAAAGCAGATGCGGCGCGCGCGTTCGGACGTCTTCCAGTCCGGTGACCTTCAAGGCCCAGTTCACGCGCGCCTTGATCTCGTCGTGCGGAATCCCCAAGTTTTCTGGACCAAAGGCAACATCCTCTTGAACAACAGTCGCCACGATCTGATTGTCGGGAATCTGGAATACCATGCCAACGGTGGACCGGATGCCCAACACATTTTGGAGGTCGTGCGTGTCGAGTCCGGCGACGATGACATCGCCTTGGGTGGGACGCAGGAGCGCGTTAAAGTGCTTGGCTAACGTGGACTTGCCGGAGCCATTGTGACCGACAATGACCAAATAGTCACCTGGGAAGATGTTGAGGTTGATATTCTTGAGAGCCTGGACGGGGTGAGGCGATTCGGCGTTGTAGGCAAAGCTGACATTCCTAGCTTGGATAATAGGTTCCATGCTATCCTCAATGTGCGCGAGTCTGTCAATTCCAACTGCCGGGCCGCATCGCGAGTGGGAAACACGAGTCGCCCGGTGTTTATCTCAGAGGCAAATCATCATGCTGAATGTAACACCAAACTGTTCAATTCGTTAGCGTCACACTGCATTTTCCTTGCTCGCCGCTGCATGGTCAGAGCAAGTGCGCAAGGCCGCTCCTCCTTCGCTTGAGGCTAATGCGAAGGGGGATTGATCGTCGAGGCGGGAACAAAAGCAACGCCCTATCTGGAATTGGTTGACAATGGCCTGCTTTGATGATACCATGAACTCCCACAAACTATAGCACGCTTTGATTATTTTGCAAAGTATCAAGGAGGAATCCCCATGTCAAGCGCACCCACGACCGAACGCAAAAAAGTCACCATTTCCGATTTGCAAGCCAAGAAGGACCAAGGCCAACGCATCACCATGGTCACGGCCTACGATTACCCCAACGGCGTGCTCGTAGACAAAGCCGGCATTGACATCATTTTGGTCGGCGATTCGCTGGCGATGGTGGTGCTGGGCTATGAGAACACGGTGCCCGTCACGATGGACGAAATGATCTTGCACTGCCAGGCGGTGGCGCGCGGCGCCAAGCATCCGTTGCTGGTCGGCGACATGCCCTTCATGTCTTACGAGGTGAGCATCCAGGAGGCCGTCAGGAATGCCGGGCGATTCCTCAAGGAAGGCAAGATGGATGTGGTCAAGCTGGAAGGCGGCAAGGACCGCGCTGAAGTCGTGCGCGCGATCGTGACCGCCGGCATTCCGGTCATGGGCCACATCGGCCTCACGCCGCAGACGATCTCCAAGCTGGGCGGCTTTAAAACGCAAGGCAAGTCGGTCGAATCGGCGGTCAAGCTGGTAGAAGACGCGCTTGCCCTGCAAGAGGCCGGATGTTTCTCCATCGTCTTGGAAGCCATCCCCGACCGGCTGGCGACGCTCATCACCAAAAAAATAAAGATACCGACCATCGGCATCGGCGCGGGCGCGGGCGCCGATGGGCAGGTGTTGGTGTTGCACGACATGCTGGGCCTGTTCGATCGCTTTACGCCCAAGTTTGTCAAAAAATACGCCAACCTGTCCGAGACCGGCGTCAAGGCGTTGCAGCAGTACGTGGACGAAGTGGAAAAGGGCGTGTTCCCCGGGCCGGAGCACGTGTTCACGGTCAAAGATGACGTGTACGAGGCGCTCGTCCAGGAAGTTGAAAAGCGAGGACTGTGATGCGCATCACCATCATCGGCGCGGGCGCGATGGGCAGCCTGTTCGGCGGGCTGCTTGCGAGCGTGGCACAGGTTGGATTGGTAGACCCGTGGCGCGAGCACGTCGAGGCGATTCGCCGCGAGGGGCTGCGCCTGGTCGAGCCGGATGGCGAAAAGGTCGTGCAAGTCTCTGCGACGACGGACCCGACCGAGGTCGGCCCAACAGACCTGGCGATCATTTTTCTCAAATCGCACCAGACAGAGTGGGGCGCAGAAATCGCACGCAACATTCTCAAGCCTGACGGCCTGGCGCTGACCCTGCAAAACGGCCTGGGCAATCGCGACGTGCTGGCTCGCGTGTTGGGTGAGGCGCGCGCCTGGCAAGGCGTGACGGCGCATGGCGCGACGTTGCTCGGCCCGGGGCAAGTGCGGCACGCCGGTCGAGGGCCGACTCACTTGGAGACGCGCCCCGACATCGCCAGCCGCGCAGAACAGGTCGCCGGTTTGTTTCAGCAGGCGGGGATTGAAACGCATCTCTCGCCCGACCTCGACAGCCTCATCTGGGGCAAGCTGGTCATCAACGTCGGCATCAACGCGCTCACCGGCATCTTGCGCGTGCCGAACGGCAAGCTGGGCGAGATGGACGCCGCGCGCGCTCTCATGGATGCGGCGGTGGATGAAGCGGTGCAGGTGGCGCGCGCCAAGGGCATCGCATTGCCTTACGACGACCCGATTCGTAAAGTGCGCGACGTGTGCGCGGCCACAGCGGCCAATCGCTCGTCCATGCTGCAAGACGTGCTGCGCGGCAGCCCGACCGAGATTGACGTGATCAACGGCGCGATTGTGCGC
>CAYHAR010000159.1:0-8408 GCA_964354595.1 uncultured Anaerolineae bacterium | reverse complement strand
GCGACGCGACAAGAACGAGTGCGCCTATCCGGCGATGCGCCGGTCGGGCGCTTGCGCTTTCGAGGGGAGGAACAACCGGCGAGGTTTGCATGAGGGGGATTATACACCAGATTTGCCAAGCAGGGGCTCTCATCTTTCCATCATGGCGGTCAGTCCGGCGCTGGCTGCCACGAGCCTTGCCCGGTGATCGCTGCGTGAAAAGTTGAGGCAGTGAGAAAATGAATCGTCGCTGCCTCGTGACCATTTGACCCACTAAGCCGCAACAGGCTGTCTTTTATCTTTGCCAGGGTCTCGCATAATACGCGGCCTGACCAGGCGCGACCGTCGCGGCGACAACTTGCCCACATCTATGTAGACCACTGGACGATCTGGCCTGTCGTCAATCTGCGCGTGCTGTCGAGCGCGAGCCAGGCTCCATTCTGAGAACTCGGGCTCTGTCTTGTCGAGAAACACAATAATATATGCTTCGTACTGGACGCGAAACGCGGTGACGCGCCCCCGGCTGACTTACATAGTGCCGGCAGCGATCCAGAGGGCAGCCGTCTAGAAACCACAGATAGTTTTTCTCGCCCAAATTATCTTTGCTGTTCATTATACCGTGCCCTTTCGGATAGGTAAAGGCAGAAATGTTGAGACCACCTGCCTTGACGGACTGTGACGAGGCTGGTATAGTCGCAAAAACTTGGAGTCATCCTTTACCAGCATGAACTCTTTTCCGCGCCGCCACGACCGGCTCAACTTTGCCGCCATCTTTGCCGACTATGTTTTGTTCGGCACCGCCATGAACCTGCTGGGCATTTCGACCGTGCTGCCCGCGTTCGCCCGGCACTTGACCGACTCGGCTCCCATCATCGGCTCGGTGACGGCCGTGTGGAATGGCGCGTGGCTCATCCCGCAACTGGTGGCGGCGCAGGCGCTGGTGCACCGCGTATACAAGAAACCGGCCTTGCTCCTCTCCGGCCTGATTGGCCGACCGATTTTTCTGGTCGTCACGTTGGCGCTGCTGCTCGGTGTGTGGAGACAGCCTGCGCTGATGATCGTTTTGTTGCTGGGATGCATCGCCTTCTTTTGGATGAGCGACGCGTTCTGCTCCATCGCCTGGTTCGACATCGTCGCCAAAGTCATCCCCTCCGAGCGGCGCGGCCGGCTGTTTGGCCTGGCTCAAATCACCGAAGGCTTGCTGGCGTTGGGCGTGGCCGTATTCGTCAGCTTTATGCTTGGCCCCGCCGGGCCGTCGTTCCCCCGCAACTATGCCTGGCTGTTCGGGTTGGCCACCCTGTCGGCGATGGTGGGCCTGGGCGCGTTGGCGCTGACTCATGAGCCGCCGGAAGGCGCGCCGCCAGATGCCGCAAGCTGGCGCGTCTATGCAACCCAGCTCAAAGAGCTTTGGACTAGCGGAGCAAACTTTCGGCGCTTTATCCTGGCGCGATTGCTGGACGGATGCGCGACGCTGGCCATGCCGTTCTATATCGTCTATGCGACGGACGTGCTGGGCTATGGCCCGGAGACCATCGGCGTGTTCATCGCCGCGCAAACTATCGGTGGGATGATTGCCAGTTTTGGGATGGGTGCGCTTTCGGAACGCGCGGGACCTGGCGCGGTCATCCGCGTAGCCGTGGCCGCTCACCTGAGCGGCCCGGTGGTTGCTCTGTTGACCTTTCCCCTGCGTGGGGCCGGTTGGTTGTGGATACCTTACGCCTGGGTCTTTGTGGTCATCGGCGTGGGGAACGCCGGGCTGATGCTGGGCTGGATGAATTACGTGCTCGAGATCGCGCCGCCCGGCCACCGTCCCACCTACACTGGCCTGACCAACACGTTGACCGGCGTGTTGATCCCCGTTCCCATTCTGGGCGGATGGCTGCTTCAATCCACTTCGTACCCAACGCTGTTCATCGCAGCGGCCTTGGGGCCGCTGTTGGCATTGGGGCTGACCCGCGCTTTGGCCAGGGCCTCCTCCACGCCGCCGTAAACAGTAACCCTTCAGTCTGTCATTCCGCCTAGCGCGCCCCCGCCGCAAAGCGGCGGACAGGGCGTGAGCGAAGCGAAGAATCTCGCGCCCCCAGGAGAGCCCCTTCGCTTAGGGTGACACAAAGGAATGATTGCTCACTGTAAATGTTTTTGCGGTATAATCTCCACGACTTGGCAAAGGAGGGAGGATGCGATGTTCGACCGAAATGATGAGAGTATGTACGACGTGACCATCATCGGCGCGGGGCCTTCGGGATTATTTGGCGCGTTCTATGCCGGGCTGCGCGAGTTGAGAACCAAAATCTTTGACGTGCTCCCCCAAGTGGGCGGGCAACTGGCGGTGCTCTACCCGGAAAAGCACATCTATGATGTGCCCGGCCATCCCAAGGTGTTGGCCAAGGACTTGGTGAGGCTGTTACTCGAGCAAACGATGCAATGGAATCCTACACTGTGCCTGGGGCAGCGTGTCACCGACCTCCAGCGGCGCGAAGATGGCGCCCTCGAATTGTCCGGCGGAGGCCGCACGCATCTTTCCAAGACGGTGCTCATCACGGCCGGCGTGGGCGCGTTCACGGCGAACAAACTGACGTTGGAAAACATTGGCCGCTTTGAGGGGCGTGGAGTTTATTATTTCGTGAAGGACAAGACCCTGTTCCGGGGCAAGCGGCTGCTCATCATCGGCGGGGGCGATAGCGCCGTGGATTGGGCACTCAACCTCAAGGATTACGCGCGGCAGATCACGTTGATTCACCGCCGCGACCAGTTCCGCGCCGCGCCCGCCAGCATCACCGAGCTGACGAACTCGTCGGTGGATGTCAGGGTTTTCCACGAAATCAAAAGCCTCCAGGGCGACAACAGGATTGAGCAAGCGGTCATTTTCGACAATCGCACTAAAGAAGAAACCACGCTGGAGGTGGACGCCGTTTTGCTGAACCTCGGCTTCAAGGCTGACCTTGGCCCCATCAAGGAGTGGGGACTCGAGTTGCACGGCACGCGCTACATCAAGGTCAACCCGCGGATGGAGACCAGCGTCCCGGGCGTCTATGCAGCGGGCGACATTGCAGCGCAGCCGGACGTGGAGCCGGTCAACCTCATCGCCACCGGCTTTGCGCAGGCGACGCTCGCGATCAACGTCGCCACGACGTACATCAATCCCAAGGCCAAAGTGTTTCCAGGTCACAGCAGTGAACGTCGCTTGTAAAAAAGTTTCGGAATCCTCGCAGGTCTAACCGACCATGCCAATCTCTTCTCCCTCCTCCACCCAACTCCGCGCACGCACGCGCCGCATCTTGTGGTTCGGCGCGCGCACGGTTGCCAGTGTCATCTGGTGGGAATTTGTCTTGCGCCGCGTGCTGGGCCGTGAGCGCGCAACCCGTGGCGCACTGGAGCGTTACGTCCGCATCGCGCGCGAGTTCCGCAACCTGGCTGTTTCGATGGGTGGCGTGCTCATCAAAGTCGGGCAGTTCATCAGCGCGCGCGTGGACGTGCTGCCGCGCGCCATCACCGAGGCGCTGGCCGACTTGCAGGACGAGGTCCCGCCGGAAAAGTTTTCGGACATTCGCGCCGTCGTCCAACAAGAACTCGGCAAACCGCTGGAAGAAGCCTTTGCCTTCTTTGATCCCAACGTCGAAGCGGCCGCTTCGCTGGGCCAGGTTCATCGCGCCCGCTTGCTGACCGGTGAAAGCGTCGTCGTCAAGGTGCAGCGGCCCGGCATCACCCTCATCGTCGCCGCCGATTTGGCCGCCGTGCGCACGGTGCTCGGCTGGATTCGCAACTATGCGCCCATCCGCCGCCGCGTGGATTTGCTCGCGCTGCTGGACGAGTTCAGCCGCATCCTCTACCAGGAGCTCGACTATATCCAGGAAGCCGAAAACGCCGTGACGTTCGCGCAGAATTTCGCCGACGACCCCGGCGTGTACGTCCCCCAAGCTTATCGCGAGCTGGGCACGCGCCGCGTGCTGGTGCTGGAAGACGTGCGCAGCATCAAAATCACCGACCTGACCGCGCTGCAAGCGGCCGGCGTGGATCGCCGTGAGGTCGCGAGCCGCCTGTTCAACACGTATCTCAAGCAATGGTTCGAGGACGGCTTTTTCCACGCCGACCCGCACCCCGGCAATCTGTTCGTCTGCCCCATCGGCGACGCAACCGAGCAGCCGCGCCGATTCGTCTTGACGTTCGTGGATTTTGGAATGGTCGGGCGTGTTGTGCCTTCCGTGCGGGCGCAGTTGCGCGAGTTTCTCATCGGCCTGACCACGCGCGACGCGGGCCGCATCGTCCGCGCGGAAGCGGCGCTGGGATTCTTTTTGCCCGGCGCAGACTTGACGCTGGTCGAACAAGCCACCGAGCAAGTGTTCGCCCGCTTTTACGGGATGACGACGGCTGAGCTGGCGCGCATGGATCTGCGCGAGCTG
Organism: uncultured Anaerolineae bacterium; assembly: GCA_964354595.1. GTDB lineage: Bacteria > Chloroflexota > Anaerolineae > Fen-1058 > Fen-1058 > JBGLNJ01. The sequence goes on along the minus strand of CAYHAR010000159.1, from coordinate 4,029 downwards.
CACACCTTTGCTCACCAGTTTCGCGATCTACTTTTCGAGATGCCGTTTCAGGTGCCGCAGGAGTATATTTACCTGGGCCGCGCCGCCAGCATTCTTTCGGGGATGTGTTCCAACTTGTATCCTGACATCAACTACTGGCTGCTCCTGGAGCCATACGCAGAAAAGATTTTGCGGGAAGAAGCAACTCTAGGGCTGGGCGACTGGCTGGCAAAGGCCGCAGACCTGGTCGGCTTGCTGGCGCGCTTGCCGACGCAAACCGATCGCTTCTTGGGCAAGGCGTTGGCCTCAGAGTTAGAAATCAAAGTCGCGCCGGGCCGCGAGCTGGAGCAAGACCTCCGCCGATTGACCGGCGCGATTGACCGGCTGGTGTGGGGCGTCGTGTTCGCGGCGTTGCTCAGCGCCGGGGTGGCATTGCTCATCAATCATTTCGTGGCATTGGGCGTTGTCGCGTTGGTCTTGTCAGCAGTCGCATTGCTCGGCATTATCTTGGTAGGACGGCTTTAAAAGCAAAGGGCGGGATCACCTCCCGCCCCTTGATTGAGCAACTGATCACTTTTTCTCCAACTCTTCCAGCGCCGCATCAATCAGGCCGCGGAGAGCCAGCAACGTCTCCTTCTTAGCCGCCTTTTGATGTCCCCAGAACGAATCGGGGATCAGCGCTTTGAGCGCCTCGCGCTGCTCACGGCTGGCCGCGCGCGCGTGCTCCACCACCTGTTCCGGCAACTTGGGCTTGCGCCGCTTTTTTTCTTCGACCTCCGCCATTGCAATCACCTCCTCTGAACTGAATGGCTTGGCTTCCATCGTCATTATAGGGCGGTTCGTGGCCGGTGTCAATCACTTGAGTGCGACCGTCCCAGCTCTAAACTCGGAATCACGCCGAGCACCGCCAATCCCAGTTTGCGCTCCACGTCGTCGGGCGTGCGAACGAGGCCGGACTCGATCCATTCCAACACGGCGACGATGAGCGCGCCCACCAGCAAGCCAAAGACGCCGCCCGCCGCCGTGTTGATCTTGGTCTGCGGGCGGTATTGGGTGTAAATCGGATTGTCGCCCAGCACCACGTCCACGCGGTCTTCTTTGCGGACTTTGTTGTTTTCCGCATTGCGCCAGTCCTGGAATTCTTGCGCCCATGCGATGGCGATCCGATTGCCTTGCTCGCCGTCGCCGTTCCTCACGTCAATCTGGATCACGTTTTTGTCTTCGTAGGAGGCGATGATGACGTTATTCTTGAGTTGCTCCGGCGTCATGTCGAGAGGATGACCTTCTTGCTCAAAACGTTGGAGCACCAGGGCGGCCCATTTTCGGGTGTCCATGATCGTCACGTAGGCGCGCAAGAGCTGCTTGGTCGTCTGGGCCAGGCCCATGTCATTGCGGGCTGGCAGCACCGTCACCTGCATCGAAGATTTGTAGATCGGACGTTGCAGTTTGCTAAAACCAAACGCGCTGAGCGCGGCCACCGCCGCCGCGATGACAATGATCCAGCCGCGTTGGCGCAAGATGCGAAAGTAATCATAGAGTTCCATGGTCGCCTCGTGTTGCGTATTGCGTATTCCGTTCACGCAATACGGAATACGTTTCTTATTCTACCACAGATTTTGACCGTGATGCTGCGAGTGCGCGATGGCTGACCTCTGATCACGGGTCACTGACCAGGATGTTCCGGCCACAGATAGTGCGCAAGAAACACTAGCGCAATGCCCACGGCCAACGCCAATGCGATGCGCACGGGCAAGTCAAGTTGAGCGCGCAGCCCCGGCGGCACGCGGCCTACATTCACCGGGTCCACCGCGCGCACGATGGCGCCGTTCGGCCCCAGTTGCGGGAATGCTTGCGCGTTACGCGTTTGCAGTACTGTGACCGCCGTTGTCGCAATCGCTTCGAGCTGCCGCGCGTCGCCCCAGGTGATGAACATGGTCACCAGGCTGCGTTGATGATCCGAAGCGATGCGCCCGGCCAGCGCGCCCGCGGGAATATCCACGTTCTGCTTTTGCAACTCGCGGCTCACCTCGGCGGCAAAATCGCCGGTCCTGACCCAGTCGCCCAACCCACCGGCGATGTATTCCGAGGCCAGCCACGCGGGATAGTAGCGGTCGTACAAGTATGTGGTTGCCGCCTCCGGCGCATAGCCCACCGTAAAGCGCACGCCTACCTGGTAAACCGGCGCAGGCGCGCGATACGTCGCCAGGCTGATGACCAGCACGAGCGCCGCGGGAATCACCGCCAGCCACCAGCGGCGGGCCAGGATTTGGATGTATGCTCCTAGTTCCATAATACTCTCTCCACGTTGAGACGAGGGGACAAGGAGAAAATCACCTTGTCACCTTGTCCCCTTGTCTTGTTCTCTCGGAAATGAACGACTCTAGTCTGCGCCTGAACACCAGCGTATCGAATCGCGACGCGAACTCACAGATCGTGGCAGGATTAAAGAGGCTGCCATCGAAACGGCGCACGGCATCGGCCAGGCTTTGCGCCGTCGGCTCGTGAAAGAACAGCCCGGTCACGCCGTCCATTACCGTGTCGAGCGCGCCGCCGCCCGCAAACGCAATGACCGGCCGGCCGGCGGCTTGCGCCTGCACCGGCGTGATGCCCAAGTCTTCCAGGCCGGGGAAGATGAACGCGCGACAATGCGCCATCAGCTCGGCCCGGCGCGCATCGTCCACCCGTCCCAGGAACGTGACGTTGGATTTCGCCATCGCCTGGAGCCGGGCCCGGTCGCGTCCGCCGCCCGCGATAACCAACGGCAGTCCCAGCTCATTGAACGCGGCCACGGCCAAGTCAATGCGTTTGTAGGGGATGAGGCGCGAGACGATCAGAAAATAATCGTCAGGCCGGGCGGCGGGCTGAAAGCCCGTCGTGTCTACCGGCGGCGGAATGACGACCGATTCGCGCCCATAGAATCGCTTGATGCGCGCCTGCACCTCGGTCGAGATGGCGATGAAATGATGGACACGCTGAGCGGCAGCATAATCCCATCGTTGCAGCAGCGCAATCGCCGGGGGCAGAATCGCGTTGGCGATGGCCGGCAATCGCTCGCGCTCGGCGTAATCGCGCAGATTCCAAACGTAGCGCGTCGGCGTCAGGCAATAGCAAATGTGCGTCGCGCCAGGCGGCACGCGGACGCCGTGACAAAAGCCGCTCTTGTTGGAAAGGATCACATCATAGCCGCGCAAGTCAAGACCCTGAAACGCAAGCGGGTACAACAACAGATAGAGCTGGTGATGGCGATGGATGCCGGGCAGCCGATTCATCCACGTCACGCGAATGTCCCATGCGCGGTACGCGGGCGGCATCAACTCGGGCGCGTACATCGAAGTATAGACCGGCGCGCCGGGATACATCTCGACGAGCGTCTCGAGTACGTCCTCCGCTCCACCGATTTGATTCAGCCAATCGTGAATAAGAGCAATACGCATGCAGGACTCTGTGTACTGTGTCAAATGTGAATCACTGGCTTGTGATGTTCGGCCACATAGTCATGAATGGCAAGACGTTCCTCCGTCGTTACTTCCGGTCGAAAATCTATGGAGTAATCTTTGCAGACAAACAACTGATCCAGACCACCGGCGTTCCGGATGAGCCATTCAAGTTTCGGAAACCATTGTGGTCCATTGTGAAACTTTCCCCTTCCGCCTCGGAATAAAGAGATCGCTTCTCAACAGTGCAGGATGTTAAGACAGACAACACAAAGTGTCAAGGCCCCCCGTTCTCGTTCAGCCTCTACCAGCAACGCAGGGACTTGACTGGTTTCAACAAATGTGACTATTGCTCTGATGGACTCTCGCATAACTTTCCACTCGGGTGGCGAACTTGCTAATCAACATCTGCCGCCGACACATAGGGACGTGTCGGCTACAGGGTTTCTCGACGGGGACTGGGTTGTTCACACCACAAGGCCAGGCCCGGTTTTATTGTTCTACCGCCTGAAGCCTATCGAATCCGATCTCGCGCGCTGCCTTCAAGGCGACAAACCAGCCGCCCAACACCTGGTTGTGATGAGCAATGATCTGCGTTGCCTTGAGGTTCTCGGTA
>CAYHAR010000158.1:0-8459 GCA_964354595.1 uncultured Anaerolineae bacterium | reverse complement strand
GCGATCATCAGCAGCCCCGCGCCGCCCGAGGCCAGCGCCAACTGCCAGCTCAAGTCTTGGCCCATGACCTGACTGGACATCAGGCGCGGAGAGGTGAGGGCGTTGCCGAGGGCCGCGCCGGGCAGAGTCGTCACGGCCAGTTGCGCCGGGAACGTGGCCGCCGCTAACAGCCACAACGGATAGCGGACGAGCGCGCCGGCCAGCTTGCCCCACACGATCTGCCGGGCAGTCAGCGGCGTGGAGCGCAACAAGTCCCACGTGCCCAGCTCGCGCTCGCGGGTGATGAGCGGCGCGATAAGCGCGGGCATGGCCCACGTAGCGACGGTAACGAGCAGCCCCTGGGCCGAGACAAACGCGCTGATCAAGTTGAATCCCAACATGGTGATCAGAGCAAAAACGTCGCCGCTGGACGACTTGGCTAACTGCGGGCTATATTTCTGGAGGAATGTAACCAGCGCCTCGATGCCACCAGCATAGGTTGTCAACACGCACAGCCACACCGGCAGGCTCATCAACGCGATCATGAGCGCGACGGTGAGCCAGCCGCGCCATCCGCTGCGGCGCAGCTCGCGCGCGAAAATCGCGTTGCGTTGGAGGGAATGCCAATGCGAGATGAGAGCCATAGCCTATCTTCCACTTCCGGCGCGCAGCCAGCCGGAGGGCGAACGACGAATGACGAATGACAAAAGCGTCGCGTCACATTCTTTTGTCTTTGGTCTTTCTTCCTTCGTCCTAGCTGACAATCCCCTTGGTCAGCCGCATGAACACGTCTTCCAAATCGCCCGTCTCTTCGTTGAACGAGGACACTGGCACATCGGACGCCACCAGCGCGCGCAGCGCCTCGGCCAGCGCCGCGTCGTCGCCCGTCAGCGAGAGGCGGAGGTGATTCGGACGCTCCGGCACGTCGGCCACCTCGGTCACGCCGGGCACGCGCATCAAAATCTCTTTGGCCTGGGGCAGCTTGTCCAAAATGACCAGCCGCACGACGCGGTGAGGCGTCAGCCGTCTACGCATCTCGTCCACCGACCCGGCGGCCACCAGTTGCCCGGCCTCGACGATGCCAATGTGCGTGCAGATTTCTTCGACTTCGGACAGCACGTGCGAGGAGAAAAAGATCGTCTTGCCCATCGCGCCCAGCTCGCGCAGCAGCTCGCGCATCTCGACCCGCGCGCGCGGGTCCAGCCCGGCGGCCGGCTCGTCCAAGATGAGCACCTGCGGGTCGTGCGCCAGTGTGCGCGCCAGGCATAATCGCTGCTTCATGCCGCGCGAAAGGCTATCCACCATGTCGTCGCGCCGGTGCGAAAGGTCCACCAACTGGAGCAGGTCTTCAATCAGCTTGGGGCGCTGCGATTCGGGGATGTCGTAGCAGGCGGCGAAAAAGTCCAAATACTCCCAGACCTTCATGTCGTGGTACACGCCGAAAAAATCGGGCATGTAGCCGATGGCCCGCCGCACGCCGCGCGGGTCGTGCGTGATCGAATGCCCGGCCACCGACGCCTCGCCGGAGGTCGGCTTGAGAAGCGTCGTCAGGATGCGCATCGTCGTCGTCTTGCCCGCGCCGTTCGGGCCGATGAAGCCGAACACGGAACCCTGCTCGATCTCGAACGACAGGTTCTGGACGGCTTCGAGTTTGCCATAGCGCTTGCCCAAGTTTTGGACGGTGAGAATGGCGGCCATGCTTTTTCTCCAAATTGTCATGCAACGCAAGTATATCACGTTTCCGGCAACAAGGAATGAGACGTCCTTTTGCATACTTGACTTGCGCGGCAAAGCAGAGTACTATTGGCTTCACAAAGCGAGGATGATGACGCAATGGACGATCGGCTTGGAGGCAACGCGACCTTGCAACGATGGACGACTGTGCTGCTCCTGTTGATGATTGTGCCGGTAGCCATCAGTTTCAACGCGCGGCTGGCCACCATTCGCCAGATGCGCCAGGACGAGGCGCACTTGGAGCAAGCCGTCGCCACTGAACAGGCTCGACAAGCTGACCTCCAGTCGTTGCGAGGCTATGTGGTCAGCGAGGCCTATGTGGAACACTGGGCGCGCGCAAACGCAAGGATGACTCGACCCGGCGAGGTCGCCGTGATCCCGGTCGCCTCCGGCAGCTCGCAGTTCAATCCGTCCGCGCCCCCCCCTGTCAGTGTTCCGGCCTCTATCCTGGATGAATGGTGGGCCGTGTTTTTCGACGAAACGTCTGCTCCTCGCGAGTAAATGTTGCAGGCGATTATCGAATTATTTTCGCAAACTGCAATAGCCGTCCTGTTGCGCGCGGCTAAAGCCGCTACTATGAACGCCCGCGGACATTTGTAATCGCCCGAGTCAACACCTTGACAAGCCGCCCAAACACAGTATAATACGCGCCAACTCAAAAATTGACAACCCTAGCAAGCCCAGCCCATCTACAGATCTGAAAGATGGGCTGGTTTACGCTTGTCTGGGGGTCTTTTGCTATTTGTCGGCTGGTTCATGAGGGCATAGGAGGCTGAGTGGAAGCTAAAGATTTTCGCGCGTTGCGTGTGAGCCTGGCTTCGCCAGAGCAAATCAAATCGTGGTCGTATGGCGAAGTGACCAAGCCGGAGACGATCAACTATCGGCGGCTGCGCCCGGAAAAAGACGGCCTGTTCTGTGAAGCGATCTTTGGGCCGACGAAAGATTGGCAGTGCTATTGCGGCAAGTACAAGAACGTTCGCTACCGAGGCATCATCTGCGATAAATGCGGCGTCGAAATCACCCGTGCGGCAGTGCGCCGCGAGCGAATGGGGCACATCGAGCTGGCTGCGCCGGTCGCGCACGTCTGGTACACTCGCCGCGTGCCCAGCTACCTGGGGCTGCTGCTGGACATTGCTCGCCGCAATCTCGACCGCGTGCTGTACTTTGCCCAGTACATCATCACCTACGTGGACGAAGAGGCGCGGCAAAAGGCGCTCAAGCGATTGGACGAGGAAAGCGAGCGCGAGCGCAAGCGGCTGAGCGCCACGACCAAAGAGGCCGTCGCCGCGATCAAGGGCAAGGTGGAGGGCGACCTGGAAAAACGCAAAACGCAGCGAGAGGATCGCGCAGAAAAGCTGGAAGAAAAGCTCAACGCCGCCACCGAGCCGCTGATGAAAGAAGCCCAGGCGCTAGAGAAACGCATCGAGGAGCGGATGGGCGGCCAGATTCGCACGCCCATCGTGTTCGAGGCGGGCAAGGTGACCATCGCCGAAGCCGGCGAGACGATTGGCCGCGAGCACTTGACCAAGCTCAGGAAACTGGTCAAGGCGCGCCTGGACGAATTGAAGGAAAAGAACGCCGAAGAGCGCGAGCGCGTGCTTTCCAAAGTTGACACGGACATTGCCACGCTCAAGGAAAGCCAGGCGCAAGAAGTCGAAGCCATAGAAACCAAGCTGGAGCAAGATATTGAGGCTTTCCAGGCGCGCACTGGCAGCGAGCGCGACGAGTTGCTGAACCTCAAGCAAATGGATTTCCTCACCGAGCCTCGGTACCGCGAGCTCAAATCCAAGTGGGGGCAGGTCTTTAAAGCGGACATGGGCGCGGAAGCGTTTTATGAAATTCTCTCGCGCATGGATTTGGAGACGACGGCCAAAGAACTGTGGCGCGAAGTCAAGACCAGCAAGTCCAAGCAAAAGCGCAAAAAAGCCATCAAGCGACTGCGCGTCGTCGAAAACCTGCGCAAGTCCAACAACCGGCCCGAGTGGATGATCCTCACCGTGCTGCCGGTGATTCCGCCCGACCTGCGCCCGATGGTGCAGCTCGACGGCGGGCGCTTTGCCACCTCGGACTTGAACGACCTGTATCGCCGTGTCATCAATCGCAACAACCGCCTCAAGCGATTGCTCGAGCTGGGTGCGCCGGACGTGATCGTGCGCAACGAAAAGCGGATGTTGCAAGAAGCGGTAGACAGCCTGATAGACAACTCGCAGCGCGGCAAGGCGCTCTCGCGCCGCCGCCGCCGCGAGCTGAAATCGCTTAGCGACATTCTCAAGGGCAAGAAGGGTCGCTTCCGCCGCAACCTGCTGGGCAAGCGCGTGGACTATTCCGGGCGCTCGGTCATCGTCATCGGCCCCAAGCTCAAGCTGCATCAATGCGGCCTGCCCAAGACGATGGCGCTAGAGCTTTACCGGCCCTTTGTCGTTAGCAAGCTCGTCCAATACAACTATGCCTCCAACGTCAAGGGCGCCCGGCGCATCATCGAGCGCGAGCGGCCCGAGGTGTGGGAAGTCTTGGAAGAAGTCATCAAGGACCGCCCGGTGCTGCTCAACCGCGCGCCCACGCTGCACCGCCTGGGCATCCAGGCGTTCGAGCCGATCCTGGTGGAAGGCAAGGCTATCCAGATTCACCCGCTGGTGTGCGCCGCGTTCAACGCCGACTTTGACGGCGACCAGATGGCCGTGCACGTCCCGCTGTCCGACAAGGCAGTGGAAGAATCGCGCCGATTGATGCTTTCGACGCAAAACTTGCTCGCGCCCCGCGACGGCGAGCCTATCGTCGGCCCGTCCAAGGATATGGTGTTGGGCGTCTATTACCTCACCATGGAAAAGCCTGGCCAGAAGGGCGCGGGCATAACCTTTGTGGACATTGACGAGGTCGAACTGGCCTACAACCTGGGCCAGGTGGGCTTGCACGCCAAGATCAAACTTCTGCAATACAAAGAGGGCGGCAAGCGCAAGCAGCCCATCGAGACGACCGCCGGGCGCGCGCTGTTCAACCAAATCGTGCCGGAAGAAATCCGCTTTGTCAACGATCTGATGGACAAGGGCAGCCTGCAAAAGCTCGTCGCCAAGTGCTACCAAAAGGTCGGCCCGGCCGAGACGACCGAGTTTGTGGACCGAATCAAGAGCATTGGCTTCAAGTACGCCACCATTTCTGGCACGTCCATCGCCATCTCGGACATTACCGTGCCGGAAGAAAAGAAAAACATTCTGGACAAGATCAATGCCGAGGTGTCCGAGGTCGAGCGCGAGTACCGCCGCGGCCTGCTCACCGAAGACGAGCAGTACAACCGCACCGTCGAGTTGTGGCAGAAAGCCACGGCTCTGGTGGCCGATGCGGTCAAAAAGGGGCTGAATCCCCAAATGCCGCTCAGCGTGATGGCGCGCTCGGGCGCGACCAAAGGCGGCTTTCAGCCGATCACGCAGTTGGCCGGGATGCGCGGCTTGATGGCCGACCCGGCCGGGCGCATCATCTCGCTGCCGATTCGCTCCAACTTTCGTGAAGGACTGACGGCGCTGGAATACTTTATCTCGACGCACGGCGCGCGCAAAGGTCTGGCCGACACTGCGCTGCGCACCGCTGACGCCGGTTACCTCACCCGCCGCTTGGTGGATGTGGCGCAGGACATGATCGTCAACGATTACGACTGCAGTACGAAATCCGGCCTGTGGATCCACCGCGCCGACGACGTGGGCGGGCAGACGCTCGCTCAACGCATCGTGGGCCGCGTGCTGGCTGGAAACGTCAGCCACCCCAAGACCGGCGAGATCGTCACCGCCGGCGAGGTCAAGGCGGAACGCGACGTTCTTCTGAACGAGGACCTGGCTGAAGCGATTGACAAGTCGGGCGTGGCAGAGGTATTCGTCCGCTCGGTGATGATGTGCCAGATGCGGCACGGTGTGTGCGCCATGTGCTTCGGGCGCGACCTGGGTCGCGGCGAGCTGGTCGAGATTGGCGCAGCGGTCGGCATTGTGGCCGCGCAGTCCATCGGTGAGCCGGGCACGCAGCTCACGCTGCGAACGTTCCACACGGGCGGCGTGGCAGGCACCACTGACATCACCACCGGTCTGCCGCGCGTGGAAGAGTTGTTTGAAGCGCGCAAAAAGCCCAAGGGCGAGGCGGTGATGGCCGATATTGACGGCATCGTCGAAGTCCGCCGCGCCGAGGGCGGCATCCGCAAGATGAAGGTCGTGGATAGCCAGATGGCCAAAGACGAGTACGAGATTCCCGGCAACTGGTCGGTCAAGGTCGAGGACGGCAACGAGGTGACGGCCGGCCAACTTATCGCCAAGCGCGGCGACGAAGAGATGGTCGCCAAACACGCGGGCCGCGTGGTCATTCGAAAGAACAAGCCGCTGGTCGTGGCTTACGAAGTGCGCGACGAGCGCGAGTACGAAGTGCCGGCGGCGGCGCGGCTGCTCGTGGAGGACGGCCAAAAGGTCAAGGCGGGCGACCAGGTGACCGAGGGCGCCAAGAACCCGCATCGCATCCTGCGCATCCTGGGCCGAGATGCCACGCAGCTCTATCTGCTGCAAGAGATCCAAAAGGTTTACCGCAGCCAGGGCGTGAACATTAACGACAAGCACTTTGAGGTCATTGTTAAAAAGATGCTGAGCAAGGTGCAGATCACCTCCAGCGGCGATAGCGAGTTGCTGCCTGGCGAGCTGGTGGAGCGCCTCATTCTGCAAGACATCAACGAGAAACTGCACAAGGAAGGCAAGCGACCCGCGACCGCTGCGCCAGTGTTGTTCGGCGTGACCAAGGCTGCGCTCACGACAGAGTCGTTCTTGTCTGCTTCGTCGTTCCAGCACACGATCAAGGTATTGGCCGGCGCGGCCATCGAGGGCAAGGTGGATGAATTGCTCGGCTTGAAGGAGAATGTGATCATTGGCAAGCTCATCCCCGCCGGCACCGGCTTTAGACGCCAGGAGAAAATGGCCGCGTCTACGGCATCGCCCGAGTCGCCAGAACTGGCGGGAATGGGAATCGTCGAGTCGTCCGATTTCCTGGATGATTGAGTGGGGCTAGTCGCCACCATGAACGAGCAGCGCCTGCACTTGAGGCGCTGCTTTTTCTTGTGGCGTGCTCTTGGCTCTGCACTTGTCATCCAAGCGGCGCATGCTACTGCCCTAAAAACCTGACCTGCCTTTCATCCTCCGCCTCCAGAGATAGCCTTGGCTACAGCGGCAAGCACGACAAGAATCAGTGCACCCACTACAATCAGCTTGAGCAAGCTGATGCCACACCCTCTATAAGTGGAATAAGGACCGGAGCCCTTTCGTAGCAGGTTGTTTGGTGGGCGAGAAGAACTGCAGTACGCGATTCCACCAGTACAATAATTGCCTTGATGTGTACCCGATTACGAGCGCAGTGATCAGTCCCCCAATAAAACCCGATCGGTATGAAGCGTCACTCAAACACGGCCCGATAATCAACGTGTAGATTTGATGGACAACAAAGCCGAAGGCGTTGCTGATGAAACGCACAAACAAACCTATCAACTCCATATCAACACCTCCCCCCTCCGGCAATGCGGGCTGTCGCGTCCGCAATCTCACTTGTCATGTAGAGCCCGGCTGATTGGTTTGCGACAGATGATGCAAACTGCACTGATCTGAAGATTCAAAGCTCTGCGTTTCGTCTCTCCCCAGTTTTACAAATAGAACAAATGTGCTATATTACTGCTCTCCTCTGGCGGCATAATATTTCTCCAAGAGGCGAAAGTTGTCCGGGGTACTCGCGTTTCTTGCTAGTTTCTACTGGCTGTATCTGCCGGAAGTGATCGTCGAGTCGCTCTGGCTTGCAGACTGGAAAGGCGCCTACCAGCACGATGGTGTTATGGGAATCATCAAAGAAAGTCTACGAAGCGTGCTGGGCACAAACACCTATCCATTCTTTGTGCCGATGAATAGTCCATGGTGGCACAACAGTCTTCACCCTCTCCTCGCCACGTATGGCGTCAAGACGCTGGGTTGGGGATTCGCCAATGGCGAGTTGTTCTTTCGTGTCAAAAAGAGGCAGGCTGCATGGGCTCAGTACATTATGCTCCGCGCGGGAGTCCCTCTGATGCATCGCCTGCTGGCTGAGGAACCGGTCTCGCTCAATAGCGCTACTGAAGGATCCAGCCAGGCCGAGCGGCCCATAGATTCAGTCCCGCCCTGCTACACAGTAGATTTCGAGCGACAGTTTCGCGCGGTATTCGACCGAGTCATCTCAATCCTCGGCCTCTAGACCCATTACAATCCATAAAGGCAGTGCCAGCTACAAAAGAAAACGCGCGGCGCATGTCCGTGACTGTTTATTGTCACCACATGCGCCGCGCGATATTTTGCGACATAGATGTTTTGTGGGTATCACGGTAGGCAGCGTAAAACGGGACAAACTGGACCGCTCTGCCCGTGAGAGAACGTTCCGACGGGCACTCTCACTATCATTGTTTTATCACTGTGACAGGTGATTGTCAAGACCCTAATGCACTCCGTTTAGCCAACTTTGGGGCGGAGGATGGCGCTTGGGCTGGGCAAACAGGGGTTGCTTTGTGGGGCGATCGGGGTAAAATGGCTCAAAGGTTAGAAAATGCTGCTGATTCTCTAACTTCTAACGACTTATGAGACAAGCTGACCAACTGGCCGAGTTGCGAGCCGAGATCGAACAAAAGCGCGAGTTTGTCGCCCGGTTGGAGCAGGAACGTACCGACCTGGAACTCGAGATCGCCGTGTTCGAGGTGGAATACAACGCGCAGGTCA
>CAYHAR010000157.1:0-8508 GCA_964354595.1 uncultured Anaerolineae bacterium | reverse complement strand
AAATCCCCAACCTGTTCCATACAGCAACGTCGTCACGAGGCCGAGCACGGTTGCGACGACGAACGGCCAGCGCGGGCCGAGTCGCTCAAAGAGGGTGCTGACCCAGGTGTTGGAAGCCAGCCTGACCAGCCGGTTTGCGCTCAGCAAGACGCCGACCAGCGCCGGTGCGATGCCCAGGTGTTGCGCCTCTAGCGGAAGAATGTTGTAGAGGAGCGAGTCGCCCACGATGCACATGCCGATGGTCGCGCCGATAGACAAGACCAGCCGGTTGGGACTCGACGAAGGGATAGCTTGCTTGGGATCGCTCATGCTTGTGAGGAAATGGCTGACCGGATTGTCTGGACAAGACGAGCGTAATCAATCGCCTTTAAATCAGTCGTGTTAACCTCGATGACCGGGCCGCCGATGCGCAAAGGCTCGTACCGGCCTTGCAGCAGGACCGGCTTGAGGCGCTCGAAAATCTCGTGATCCACGTGGCCGGGGTGACGCTGGCCGATGCGTGCGCGGAATCGTGCCAGCAAAACCTCGCCCTGGGCCTGGCACTGGATTTCGAGTGGGTAAAAGTCGAATCGCTTTTTGAGCGCCAGGAATTTACCCGTATCCTCCTCGCGCTTGAAATTGCTTTCGACGACGAGCGAGCAGCCCGCAGCCAGCAGCGAGGCGACAAAATAGTACAGCACGTCATAGGTGGCCGAGTTGAGCTTTTTCGCCCAGTCGCGATCTTGCCAGCCCAGCCGATCAAACAGCAGCTCTTTGATGCCGTCCTTGTTGACAAAGGGGAGTTGAAGCTCTTGCGCGATGCGCCGGCCTAGCGTCGTCTTGCCGACGCCCGGCGGCCCGGAAACGATGATGACTAGAGGCTTGACCTCCCCGAAAGCTCGAGAGCTTTCGGGGAGGTCGGCTGATGCGACAGTCACTTTCCCCTGGCCTCATTGCGGGCCCGTCACCTGCTCCGGCTCGATCTGGTAAATGACGCGCACTTCGCCCGGCCGCCGATAGGGATATTTGTCCTGGCCCAGGTATTTAAAGGCCAGCTTGTCAATGCTGGCGTCCGCTCCTTCTTCAGTGATCTTGACCACGCGGCCACGCACCAGCAGATAGCGGTAGGGATTCTCGGGGTCTTGAATCTCGACGGCGACCCGCGCGTCGCGCTGCATGTTGCGATCCTTTTGTCGCCCGCGCGCGCTGTTGACGATGAGATGCGCGCCATCGTAATCCACCCACACAGCCGAAACCTGCGGGCTGCCATCCGGCATCAACGTTGCCAGGTGCGCAAAGGCGCGCTTTTGAAACAGGTCAAGGAATTCTTCCGGAATCGCTTGCTTGGCCATACTCTTACTCCAAAAAAGTCTGTGTCTGTAACTGCTCAGCCGCTCCTGCCGGATTGCCAAATCCGGCAGTGTGCTGGGCGGCCCATGGCCTGGATTTGTCAATCCAGGCTGAGCAGTTGCCTATATCTTGGATTATACCACTCGTTGCGCAAGCAGTTCAGATGGTGTATGATTAAGGCAAGACCTCAGGCAAACCCGCGCATGAAAGAGACAAGGAGCAACTATGGAAGACTTGACCGAGCACTTTGTGGAATTGGTTCGCCGCACTTCGTCCGATCTCCCCGCCGATGTGGAAAAGGTCCTCAAACAAGCCCGCGAGCGCGAAGAGCCAGGCTCTGCCGCGCAGGGCGCGTTCGACGCGATCCTGGAAAACGTCCAAATGTCACGCGGCGGCTCGCGGCCCATCTGCCAGGACACCGGCACGCCGATTTTCTACGTCTGGTACCCCGAAGGCTGGAGCCAGCGCAAGCTGCGCGAGCAGATCACCAACGCTGTGCGCATCGGCACCGAAAAAGCCTACCTGCGCCCCAACGCCGTCGAGGCGATCTCGGGCAAAAACTCGGGCGACAACACCGGCACCGACTTTCCCACGATCCATTTTGAGGAGTGGGAGCACGACTATCTCAAAGTTGGGCTGATGCTCAAGGGCGGCGGATGCGAGAACGTCGGACGGCAATACAGCATCCCGTCCGCCGAATTCCAGGCCAGCCGCGACATGAAAGGCGTGCGCAAGGCCGTGTTGGACGCCGCGTTCCAGGCGCAAGGCGAAGGCTGCGCGCCGGGCATTTTGGGCGTCGGCATCGGCGGCGACCGGGCGACCGGCGTCATCAAGGCCAAAGAGCAGTTCTTCCGCCCGATAGAGGACGCCAATGCCGATCCCGAGCTGGACAAGATGGAAAAGCAGCTTTACGACGAGGCCAACCAGCTGGGCATCGGGCCGATGGGCTTTGGCGGCAAGACGACCGTGCTGGGCGTCAAGATGGCCCAGATGCACCGCCTGCCCGCGTCGTTCTTTGTGTCAGTCAGTTACATGTGCTGGGCCGACCGGCGCAAGGTGATGACCTATTACCCCGCCGACCAGCGAGTCGTGATCGAGTAGGGGCAGCCCTTGTGGCTGTCCTGGGCGACCACGAGGGTCGCCCCAACCAGGAGGAAACCATGCCAACCAAACTCACCATTCCCATCAGCGAGTCCGACATCCGCGCGCTGCGCGTCGGCGACTCGGTGCTGCTCGACGGCGTGATGGTCACCGGGCGCGACGCCGCGCACAAGTACATGGCCGAACAATTTATCAAGACGGCCGGGCCGGTGCCCGATTCCGAAAAAGAGGTTTACGAGGCGCTGAAAAAGATCCTGGCCGGCGGTGTGATCTATCACTGCGGGCCAGTGGTGAAAAAGCTACCCGACGGCAAATGGGCATTTGCCGCCGCCGGGCCGACGACGAGCATCCGTGAAGAACCCTACCAGGCCGACGTGATCGGGCATTTTGGATTGCGCGGCGTCATCGGCAAAGGCGGGATGGCCGGCAAGACGCTGGCCGGCTGCCAAAAGTACGGCGCGGTGTATTTTCACGCCATCGGCGGCGCGGGCACGCTCATCGCCGATTGCGTCAAAGAAGTGCTGACCGTCTACAAGAAGGACGAGTTTGGCGTGCCGGAGGCGTTCTGGGTGATCCGCGCCCAGGATTTCCCCGTCGTCGTGACGATGGACGCGCACGGCAACAGCCTGCACGCCGACGTCAAGGCCAAATCGCAAGCCAAACTGGCCGAACTAATCAAGAGCTAAGGCCAAGTTCTTTCACCGCAAAGACGCAACCCCCTGACGGGGGCAGGCGGACGCAAAGAAATTCAATATAAAAACTTGGCGTTCTTGGCGTCGCCTGCCCCCGCGCTCTTTCGGGGGTTGCGGTTCAAAATCGAGTTCTTTCAGAGGACGACGACGTGAGCGGCTCCAACCAACAGCCCGTCCCAGCGTGCCCCTACGTGGGCTTGCGGCCCTACGCTGAAGCCGACCGCGCCTACTTTTTTGGCCGCGAGCAGGACACCGAGACGATTGCGGCCAACCTGCTGACCGCGCGCCTGACGCTGCTGTATGGCGCGAGCGGCGTGGGCAAAACCTCCGTCCTGGAGGCGGGCGTCGCGCCGTACCTGGCTCCGACGCCCGACGTGCTCGTCGTGCCGTTCAGAACCTGGCAGGACAGCTCCTTCCAGGTTGTCTTGACGGACGCCATCGCGCAGGAAATTCACCGCGCCACCGGCCAGCCGTTTTACCTCGAAGCGTCGCTGCCGTTTGACGAATTCCTGGCGCGCGCGGCGGCGACGACGGGCCGCACACTTCTCATTGTCCTCGACCAGTTCGAAGAATACTTTTTGTATCACCCCGGCTCCGACCCGTTTGACGAGCAGTTTGCCCGCGCGGTCAATCGCGGCGACGTGAATGCCAATTTCCTGCTCTCGCTGCGCGAAGATGCGCTCTCCCAGTTGGATCGCTTTGATAGGCGCATCCCCAACCTGATGGGCAACTATTTGCGCCTGGAGCACCTGAACCGCGAGGGCGCGAAGCGCGCGATTCGCAAGCCGCTGGACGTCTATAACGCGCAGCGCCCCGGCGCGCCGCCTTTCGGGATTGAAGACGCGCTCGTGGACACACTGATGGACCAGGTGCAGACCGAGCGCATCACCTTGGGCCAGGCCGGCCAGGGCGAAGCGCGCGCGGCCCCGCCGTCCGACGCGCGTATCGAGACGCCCTTCCTGCAAATGGTCTTGACCCGGCTGTGGGATGAGGAGATGCGCGCCGGATCCAACACGCTGCGCCGGGCGGCGCTGGAGGGACTGGGCGGCGCGGAAACGATTGTGCGCACGCACCTGGATGCCGTCATGGCCCGGCTCAGTCCGCCGGAACGAGAGGTGTGCTCGTCCTTCTTTGACCGGCTGGTGCCGCCTTCGGGCGCAAAGATCGCCCAGAGCAGCGATGACCTGGTCGCTTACGCAGGCCGCCCGGCCGAACAGGTGACGCCCGTCCTCAAGAAACTGGCCGACGAGCGCGTGCTGCGCCTGATTGCCCCACCGGTGGGTCAGCCACGAGCCGTGCGCTATGAGATCTTTCATGACGTACTCGCGCCTGCGGTTTTGGGCTGGCAACGGCGATACACTGAACAGCGAGTGCAAGAGCAAGCAAAAAGACAAGCAATCCGCGAATGGCAAGAACGCAGAATGCGACTGGCTCTTCTGGGCGCTGTTTTGCTTGTCCTTTTGTTTGCAGCATTGATTTTTGCTGCTAGAGTCACACTCCGAGCACAAGACTCGGAAGCCCAAGCTATCAATCAACGCAACGTGGTTGGTACATCGGAAGCCCAGGCCATCATTCAGCGCAACGCGGCTGGTACATCGGAAGCCCAGGCTGTCATTCAGCGCAATGTGGCGGGTACAGCAGAAGCCCAAGCCATCAATGAACGTGACCGCGCCAACGAGCAAACGCGTATCGGCAGCGCTCGCCGCCTGGCTGCACACTCTGCTTCCATGAGGGAAAAACAATTCGACTTGTCGCTCTTGCTAGCAGTGGAAGCTGTGCAACTGGACGACAACCCTGAAGTGCGCGGCAACTTGTTGGATGGCATCACCAGCAAGCCACAATTGAGCGGATTCTTGCGTGGACACAATGATGCAATACTTAGCGTGGCGTTCAGCCCGGATGGCACAACCCTCGCGTCGGGAAGCTGGGACAGCACCATCATTCTGTGGGACATGAGCGCCCGCCAGCCCATCGGCCAACCCTTGGCGGGGCACAAGAGTCCTGTGACTAGCGTGGTGTTCAGCCCGGATGGCAAAACGCTCGCGTCGGGAAGCTATGACAACACCATCATCTTGTGGGACGTGAGCACCCGCCAGCCCATCGGCCAACCCTTGGCAGGGCACAAGAGTTATGTGCGTAGCGTGGCGTTCAGCCCGGATGGTAAGACACTCGCGTCGGGGAGTGGTGACGGCACCATCATCCTGTGGGACGTGACGAAGCGCCAGCCCATCGGCCAACCCCTGGCGGGGCACAAGAGTCCTGTGACTAGCGTGGTGTTCAGCCCGGATGGCAAAACGCTCGCGTCGGGAAGCTATGACAACACCATCATCTTGTGGGACGTGAGCACCCGCCAGCCCATCGGCCAACCCTTGGCAGGGCACAAGAGTTGGGTGAATAGCGTGGCGTTCAGCCCGGATGGCAAAACGCTCGCATCGGGAAGCTGGGACAGCACCATCATCCTGTGGGATGTAAAGACCCGCCAGTCCATCGGCCAACCCTTGGCGGGGCAGAACTTTGTGTCTAGCGTGGCGTTCAGCCCGGATGGCAAAACGCTTGCGTCGGGAAGCAGTGACGGCACCCTCATTCTGTGGGACGTGACGGAGCGCCAGCCCATCGGCTGGCCCCTGGCGGGGCACAAGGATTATGTGCGGAGCGTGGCGTTCAGCCCGGATGGCAAGACGCTTGCGTCGGCAAGCGCTGACAACACCATCATCCTGTGGGACGTGACGAAGCGCCAGCCTATCAGCCAATCCCTGGCGGGGCACAAGGATGCTGTGTCTAGCGTGGCGTTCAGCCCGGATGGCAAAACGCTCGCGTCGGGAAGCTGGGACAGCACCATCATCCTGTGGGACATGAGCACCCGCCAGCCCATCGGCCAACCTCTGGCGGGGCACGAGCGTTCTGTGTATAGCGTGGCATTCAGCCCGGATGGCAAAACGCTCGCGTCGGGAAGCTATGACCAGACCATCATCCTGTGGGACGTGACTACCCGCCAGCCCATCGGCCAACCCCTGGCAGGCCACAAGGGTTCTGTGAGTAGCGTGGCGTTCAGCCCGGATGGCAAAACGCTCGCGTCGGGAAGTGATGATGCCACCATCATCCTGTGGGACGTGAGCACCCGCCAGCCCATCGGCCAACCCCTGGCGAGGCACCGGTATGGTGTGACTAGCGTGGCGTTCAACCCGGATGGCAAAACACTCGCGTCGGCAAGTTGGGACAATACCGTCATTCTGTGGGACGTGAAGTTCCGCCAGCCCATCGGCCAACCCCTGGCGGGGCACGAGAGGTTTGTGGTAAGTGTGGCGTTCAGCCCGGATGGCAAAACGCTCGCGTCGGGAAGCAATGATGGAACCAGCATCCTGTGGGACGTGATTACTCTCCAGCCTGTCGGCCAACCCCTGGCGGGTCAGAGTTATGTGACCAGCGTGGCGTTCAGCCCGGATGGCAAAACCCTCGCGTCGGGAAGCTGGGATGGCACCATCATCCTGTGGGACGTAAAGACCCGTCAGCCCATCGGCCAGCCCCTGGCGGGGCACAAGGGTGCTGTGACTAGCGTGGTGTTCAGCCCGGATGGCAAAACCCTCGCGTCGGGAGGTTGTGGAAACAGTACACCCTCCGGCGGCTGCGATAAAGGTGAAATCTACTTGTGGGACGTGAATCTGGAGGCTTGGAAAACGCGTGCCTGTTGCGACGCGAATCGAAATCTGACAAGCGAAGAGTGGATGCAGTACATAAATCCTAACCCTGCCACCTATCGCGCCACGTGCCCGGGTTTGCCTTTGGACAAGTGACCCTTGCGAAGGCATCTTTGCAAGGTTTGCACTGGAGAATTCTGTGCTCGAGCCACCGTATGGCACTATCGCCGGTCAATTCAAACAAGGCGCCGTGATCCCGTTCCTGGGCGCAGGCGCGTCGCTGTGCGGTCGCCTGCCCGGCGTCCGGTGGGATGCCAGGACGGCGGCGTTTCTCCCCACGGGCGGCGAGCTGGCGTGCCAGTTGGCTGAAGATTGCGGCTTTCCCTCCAGCGATCCCTACGACTGTTGTGACCTGGCCAAAGTCGCGTCGTACTACATTGCCAAACCGGCCGACCGGGGCCTCCTGCGTGACTATATGCGCCAGACGTTTGACCGCGACTATTGTCTTGGCGCGATTCATCGCTTCCTGGCCGAGCTAGACACGCCGCTGTTGATCGTCACGACCAACTATGACGACCTGATCGAGCGCGCGTTCAAGGCGCAAGGCAAGCCCTATCACGTCGTCGCTTATCCTACGGATCACAAAGAGTATGCCGCGTCGGTGCTGTGGTGGAAGCCGAACGCGACCCAGCCGGAACCATGCCGGCCCAATGAGCTGCCGCTTTCGCTGACCGATACGACCATCATCTACAAAATGCACGGCACGGTGGATCGCCATGATAAGAAATGGGATAGCTTTGTCATCACCGAAGAAGACTATGTGGATTTTCTGGCGCGCATGACGGGGCAGACGGCGATCCCGGCTCGCTTTATGCTCGAATTTCGCAAGCGGCGCTTTCTCTTTATCGGCTATGGCCTGCGCGACTGGAACTTGCGGGTGATGCTGAGGAACCTCAAGATGAGCCTGCCCGCTCCCGATATGGGCGCGATAGCGGGCGCGACGGTGGGCGAGACGACCGGCAGCGCGCCCGAAGAGACGCGCTCGTGGGCGGTTCAACGAAGCCCGTCGGAATTGGAGCTGGCGCTGTGGGACGCGCGCAAGGTCAGCATTTACGATATTGATATTGACACGTTCGTCGCCAAATTGCGCGCAGAGATGGGCTTGAGCGCACCCGCGTAAACTCCCCGCGCCGCACATTCCTCGTCGTCCTTGACCGGTTTGAAGGATACTTGTTCATTAGTGTCAACTTAAGGCGTTTTCGGACGCCGAGCACACGGCATTTTGCCGCTTGAAAGGCAATACCGCAAAACTCGCTTCTGGGCACACTTGGAACCGCGTGAATCACACTCAAAACGCGCTCAGGATTACATAAAATTGCGCCTGGGCCACATTCACGCAAAGTGAGTTTTGCGCCATTGACTTGAAAGGGCTTAAGTTGACACCAATGATACTTGTTCCTCGTGTGCACCACCCCTCTGCCGC
This sequence comes from uncultured Anaerolineae bacterium, assembly GCA_964354595.1. GTDB lineage: Bacteria > Chloroflexota > Anaerolineae > Fen-1058 > Fen-1058 > JBGLNJ01. Next base: position 268 of record CAYHAR010000157.1, on the reverse strand, counting down.
AGTGCAACTGCGGCAGAACGAGTTTGTCTGACAACGTTTGCGTGCACACTGTCCCTCTGACCCTTGTTGCAGAAAAAGATGGCGTTGCCGCGCGGCAAAAGCAGGTTTGCCGCAGATTGCCGCGCGCCAAAACGCCGTGGCGGGGTTCGCACGGTTCCACCAGCCTTTTGACATTTTCCCCCACGTGACATACAATCTTGCCTTGGATGCCAGGTATTGCCGTGTCAACACTCACCGGTTGACGGCAGACATGATGCTCCGGCGGTGA
>CAYHAR010000156.1:3630-8545 GCA_964354595.1 uncultured Anaerolineae bacterium | reverse complement strand
GGATGGCGTGTCAAATTGTCGCGCGGCGACAAATGTGGTATGCTTGCTTTCCCACTCAACCAGTGGGGGATAGAACAAAAAGGTCACCATGGAACTGTACAAACCGACTCCCGAAGTTGTCAACTCTGGCACGCCGCGCACCACGGCGCAGGTGCGCCTGAATGTCAACGGCCTCAAGGTTCTGGAAGCTCCCCTCGGCACCACCATCGAATCGTACCTCCGCGCCGCCGACTTGCAGACGCCGGCGCCCATCGTCGCCGCCTTGGTCAAGGGCAAGCTCACCGAGCTGACGCTGCCCGTGACCTCGGACATTGAGGTGTGCCCGGTCACGATGAGCACCACCGACGGCAGCCGCATCTATCGCCGCTCGCTCTCGTTCCTGCTCATCGTCGCTGCGCGCGAATTGTTTCCCGAAGCCAAAATCATTATGGATCACTCGATGCCGTTCGGCGGCGTCTACTGCGAGGTGGAGGACCGCCCTCCGCTGGGCGCGGACGAAATCGAACGGCTGGAAGAGCGGATGCGCGAGATCGTGACCGCCGACGAGCCGATCATCAAACAGCGGACTTCGCTGGAAACAGCGCGAGAGATATTCGAGCAGCAAGGTTACGACGACAAGCTGCGGCTGCTCAAGTATCGCACGAAAAGCTATCTCACAGTCTACAGGCTGCGCGATACGACGGATTATTTCTACGGCTACATGGTCCCCTCCACCGGCTACCTGCGCTACTTTCGGGTGCGCGCCAGGCCGCCGGGCTTTGTGTTGCGCTTTCCGCGCCGCAGCCGCCCCGGCGACCTGATGGGCTATTCGGAGGCGCCCAAGCTTGTCACCGTGTTCCGCCAGCACGCCGAATGGATGCGGATCATGGACGTGCGGGACGTGGCCGCGCTCAACCGCGCCATCGAGACCGACCGCATCCGCGAGGTGATCCTGGTCAACGAGGCGCTGCACGAGCACCGCATCGCCGACATTGCGCAAATGATCCGCGAGCGGAGCGGACAGGTGCGCGTCGTGCTCATCGCCGGGCCGTCGTCTTCGGGCAAGACGACGTTCGCCAAGCGGCTGGCGATTCAACTGCTGGCGCAGGGGCTGCGGCCTGTGGCGATTGAGCTGGACAATTATTTCGTGGATCGGGAACTCTCGCCCAAAGACGAAAACGGCGCTTATGATTACGAGACGCTGGGCGCGCTTGATCTGGCATTGTTCAACGAGCAGTTGCTCAAGCTGATGGACGGACAACAAGTGCAAGTGCCGCGCTACAATTTCAAGACCGGCGAGCGCGAGCCGGGCGAGCAGCTGGCGATCACCCCGGATCACATCATCCTGGTTGAAGGTATCCACGGGCTGAATCCGGCGCTGGTGCCGCAAATCCCACCCGCGCGCCTCTTTCGCATCTATGTCTCGGCGCTCACGCAGCTCAACATCGACCGGCACAATCGTGTGCCCACCACCGACACGCGCCTGGTGCGGCGCATCGTGCGCGATAGCGCCACGCGCGGCTACACGGCGCGCGAAACGATTGGCCGCTGGGAAGCAGTGCGCGCGGGCGAGAACCGCAACATTTTTCCTTACCAGGAAAACGCCGACGTGATGTTCAATTCGGCGCTGGTGTATGAGCACGCCGTCCTCAAGCCGCTGGTCGAGCCGCTCCTGCGGCAGATCAAGCCGGGCAGCCCCGAGTTCATGGAAGCCGACCGGCTGCTGGCCTTCCTGGAATGGTTCCTGCCCTGCTCGCCGGAGCACGTGCCCGATAACTCGATCCTGCGCGAGTTTACTGGCGGCTCGACGTTGCGGGATTTTACGGTGTGAACGTGATGCGTCAAACGTCTTGGCTGGCTTGACGTTTGACGCCTGACGTTTGACGAGGAGCCTGTGCATCATTCAAGACTTGGACTGACGATTCTTGCGCTCGCATTGATCGCGCTGATCGCGGCGTGGACATTGCGCGCGCCACTGCGCCAGTTGGCTTTCGAGGTTTCCGGCGAGACAGAGCTGCTGCCTCAGGCGCGCGGGCTGATGCAGTATGCCACGAATTGGACACGCCCCCAACCCGACACGCGACCGAATGCGCCGATCGCTCGCTCCGCATCCGGCGTCAGCTCGTTCGGCGTCAACACTTTTCTGGAACAAGAAGTCGAGCCGGCCAAGCGCGAGCGGCAGATGTACATGATCGCCGACGCTGGCTTTCACTGGATTCGCCAAGAGTTCGCCTGGGCCGACATCGAAATCGCCGCCAAAGGCGATTTTGTGGATCGCCGCAACGACCCGCGCGGCGTGGACGCTTGGACCAAGTACGACAACATTGTTGACCTGGCTCAAAAGTACAACGTGCAGGTCGTCGCGCGGCTGACCAGTCCCCCGGCGTGGACTCGCCAAGACGGAACCGCGCGCGGCGCGTTCGCTCCGCCGGATAATCTGGCCGATTACGCCGATTTCGTCGAAGCGGTGCTGCGTCGCTACAAAGGCCGCGTGCGTCACCTGCAAATCTGGAACGAGCCGAACCTCACACCAGAATGGGGCGAGTGTCCCACCTGCGGCGTTGACCCGGAAGCATACACCAGGCTGCTATGTGCGGCCTACGAGCGCGCCAAGTCCATTGACCCGGACGCGGTCATCATCTCCGGCGCGTTGGGCCAGACGCTCACGCTCAACCGTTTTCCGCCGACGGGCGGCATCAACGAATTTGTCTTTTTGCAGCGGATGTACGACGCGGGCGCAGCCAAGTGCTTTGACATTCTCAGCGTGAACGATTACGGCCTCGGCTCCGGCCCGACCGACCGGCGGCTGCGGTTCAACATCACCAACTTTTCTCGCCCGATGTACCTGCGCGACGTGATGGTGAAAAACGGCGACGAGCGCAAGCCCATCTGGATCGCCGAGGTCGGCTGGAACGCCGTGCCGAATGATCCCAAGATCATCCAGTGGGGCGAGTTCGGGCAGGTGACGCCAGAGCAGCAAGGCGAATACCTGGTGCGCGCGTACCAGCGCATCAAAGACGAATGGCCGTGGGTGGGCGTCGCGTTCACGTGGTTCTTCAAGCCCGCCGACGAGCACGAGCGCAATCAGGCCAAGTATTACTTTAGGTTGGTGAATGCCGATTTTACGCCGCTACCGGCTTACGAAGCAATCAAGGCGTATGCGACCAAGTGATACGTGATGCGTGACATGTGACGGATGCACGAAATACGCAATACGCAACACGCAGAATGAAACGCTCCCTCTGGATTTTACTCGCCATCCTTGTCCTCTCCGCCGCGCTGCGATTTTTCCAGCTCGACGCGCAATCGTTTTGGAACGACGAGGGCACGTCGGCGCGGGTGGCCGAGCGCAGCTTGCCGCTCATCACCGCCGCCGCCATCGCCGATATTCACCCACCGCTGTATTATTACGCGCTTCACTTTTGGCGCGGCCTCTGGGGCGAAAGCGAGTTTGCGCTGCGAGGCCTTTCTGCGATTCTCGGCATCGTCCTTGTCTGGCTGATCTACTTGCTGGGCCATCAACTCTTTGACGAGTCCACCGCGCTCATCGCCGCGTTCGCCGCCGCAATCAACCCGTTCCAGGTATACTATTCACAAGAAGCGCGGATGTACATGCTGCTGGCCGTCTGGGCCGCCGCCTCGACGTATTGCCTGGTGCGCTGCGAAAGACAAGAGGACACGCTCCGCGTGTCCTACATCGGTTACGTGCTGACCGCCGCCGCCGGAATGTACACGCACTATGCGTTCCCCTTCGTTTTGGTCGTACACAATCTGGTCGCCGTCGCGTGGCTGGCGGTGCGGCGCGCGGGATGGCGCAGATTGGCAATGTGGATTGGCACGCAAGTCGCCGTCGTCGCGCTGTACCTGCCGTGGCTGGGCGTGGCATTGCAACGTCTACCAGAGTGGCAATCGCCCGCGCCAGCGTACCAGCTCGGCCCGGCGCTGCTCGACATCTTGCGCTGGTTCGCTTTTGGCCGCACCATCCCGACTGCATCCGTCACAATAGCGCTCGGAGCCGTCGGGCTTTTCCTTTTGGCGTCGCTCATTCCAACGCGCTCCACGCTCTTTGCTCCACCCTCCACACTCTCCCTCCTGGCCTGGTGGCTTGTTCCCGTCGCGCTCACCTTTGCCTTTGGGCTGTACAAGGAAGCCTATCTCAAATTCCTGCTCGTCTGCAGCCCGGCGTTTTGCTTGTTGTTCGCGCGCGGCATTGTGGCAGCTTGGCAAATAGCAAACAAAGCTCTACACGCACTCGTCATCTTGCTTGTGGCCCTGGTAGCGACGTTCACCATTCAATCGCTTTCCAATCTCTACTCTGATCCGGCCTACGCGCGCGACGATTATCGCGGCATCGCGCAGCGCATCCAGCAGAACTCGCGGCCCGGCGATGCCATTCTGCTCGAAGCGCCCAACCAGTGGGAAGCGTTCACCTACTATCACCGCGACGATTCCAACGTCATCCCGCTCGCTCGCGCTCGCCCGGTGACGGAACAAGCCGCCGCGCAAGAGTTGAGCCAGATCACGGCAAAATACAAACGGCTGCTCGTGCTCTACTGGGCTGAGACCGAGCCTGACCCGAATCGCCACGTCGAACGCTGGCTGAACGCCAACACCTTCAAAGCGTCTGAAGCGTGGTTCGGCACGGTGAGGCTGGCAGTGTATGCTGTGCCGGCTGCGCTATCTGATAAACCCGACCACGCGCTCGACGTTCGGTTTGGCGATGCGATTCAACTCAAGGGCTATTCACTGGCCGGAGACACACTTGCCCCAGGCGACATGCTTCAACTTGCGTTATTCTGGCAAGCAAACGCGCCCCTTACGACGCGATACAAAGTGTTCGTTCACGTCCTCGACGCAAGCGACCGCATCGTCGCGCAAATAGATCGCGAACCGGGCGGCGAGCTAGTCCCGACGACCATCTGGCAACCGGGGCAAA
>CAYHAR010000156.1:0-3530 GCA_964354595.1 uncultured Anaerolineae bacterium | reverse complement strand
CGCCGGGGCGCTATCGCATCGCCGTCGGGCTATATGGCTTTGACAATGTGCGGCTCAACGTGCGTGGCGCATCAGGAGATCAAGTGCTGCTGGGGGAGATTGTTGTAGCTCGATGAGACTGCGCGTATTCCGTTTCCATCACGCTGTACGCAATACGCAACACGGAAGAACACGATGCCAGTAGATGTTTCGCTCAACGATGTGGTTCGATTGAGAAAGCCCCACCCATGTGGCGGATACGAGTGGCGAGTGGTGCGGCTGGGCGCGGATATTGGACTCAAGTGTCTCACCTGCGGACGGCGGGTGTTGTTGCCGCGCGGGGAATTCGAACGAAGACTCAAGGCGGTGATCAGTCAACCAGTCAACCGAGTAACTGATCACTGATCACTGAACTCGTCATGGGCAAAACTGGAGGGGGCCATGACCAACACCTCGCGCCAGCGCTCGCCCTCCACTGCCGGGCCGACCACGCCCTTTTGCTCCATAAAGTCAATCAGCCGCGCCGCGCGCGTGTAGCCGATTTGCAGCTTGCGCTGCAAGAGCGAGATGGACGCGCGCCGCTGCAGCTTGACGACCTCGATCGCGCGCCCCAACAAATCGTCCTCGGGCGATTCTTTGGCTTTTTTCATTTCGGCGCGCATCTCTTCCCACAGCGGATGCTGGACGAACGGCTTGGTCTCTGCGGCGGCAGGCTCAGATTGCGTGGAATCCTCCGCGCCGCGCATCCCCTTCCAATGACGCACGAGCTTGAGCAGCTCTTTATCAGAGACAAAGCAGCCCTGCAATCGCACCGGCTGGCCCGAATCGGGCGAGACGAATAGCATGTCGCCGCGTCCCAAGAGCTGCTCTGCGCCGGGGCCATCCAAAATCACGCGGCTGTCCACCGACGACGCGACCGCAAACGAAATCCGCGCGGGAAAGTTGGCCTTGATGAGACCCGTCACCACATCCACCGACGGGCGCTGCGTGGCGATGATGAGATGGATGCCCGTGGCGCGCGCCATCTGCGCCAGGCGGCAGATCGTCCGCTCGGTCTGGTCGGGAGCGAGCATCATCAAGTCAGCCAGCTCGTCAATCACCACGACGATATAGGGCAGCTTTTCCATCGGCTCGCCTTCGGGGCCAGGCGTATCTTTGACCCGCGCGTTATAGTCGTCAATGTTGCGCGCGCCGGCTTTGGCAAACTTGCGGTAGCGCGCGTCCATCTCGCGCGTCACCCATTGCAGCGTGCCCACCACGCGCTCCAGATCAACGACCACCGGGGCCATCAGGTGTGGGATTCCGTTATACGTCGTCAGCTCGACGCGCTTGGGGTCCACCATCAACAGCCGCAAATCGTCCGGCGTGTTGCGCGCAAGCAGGCAAGCGATGACGGCGTTGATGCACACCGACTTGCCGGAGCCGGTCGTCCCGGCGACGAGCAGGTGCGGCATCGCGGCCAAATCCGCCGACACCGATTGGCCGGACACGTTTTGCCCCAACGCAATCGCCAGCTTGCTCTTGCCGCCGATCTTGGCAAAGCTTTCCGATTCCATCACGTCGCGCAGCGAGACGAGCGCGATTTCGGCGTTGGGCACTTCGATGCCGACGATGCTGCGGCCCGGCACCGGCGCTTCGATGCGGATCGTCTTGGCCGCCAGCGCCAACGCCAGGTCGTTCGCCACGGCGGTGATGCGCGAGACTTTGACTTTGGTCTGCTTGTTGCCATCGCGCGAGGTGACAAAGCCCGGCTCGACGCCAAACTGGGTGATGGCCGGTCCGCGATTGACCTCGACGACTTTGCCTTCGACGCCCAGGTGATGCAGCGTGTCCTCGATGGTGCGCGCCTTTATCCGCAAATCTTCTTCCGAAAGCATCGCGTCGTTGCCCGGCTCGAACACGTCCTCAAGCTTGGGCAGCACCCACGCGACATGTGGAATAGGCGCAGGCCGATACAGCGGCCCGGTCGGCGCAGAGGCAGCCGACGCGGCCACCGCCTCGCCGAGGATGCGGGGCGAAGGACCCGTGGGAGGCGGCGTCGAGCGCGCGGTTGTGCGCTTCGTTTCGCGTGGAGCTTTGGGCGGTTGCGGCCTGGCTCGCGCTTGCGCGCCATTGTTGATGACCAAAGGAGACGCCGCCGCTTGGGGCTGTCCGCGCCATTGCGCCAAGAGCGCCCCCAGCGGCCTGAGCAACTGGCTGGGCGACAATCCCAACGACATGACCAGCGCCACCAGCCACCAGGCGAGCATCAGCACCGCCGTGCCCACTGCGCCAATGTTCGTGACGAGCGTCTGCCTCAGCCATTCGCCGATGCGCCCGCCGCCCGCGCCTGCTTCGATGAGGAACACACCATCGCCGCCGGGGTAAACCGTGGCGACGACTTGGAGCGTGAGCAATCCGACCAGGAACGCCAGCACGAATCCAATGATCTGCTCGCCGGAAGGCTTGGGCACCTGCCCAAAGCTGCGAAAGAGCAGCCACAAGCCCGTCGCCACGAGCGCCACCGGCACGAGGAACACGCCCCATCCGAACGTCCCGCGCAGGAACGTGATCCACGGGCTGATCCACTCGCCCTGGTTGAGCGAAAGCAGAGAAAGCCCGGTGATGCCGCCCACTGCCGCGAGCGCGACGCCGAGAATGTTTAGCTTCTGGTCGAGCGTCAGGCTGACGCCGATGGTGTAGGACGGCGGCGGCGCTTTGCCATTGCCGCCCCGGCGTGATTTGCTTCTGGATGATTGGGACTTGGAACCAGGTCTACCCATGTTTTGATTGACCGCAGATGATCCTGTGCTTCATCGGCCTTGATGTTCTTTTACAATCTCCATCTTGAAATCCACTGCTTGCTCAGGGTGAGCCAGGCGCGGGCTGGCAATGCGGGCAGATTGCTCAACCTGAACGCCGGGGACGATGACGTAGACTTGTTTTGTCTGGCAAGCGCACGTCAGTCTTTGGCCGTATCTGGCCGTGATCTACACTACCCTAAAAAGTTGCAACACTCATCGCCCCCCTCTTGCCGCAAAAGGAACAAGTGTTCGGTCTGCGCTCATTATAGCACAAAAAGCGGACGGTGAACGGCCAGGCGAATTTTGCGTTCTGGGCTGATGGGCATACAATTTCCCTGCGATGGTAACTGCTCAGCCGGTTTAACAGGATATACAGGATTCACACGCCTTCGGCGAAAGGCGCCAGAAACATCCTGTTGGAATCTTACAGCCAGAGTAGTTGCATCGTAGAGTAAGCACGCGCCGCTGCTATAGTAAACGTTGGTCAGGCGGCGCAGCGGGTCGTCGGTGCAGGTGAAGATGTCGCTCGGTCCAAAGGTCGGCAGGCCGCTGGGTTGCCCCCTGCGTCCTTTTCACGAGCGATTACCAAAGCAGACAATTCAGGCTATAATAGAGACTGCCTCTCGGCGCTTGCAACGCCAGGGGCAATAGTCGAGCCGGCGTGGGTGGCTGATGGTTCGAGTGCAGCACATCAGGAAAAGTAAGGAGGCAAACATGTCAGAACGGCAGCGTCACGAAAAAGAGGAGAAAGAAGAAAAGCACGAGGAA
>CAYHAR010000155.1:3887-8596 GCA_964354595.1 uncultured Anaerolineae bacterium | reverse complement strand
CTCGCCATTGGCTTGTTGGCGCTCGTCTGCGCCGGTTTTTATTGGCGCATCCTATTCGGCGGCGCATGGATGCCTTCCGGCGGCGGCGATTTGGTGTCGTTCCTGTGGCCCACCTATACCTTTGCCGCGCGCAGCTTGAGGTCAGGCGCTCTTCCGTTGTGGAACCCATACCTCTACAGCGGCATGCCGTTCGCCGCCGATAACCAGTCCGGCCTGTTTTACCCGGTCAACCTGCTCGTCTTTTTGCTCGTCCCCAACCTGACCTATTTCGTGATGGAGTTGATGTCGGTCACGCACGTCTGGTGGGCGGGCGTGGGGATGTACGTCTTGCTGCGCACGATGAACGCGCGTCGCGTGTCCGCCTTTGCGGGCGCGCTGGCGTGGATGTTCTCTGACGTGTTCGTCATCCACTTTGGCAACTATAACCTCATCGCCGTTGCCGCCTGGCTGCCGCTGATTTTTGCGACGTTTCGCAAGGCCCTCAACCTCCATACCCCTTTCTCCCGCATGGCGGGAAAAGGGGGCTGGGGAGATGGGGGCCTTGTCTGCGCTCTCGCCGCCGGCGTGCTGTGGGGCATATCTGCGCTGGCCGGTCACGGCCAAGTGACGCTGTTCATTGGATTGTGGCTCGGCGGCTATGCCCTGTTCAAGTTTTTCGAACCGCAACCCCCGAAAGAGCACGGGGGCAGGCGAGACCAAGACCGACAAGAAAATAAAAAGAGTTTTGCGCCCTTGGCTCCTTCGCGGTTCAAAAACTGGGCGTTCTTGGCAATCACCACTCTTGTTGCCCTTGCCTTTGCTGCGCTAATGTTCATTCCCGCTTACGAGATGACTCTCTACACCGGGCGCGCAGGCTTGGACTATGAGGAAGCTGCGCGATACTCGCTTCCACCGGCTGGCTTGCTCGGACTGGTCGTGCCTGCGCTGTTTGGACGCGGGGCGGGCGCGTGGGCGCCCTGGCCGCGCGTCGAGGTGGGCTATGCGGGCGTGTTGACGCTGGCGCTGGCCGTCGTCGGCCTTGCCATCAAGCGCCGGGGAGAACGATCCGGCGACTGCGTATTTCTGGCAATTGCAGTGCTGGTCTCATTCTTGTTGGCGCTGGGCGGATACAGCGCGCTGCACGGCTGGCTGTATCGTTTTGTGCCGGGCTTGAGTCAACTGCGCGCGCCGGCCCGCGCCGTGATGCTGGCCGATTTCGCGCTGGCGATTTTGGCCGGACTGGGCCTCGACGCGCTCACGTCGCCGCTCGCGCGCCATGCTCGCGCGTTCTTGCGGACTCTGAGCCGGGGCGTTGCCGGAATTGCGGTCGGACTGGCGCTCGTCGGCTTGCCGCTGAGCTATTACTTGATCGCCCAGTCGGCTTATGATGCGGGACTGGCGCATCGCTTTACACTGGTGATGAACGGCGTCGTGTTCGGTGTGATGCTGCTCACCGCCAGCGCGCTTCTTTTGGCCGCGCGGCGCGGCGGGTGGATAAAGCCCTCTCGCGTCGGCGTGATGGCCGTCGTCGTGTTGGCAGCCGACCTGGTCGTGCTCGGCTCATCCGTTGATGTCGAAAAGACCGACCCGGCGATAGGCTATCGCCATCCGGCGGTGGTGGATTTCTTGCGGCGCGATGGTGAGCCGTTCCGCATAGATAGCTCGCCGGCTCCCGCCTGGCAGCCCGATGCCGGCGCGATGCACGCCATCGCCGACGTCAGCGGTATTTATAATCCGCTGGGGCTGGCGGCCTACAACACCTACACGGGCGGGATGGGCCCGCGTGGTAGCCCGCTCTATAATTTTCTGAACGTCAAGTATGTGTTGGCCGAAAAAGGCCAGCCGCCCGGCGACGCGCGCTTTGTGCCCGTGTTCAATGGCGACCCACAACTCGACGTCTATCTCAACACGGCGGCGTTCCCTCGCGCCATGTTGATCTACACCTCCATCCCGGTCGCCGGCGGCGAAGAGGCGTGGGCGGCGATTCACCGACCCGATTTCGATCCCTCGCGCCAGGCCGTCGTCGAAGGCGGGCCGGCGTTGGACGGAACAGCGTCCGGCGGCGCGCTGGTCATCCGGCGCTGGGATGCGAACGACATCGAGCTGGACGCGACGACCTCTGCGCCCGCCTACCTTGTCCTGAGTGAGGTCTTTTACCCGGGCTGGCGCGCTGAGGTGGACGGCCGCGCGGCCGCGGTTCTTCCCGCCAACTTCGCTTTCCGCGCAGTGTACCTCGAGCCAGGGACGCACCACGTGAAAATGTTCTTTCTGCCCACGTCGTGGATCGCCGGCCTGGCGATCAGCGTGGCGACAGTATGCTCGCTCCTCGTCGTCGCGGCGCTGCAAATGCGACGCGCCAAAACCTATTGACAGATAGCACCTTCTGTGGTATATGACGAGCGAATGGCTTTTGACCATTAAAGCGGCAGCCTCGTGCCGTTAGCGGGAGAATCGAGTGGCAAAGGTTCATCGTAAAGTTGTGAAAAAGGGGCGCCGTCAGGCTCCTTCGGTGGGAATGATTGCGTTGATCGTCGGCGGAGCCGTGATTGTTGTCGTGGTAATCCTTGCGCTGGCCGGTGTGTTCAAGCCCAAGACGGTTGTGGCGGGCGATCCCCAGGGCCTGGCAATGTGCGGGAACGTTCCCTGTCCATCCAAAGGCGATGTGAGCGCGCCCGTGACAATCGTTGACGTTTCTTCGTTTACCTGCTCGCACTGCCGAGACTATTTCCTGAACACCGAGCCCAAGATTGAAGAGCAATACGTCAAGACAGGCAAAGTGCGCTATATCGCGCATACCATCGGGTTCGATGCGCAGGCGCGGGGAGTGGCCGCGGCGGCTCTGTGCGCGGGCGACCAAGGCAAGTATTGGGAATACAGCGCCCTGTTGTACCAGAACCAGGGCCAGTTTGACCCAACCAGCTTGTCTCTCTATGCGCAGCAGGCCGGGCTGGATGGCCAAGCCTTTGCGTTGTGCGTGAATTCAGGCAAGCACACGGGAGATGCGGCCGCTTCGAGCAACGCCGCGACAGACATCGGCGTCAATGGCACGCCGTCATTCTTTATCCACGGCAAGTTGGTGGTGGGCGCGCTGCCGTTCCAGTGCAAGCCGGGCACGCCCGAGTGTGTCCAAGGGGATTTTCAGACTCTCATCGAAGCAGCGCTGAAAGCCAAGTGACCGGCAAAGCGACGCCATTTTTCTCTGGCCTTGAATTTTTGCATGAGGAGGACTTCCATGCCCCGCATCCGCTGTAAATATGTAGACTGCATCTATTTGGAGTCCGGCTTGTGTGGCGCAGACCAGATTGACCTGGACCCCGAGCTGGGTTGCCTGACGTTTGCTCAGGAAGAAGAAGAAGACCTGGCGATCGAAAAAGAAGAAGAATGGGAAAAGGGCCCAGTCCTCGACGAAGAAGAGGACGAAGATTGGGACGAGGATGAGCCGGAAGAAGACCTCGACGAGGACGATGAGGACGAGGACGATGAGGAAGAAGACTGGTGATCTCGCCGCACAGCAAGTTGACGTTGCCAGTATCGGTAGAGCCGGTCACTCTGGGCGAGCGTCTTGACGGTAGCTCGTGGTCACAGCTTGCGTGAAAAAAGCAAGCCGCCACTCGACACTCGAGATAGCCCCCTGAAAGCGTGGGGCTGCATGCAAACAAAAACAGCGGACGAACATCGTCCGCTGTTGCGCGTTAAAAGGAGTTAATCTCGGCCAGGACGCTGCGCCAAAGTGCGGCGCATGATGTCGTCCTGTTCTCGTGGACGCGCCTTTTCATTGCGCAGTTGATTTTGAACGCTCTGTCGGCGCGGGCGAGTGGCGCGGGCTTGCAGGAAAGCCTGCTCCATCAGCGTTTGCTCCGGCTCTAGATTGGCCTCAGGCTCCGGCGCGTTGGCTTCCTTCATGCTCAGCTGGATTTGCCGCTTGCGCGCATCTACGTCCACCACGGTGACTTCGACTTCCTCACCCACGGCGACGATCTCGGACGGATCGCGCACATAGCCGGAGGCCAGTTCGCTGACGTGAACCAGCCCGTCGCGCTCCGCGCCAATATCCACGAACGCCCCATAGCGTTCCAGTCGCGTCACCTTGCCGGTGTACGTGTGCCCTTTCTTGACCTCTGCCCAGGACAGCGCCGGCGGCTCGATCATCGAGAGCCCGATGCGCTCGCGCTTGCGATCCACGCTGAGCACCCACACGACCACTTCGTCGCCCACCGACACAATGTCCGATGGCTTGTTGATGCGGCGGCCTTTGGCCATCTGCCCGGCCGGCACCAATCCATCCCTTGGCCCGCCGAACGACACGAACGCGCCGAAATCTTCGACGTGAACGACCTTGCCGGTGACCTTGAGGCTGCGCTGCAAATCGGACCAATCCAGAGGCGGCGGCTCGATCATGGTCAAGTTGATCAGACCCTGCTTGGGATCCACGCTCTTGACCCACACGGTCACGCGGTCGCCTTCTTTGACAACGTCAGCAACACGGTTGACGCGGCTCTGACGAAGTTGTGAGATGTGTACCAATCCATTGCGCTCTGCGCCAATGTCTACGAATGCGCCAAAGAGCTCGATCTTTTTGACCGTCCCTTCAAAACGCATCTTGGGTTTGAGATCCGCCAAGCGCATCGGCGCTGCGCCCTGTTCCTGAACGTCGCCCACAGTTATTCCCCTCTTGCTGTTTCAATGTTTAGGTAACATTATACCTGTCTGCGTGCGGACTGTCAAACTGC
>CAYHAR010000155.1:1852-3787 GCA_964354595.1 uncultured Anaerolineae bacterium | reverse complement strand
AGCGCCTGGGCCAAGCTCAAGTCCCGCTTTGGATGGAGCGCCAGCCGCGTGGCCGTCCTCGATAGAGAGCAAGCCGTCGCGGGCGCGTCCGTTCTCTTTCGCCGCTTGCCGCTCGGCCTGGGCGCAATCGCCTATGTGCCCAAAGGCCCGCTGGTGGATTGGGACAACGCGCCGCTCGTGTCCGCGCTGTTTGATGGCCTCGATACACTGTGCCGCGCTCATCGCGCCTTTGTGCTCAAGCTTGAACCCGATAGTAAAGAGTCGTCGCCTTTCGCTCTTTGCTCTTCGTCCTTCGTCCCGCGAAGCGGTCCTTCGTCATTCGTCCAGCCTCGCCGCACCATCTTGCTCGACCTTGCAAAGACGGAAGACGAGCTGCTCGCCGCGATGCATCAAAAGACGCGCTACAACATCCGGCTGGCCGCGCGCAAGGGCGTCGTCGTGCGCGCGGGAACCACGGATGATCTGCCTGCTTTCAATATGCTGATGCAGGCCACCGGCGAGCGCGACGGCTTTGGCGTCCACAGCGCCGAATACTACCGCGCCGCGTTCGAGTTGTTCGTCCCGCATGATTGGGCGCGGCTGTTCGTGGCGGACATTGTTGATGCCTCCCCAAGCGTCGGCCCGGTTGCCGCGATCATGGTCTTTGCCTTGGGGAGCAAGGCCTGGTATATGTACGGCGCATCGAGCAACGAACATCGCGAGCGGATGCCGAATCACGCGCTGCAATGGGAAGCCATACGCTGGGCCAGGTCGCGCGGCTGCGCCACCTACGACTTGTGGGGCGTGCCGGACGAAGACGAAGCGACGCTAGAGGCGCGATACCTTGAGCGCGACGATGGATTGTGGGGCGTGTATCGCTTCAAGCGCGGGTTCGGCGGACGGCTCGTCCGCTACGCCGGCGCGTTTGACCGCGTGTACAATCCATTACTGTATCGCGCGTATCTCTTTGGGATGCAACGGCGCGGAGGCCTGGCGTTGTAGCTTTGGGCAAAACAACTGGAAAGCGCGTACCGCAATCCGAAATCCGCAACCCCTCAAGAGGGAGATTCTGCAATCAAGGTGCTGTATGCCAAAGCCCAAACTCGTTCTGATTGACGGTCACTCGTTGGCTTATCGCGCGTTCTTTGCGCTGCCGCCTGACTTGAAGACGCGCAGCGGCGAGCTGACGAACGCCGTCTATGGCTTTGTCTCGATGTTGCTGGCCGTCTGGCGCGACGAAAAGCCGGATTACATCGCCGTCGCGTTCGACGTCGGCAAGACGTTTCGCGACGAGATGTACGCCGATTACAAAGCCACGCGCGCCAAGATGCCCGACGAGCTTGCGCCGCAACTTGACCGCATCCAACAAGTGGTGCAAGCCTTCAACCTGCCCGTCGTCACCGCCGAAGGATTCGAGGCTGACGACATCCTGGGCACACTCGCCACGCGCGCCGCACGCGAAGGGCTGGACACGCTCATTGTCACCGGCGACACGGATGCATTCCAACTCATCGGCCCGGACGTGCGCGTGTTGACCAGCCAACGCAAATGGTCAGAGACGAAAATCTATGACGAGGCCGCCATCCGCGAACGATATGGATTGGAGCCGCGTCAATTGATTGACTACAAGGCGCTCGTCGGCGATACGAGCGACAACGTGCCCGGCGTCAAAGGCGTGGGCGAAAAGACAGCGACGCAACTCATCCAACAGTTCGGCAGCGTCGAGAGCATCTATGCGCGCCTGGGCGAAATCACGCTCAAGCGCGCGCTCACCGCGCTGGAAGCAGGCCGCTCAAGCGCCGCGCTCAGCAAACAGCTCGTGACGATCAAGACCGATGTGCCGCTACAGATCGCCTGGGACGCATGTCGCACGGCCAGCTTTGACAGAGATAAAGTCGTCGCCTTGTTCCGCGAGATCGAGTTTCGCACACTCATCGAGCGGCTGCCTGGCGGGCC
>CAYHAR010000155.1:0-1752 GCA_964354595.1 uncultured Anaerolineae bacterium | reverse complement strand
GGCGCAGGGCGCAGAGCCGGTGACGCGGGTGACGATTGTTGCGGATGAGGAATCGCTGAGACAGTTGGTCGCTGCGCTGAGTCAAGCCACGCTCATCTCGTTCGACACCGAAACGACGAGCACCGACTCGATGAAAGCAGAGTTGGTCGGCATTTCGCTGGCGGTGAAAGAAGGCGAAGGGTGGTACGTGCCGGTCGGGCACGCCGGGGCCGAGCAGCTGACATTGGAGCAAGTCATCGCGGCTCTCCATCCCACGTTGGAAGATGAGCGCATCGCCAAGATCGGCCACAACGCCAAGTATGATATGACTGTCCTCGCGCGGCACGGCATCGCCGTGCGGGGGCTGAGCTTTGACACGATGATCGCCGAATGGCTGATCGAGACCGGCTCGCGCAACCTGGGATTAAAGAACCTGGCCTGGTCGCGGCTGGGCGTCGAAATGACACACATCGAAGAACTCGTCGGCGCAGGCAAAAAGCAGATCAGCATGGCGCAAGTGCCCGTCGGGCAAGCCGCCGCTTACGCCGCCGCCGACGCCGACATCCCGCTGCGTCTGCGCGTCAAGCAAGAGCCAGAGTTACGTGAAAAGAATCTGTGGAAGCTGTTCGCCGAGGTCGAGGTGCCGCTCGTGCCCGTGCTCATGGACATGGAAATGACCGGCGTCTTGATTGACGTGCCGTATCTGCAAGAAATGTCCGGCGCGCTCGCCAAACGGCTGAACGAAATCGAGCGCGACATCTATACGCTCGTCGGGTACGATTTTAACATCAACTCGACGCAACAGTTGGCCGATGTGCTCTTTGGCAAGCTGGGCCTCAAAGCGCCCGGCGGGCGCAAGACGGCGACGGGCAAAGAGTCCACCGCCGTGGATGTGCTCGAATCGCTGCGCGGGCAGCATCCTGTCATCGAGCGGATTTTGGAGCAGCGGCAACTCGCCAAGCTGAAAAGTACCTACATTGACGCGCTGCCGGCGCTGGTCAACCCGACGACCGGGCGCGTTCACACGTCTTACAACCAGGTGGCCGTGGTGACCGGGCGACTGTCGTCCAGCGAGCCCAACCTGCAAAACATTCCCATTCGCACCGATTTGGGGAGGCAGGCGCGCCGCGCGTTCATCGCCGCGCCAGGTCACGTGTTGATGAGCGCAGACTATTCGCAAGTCGAGCTGCGCATCCTGGCGCACATTTGCGGCGACCCGGGCCTGCGCCAAGCCTTTGCCCGTGGCGAAGACATTCACGCCACCACCGCCGCTGCGATTTTCGGCGTGCCACTCAACCAGGTCACTTCCGGTCAACGCCGCGTCGCCAAAGCCGTCAACTTTGGACTGGCCTACGGTCAAAGCGCGTTTGGGCTGGCGCAGGCGACCGGCCTCTCTAACGCCGACGCTCAAAAATTCATGGATGCCTACTTTGCGCGCTTTGCGCGCGTCCGGCAGTACGTCGAAGAGACCAAGCGCAGGGCGGCCACCATCGGCTACGTCGAAACCGTCATGGGTCGCCGCCGCTACTTTCCCATCCTGCAAAGCAAGGAGCGCGACCCGCGAACACAAATACAGCGCCGCGCCGCCGAGCGTGAGTGCATCAACATGCCGGTCCAAGGTTCGGCAGCGGACATTATGAAAGTGGCCATGCTGCGTGTTCACGAGATTCTCAAACGTCAAGCGCCCAACGTCAAATTGACATTGCAAGTGCACGACGAATTGGTGCTTGAAGTGCCAGAGGGAGAAGCGAACAAGGTCGCGGAACTGGTGCG
>CAYHAR010000154.1:6556-8643 GCA_964354595.1 uncultured Anaerolineae bacterium | reverse complement strand
TGGCGCACCAGGCGCTCTAGTTCGTCAAAGCTGACCAGCTTGGGATCGCGGATCGCCAGCTCGACTCCGTCATAGCCCAGCGCGGCGATTCGGGCGAGGTTGGCTGCCAGGTCGCCCTTGAACGTGGCCGCCTGGAATTGCGCGGGCTGGGTGGAAAGCACGATAGAAAGTTTCATAGCACCTCTGAAAAAGAAGGATGAAGACAGAACCCATCCGTCTTCATCCCTCATCCTTCATCCCTCGTTAGACTTCGGTGCCCTGCCCGATGCGCGGGAGGCCATACACCGGCTTCCAGCCGGGGCTGAGCGGCTCGCGCAAGTAGGGTTCCATATCCTTGGCGCTGCGCAGCGTGACTTCTTCCACAGGCGGCACCTTGCCGGCCGGGAACGCTTCGAGGATATGGTCATTCCACAGCGTCAAGTACTTTAAAATCGCGGCCATCGGGCGCTTGGCTTTCTGAGCCGAGCCTTCTTTGGCGTGACCGACCACGCCTTCCGGCGTGGCCGCGATCTCGATGGCAAAGTGTCCCTCGCCTTCCGACCAGCGGCTCGGTCGCCCGAACGGATCCACCGATTTATCAAAGTGACCCTCAGGCAGGTAGCCCTTGCCCTCGGTGTCCACGGCGGCGTTCATGTCCACCATCTCGGGAAAGAGCAGCAAGCCCAGCGAGGTTTCCGATTCGTCGGCATGGACAAAGTTGGTGGTCAACATGCCGCCACGGTCGGTGGTGCGGAAGAATTCGCGCACGCCGCGATGCCAGTCTATCACGCGGAAAATGCCCGGCAGTTGATACCGCTTTTGGAATTCCTGCACCGCCGATTCGAGCATCCACAGTTGGCCGTGATTGTTGACGATGAGCTGCTTGCGGAAACCGTCGTTCCACAGGCCGAGCATCACGTCAATCATCATCTCGCGCACCACGTGCTCGCGCACGATGACCGTGCCGGGCATCCCCAGGTGATGGTACGGATGTCCGCCGTACATCAATGGCGGCAGCGCCAGGTTGACCGGCGCGCCGCGCTTGGCGGTGTAGCGTCGGACGCCTTCGCAAATCGCGCTCACAAACAGTGTGTCCATCGCGCTGACCGTGTGCCGTCCGTGCAGCTCGGTGCAGCCGACCGGGATGAACACGACGTCGTTCTTTTTGCGGTTCGCCTCGACCTGGTGACGAATCGTCGTCTGGATGTAAGAACCGGGCTTGGCCCACTCGACCGGCGTGGGGATACCGTACTCGGCCAGGATGGCGTCAATCTCTTTATCGCTGGCATCCCAGATTTGCTTCTTGAGCTGGCCGACGCTATTGTCCTCAAAGAATAAATCAGGCTGATCTGTAGGCAGCAATCCCTTGGGCACTAGTTGTTGATTCGACATTTCAATCCTCCAATATGATTTTCTGCTGGTGCTTGAACCTGACCAACGACGAACGGCAAACGTCCACAGTTGGTCGCTCGCCGCTGGTCAGGTTACGCGCGTTGGTAGGGGCGAGTCGGCGACTCGCCCCTACCCAGGAAACGATTTTACTTGTACTTGGCCGCGTTGTCAGCGGTGACCAGCTCGGTGCCGGTGTCAATGTTGGTGTCAATCTTTTCGCCCATCAACACGCGCACCGCGTACTCGACGCCGTACTTGCCCATGTTGTAAGGGCTTTGCGCAATCGAAGCGGACATTTCGCCCTTGAGGATCGAGGCGGCCGCATCGGGATTCGCGTCAAAGCCGACGACGACGATGCCCTTCTTGCCCGACGCCTTGATGGCTTCCATCGCGCCCAACGCCATCAGGTCGTTCGACGCAAACACAGCGGCCACATCGGGATTGGCGGTGAGGACGTTTTCCATCACCGTCTGGCCCTTGGCCCGATCCGAATCCGCCGCCTGCTTGGCGACGACGGTCAGGCCGCACGCCTTGAGCGCATCTTCGGCTCCGCCGATGCGGTCAATGTGCGTCTGCTGGCTCATCACGCCCGTGATCAACGCGACTTTGCCCTTGCCGCCCAACTGCTGGCAGATGAACTCGCCGGCGAGCTTGCCGCCGTTGCGGTTGTTCGTGCCGATGAACGTCAACGCATCCGGCCAGTTGCCCTTGGTGTC
>CAYHAR010000154.1:2399-6456 GCA_964354595.1 uncultured Anaerolineae bacterium | reverse complement strand
CAGAACGGGTTGCCGCCGCCAGGTCCCTTCATGCTCAACAACAGGGTGACTTTGGGGGCCGCCGGCGCGGTGGTCGGCGGAGGCGCAGCCTTGGTCGGTTCAGGCGTCGGCGTTGCTGCCGGCGTGCAGCTAGAGATAAGGAGGGTGAGCACTACGAGCACACCCAGTGCGGTCCATAGTTTTCGTCTCATTGCGGGTTTCTCCTTCCTGAGAAAAAAGAGTTGATATACCTTGTATAGGCCAACGGATTTGCGCTGTTCTTTGCGAGGCACCTCCTTTCAAAGCTTGTCGCTCAACAGACTGCTGCAGAGTGACGGCTTGAGCCGTTCTTTGACGACTCGATCTGTCACTACGATCCACCGAGCGTTATCGCTGCGGCACACGCTGGCGCAGCACATCCACGTACACGGCCAGGATGATGACCACGCCAATCACCACCATCTGCCAAAAGGCCGATACATCCATCAGGTTCAGGCCGTTGCGCAACAGCCCCATGATGAGGACGCCGACGAACGTGCCGATGACGGTGCCGCGTCCGCCGAAAAAGCTCGCGCCGCCGATGATGACGGCGGCAATCGCGTCCAGCTCTGCGCCGGTGCCGGCGTTGGGATAGCCCGAGTTGGTGCGGCCTGCCAGGAGAATGCCGCCCATGGCCGCCGTGAGTCCGCACAGGATGTACACCAGGTTATGGACGCGATCCACGCTGATGCCCGAATAGCGCGCGGCCTGGGGATTGCCGCCCACGGCGTAGACGTGCCGCCCGGTGCGAGTGCGCGTGAGAAGCACCCAGGCGATGACGTAGGCGATCAGCACCACGATCAGCGAAACCGGGATGACGAACCGGTTGTCGCCCTCTCCGAACAAGTAAATGTCGCTGGAGCCGAAAAAGCGCAAGGTCGGCGGCAGCCCGCTGACCGGCACGCCGCCCGAGATCAAGAACGTGATCCCGCGCGCAATGTTGAGCATCGCCAGCGTAGAGATAAAGGGGTGCGGCAGCCGCAGCTTGGTCAGTCCCCAGCCGTTCAACAGGCCGCACAGCCCCCCGATACTCAACGCCGCCAACAAGGCGACGACATCCGGCACGCCACTGTGCGTCAAGATCGCCAGCGTGACCATGCTCAAAGCCGTCACCGAGCCGACCGACAGGTCAATCCCGGCCGTGAGGATCACGATAAACTCGCCCAGGGCCAGCATCGCGTTGAACGAAATCTGGCGCGCCACGTTGGTCAGGTTGCCCACGGTGGGAAAATAGTCCGGCTTGATGATGGTGAGTACGACGATCATTACCACCAGCGCCATGACGATGCCGTAGCGATCCAGCAGGCTGCGCATCAACTGTGAGGTAGCGTGGACAATGTCATCCACCGGCTCGCGCATGTTCTCAGACATTGGTTATCTCCCTTTGCACGATGGTCAGCAGCTTAGGCGCCTGAGGCCACCCGGCGGATGCTATCGGGGGCGTCTTCTTTCGCGCCCACGATCATCCCCACGATCTCGTCCATCGTCGTTTCCGGCACTAACCGCTCGCCGACGTTGCGGCCCTGCCGCAGGACCATGATGCGGTCGCACACCTGGAAAATGTCCTGCAGGCGGTGGCTGATGATGATGACGGCAATGTTGTGCTCCTTGAGGCCGCGGATGATCTCGAGCACTTTGGAGACTTCTTTGACCGCCAGCGCCGCCGTCGGCTCGTCCATGATGACGACCTTGGCCTGGAAAGCCGTGGACCGGGCGATGGCGACGGCTTGCCGCTGCCCGCCGGAAAGATTCTCGACCTTGAGTCGCACCGACTTGATCTCGATCTTGAGCCGCTCCAGGAGGCGACGGGCTTCTTCCTCCATGTGCTTTTCGTTCATCAGGCGCAGCGCGCCGCCCAGATAAGGCAGCGTCGCCTCGCGGCCCAAAAAGATGTTGGCGCAGATGTCCAGATTCCCGGCCAGGGCAAAGTCCTGGTAGACCATCTCGATGCCGGCCAGGCGAGACTCGTGCGGGCTGGCCCACCGGACTTGCTGGTCGTCGAACCGGATCGTACCTGAATCGGGGGTATAAGCGCCGGTGAGCACTTTCATCAAAGTGGACTTGCCGGCGGCGTTATCTCCCACCATCCCCAACACCTCGCCGTAGCCCAGGCACAGCTCGACGTTCTGGAGCGCCTGCACCGGGCCAAAGCTCTTGAAGACATTATACATCTCGACGACATTGGCCATAGCATGTGTCCTTTTGATGGTAGCGGGAGAGTGTGAATCCAACCCGCTTGTGCTATTCGACTTTAAAGTGCGGGGTCAGCACCTTGAGCGCTGCTTCCCGCGCTTTGACGGCGATCTCTTGCGGAGGCCACTTCCAGTATTCGGGACGGAACAATTCGATGGAACACGGGCCGTCGTAACCGATGCCTTTGAGCCGCGCGCAGATCTCGTTCAGCGGCACGACGCCCAAGCCGGGCAACAGCCGCGTGCCATCCGTGATGGCTTCCTTCGGCGTATCTTCCAGGTCGTCCAGGTGAAAGGCATAGATGCGCTTGGGGTCGAGCTGGCTGATTTCGCTCATCAGCCCGCCGCCGCCGTAAAAGTGCGCGGCGTCAACCGTCATGCCCACGTTATCGCGGCGAGTGCTTTGGACGATCTCGAAAGCCGCGCGTGGCGTGCGCACGGTGCACCAGCCAAAGCCCAGGAACTCGAACGCCAGCCTGACACCATACCCGCCTGCGATGCCGGCCAGGTCGCGCAGCACTTTGACGTACTCGGCCACGACCTCCGCCCACGCCATGTTCCGGTCCGGCGTGGGGCTGGGCACGACGACTACGGTGGGGCAGCCGATGGCCTGGGCGATCTTGGACATTTCGTGGCAGCGAGACTGGATTTTAGAGTACTCTTCGCCCCGGAACGCGATGAACTCGATCGAGTTGAGCGTCAAGGGAGCGACGCCCTGGCTCGCGAACAACGCTTTCAAATCGTTCAACGAGTGCGCGGCAAGATATTTGTCCACCTTGGCCGCCCAAAGCTCAAGCGCCTTGAAACCGGCCTGCGCCGAGACCGCTACATCGGTCTCCAGGTCACACGTCATGGTCGTAGCGCCATGAAAGCCTAGCAGCATGGTTCACCTCTGGGGAGGACGAACGACCAACGACGAATGACACAGGCATTCGTCGTTCGTCTTTGGTCCTTCGTCAGCTTTTGATCTCGCTCAAGCGGACCGGCCGATGCTCTTCGAAAGACTTTTTCGCCGCATAGCCCATGACCACCGGGATGCGCCCATCCACGCCCGTGACGGAGGGCGTCTTGTTCTCGCGGATGCACTGGACGAACTCGAGCATCTCGACGACGTAGGCTTCGGCGTAACGCTCGACAAAAAAGTACAGCGGCAGAGCCGAGTGAACACCCGCAGCGTCGCTGCGCGTCACGTTATCAGGCGTCTTGTTGGTCACCAGCGCCATGCCGGCAGAGCCAAACACCTCGACGCGCTGATCGTAGCCATACACGGCCTTGCGGCTGTTGTCAATCACGCCCAACGCGCCGTTGGCAAAGTAGAGCGTCGTGACGGCGGTGTCAACGTCGCCCGCCTTGCCGATCTCTGGGTCCACCAGAACCGCGCCAGCAGCATAGACTTGTTCCACCTCGCTGCCCATCAGATAGCGTGCCATGTCAAAGTCGTGAATCGCCATATCCAGGAAAATGCCGCCGGACACTTTGATATACGAGATGGGCGGAGGCGCCGGGTCGCGGCTGGTGATGCGCAGGATGTGTGGCGCACCCAACTCGCCCGTGGCGACCAAATCGCGGACGCGCTTAAAGCTGGGGTCAAAGCGCCGGTTGAACCCAACCTGTAGCTTGATGCTGGCCTTGTCCACCGCTTGCAGCGCGTGGTCAATCTTGAGGAGATCGAGCGCGATGGGCTTTTCGCAAAAAATGTGCTTGCCCGCCGCCGCGGCTTCTTCAATCATTTGCGCGTGCGTGTCGGTGCTCGAGCAGATGACGACGGCGTCAATCTGCTTATCTTGCATGATCGCCTGGTGATCTTTTAACGCCGTGGGAACCCCAAGGTCGGCGGCCAGTTTTTT
>CAYHAR010000154.1:0-2299 GCA_964354595.1 uncultured Anaerolineae bacterium | reverse complement strand
TGACGACCTGATCCAGCCCGTAGCGGGAGGTGATGATGGGCAGCAGGTTGAGCCGGCCACCGGCCACCAGGCGGATCACGCTAGGAAAGTTGGCATCGCCCGAGTGGCCCTGCGCGCCATAGAACTGGCTGCGGCGCACCTGAAAGCTCTCCAGGTACATGGGCACCTGCTTGGCCGCCCGGCCGATCTGTACGATCTTGGCGTTGATCGCCAGGCTCTTTTCTGCTTCGGACAGAACCAGCTCGGGAACGCCCGCCGCTTCCACAAAGAAATCAAACCCCTCGCCCTGGGAGAGATCGTTGAGCACTTCGTGTATCTTGACCTGGCGTGGATCGTAGGCTTCGTCGGCGCCGATCTTTTTCGCAATTTCGCGCCGCTGCGGCGATACTTCAAAGGTGACGATCTTGCCCGCGCCGGCGGCTTCGGCCAGGCCGATGGCCGCCAGGCCAATCGGCCCGGCGCCAAACACACAGACGAACGCGCCCGGCTTGAATCCGCCGGCCCGGCTGAACATGGCGTTGTACGAGACGCAGGTCGGCTCGCAAAGCGCCGCCACGTCGTAACCGACCTGCTCGCCAAAGCGCTCCAGGATGCCGTCCACCTTCCAGCAGTACTTTGAGCCGACGACGAGGTATTGCGCAAAAGCGCCGTCAATGGTGAACCCGATCTCTTCCAGGTTCGAGCAGTGGTTGGGGAAACCGTTGCGGCAAGGCGTGCAGTAGCCGCACCAGATCATCTCTTCTACCGTCACCGGGTCGCCGACCTTGACGTTCGTGACCTCTTTGCCGGCCTCGACCACCTTGGCGGAAAATTCGTGGCCTGTGATGGCGGGGAACTTGGTCAACCCCGGATAGAACATGTAGCCATCTTTGTCCGTCTCGTAAAAGTGAATGTCCGAGCCGCACACGCCGCAGGCCTTGACTTCCAACAACACCTCGTCCGGCCGCGTGATCTTGGGCATAGGCCGTTCCTGCACTTGCAGCTTGGGATTGCGCCAGATGCTGCTGCCGGTGATGGCCTTGCCGGTCTTTTTCTCCCAGTCCGAGACTACATAGTCCGGCTTGGGATCCCACTTGGCGTCTAACACGAGTCCTCTCATTGTACTACCTCCTTAGAATCGAAATGTCAATTTTGTTTATTGCCGGGGCGCTAGCGGTCCCGACGAACCCCGCACAATCAATTGGCCCTTGACGACAATGTCCGAAACCTCTGCGCCAGAAACGCTCTTGGTCGCCATCAGAGCCAGCGCCATTTGCATGGCCTGCTCTCCCATCTCAAATTTGGGCTGGGCGATGGTCGTCAGAGATGGGTACATGAACGAGGCAAATGGAATGTCGTCAAAGCCGACTAGAGACAAGTTTTGGGGAACCGACAGGCCGGCTTCTCTGGCAGCGCGCAGCAAGCCGATGGCCGTCACGTCGTTGTAGCAAAAGACAGCAGTGGGCGGCTCGGCCAACGCCATCAGCGCGTAAAAAGCCTGCTCGCCTGCCTCTGTGCGGCCAGTGCCGGACACCACCAGGTCAAGCTCGGGCGCAATGCCCGCCTCGGTCAAGGCCTGACGATAACCGGTCCATCGCCCTTCGCTGGAGCTGATGTACGCCGGGCCGCTGACGAAGGCGATGCGCCGGTGGCCGAGTTCGATCAAATGCTGTGTCGCCAGATGGCCGCCGTGCTGATTATCCACCGTCACCGAAAAAGTGTAGCGACCGCTTTGCTCGCTGTGATTGTTGAGCAGCACCACCGGCACGCCGATGCGTTCCAGGTGCTTTTGATAGAGCGCGCCCACTCGCGACGAAGTGACAATGACGCCGTCCACTCGCTTGGAGCGCAGCATCTCGACGGCGGCCAGCTCGCGCTCCGGCTCTGAGCCAGAGCTGGCCAGGATGACGATGTAGCCGTGTTGGTACGCCGTGCTCTCGATGCCTTGCACCACCTCTGCGATGAATGGATCGGCGATGGTCGTGACCACCACGCCGACGGTTCGCGTTTGGCGCATGACCAGGCTGCGCGCCCAGGCATCCGGGGAATAGCCCATCTCGCGCGCCAGGCTTTGGATGCGCGTTCGAGTTTCTGGCTTGACCAAGTGGCTATCGCTCAACGCCCGCGAGACGGTTGAGTGGGAAACGCTAGCCGCTTTGGCAATGTCTTTGATTGAAACGCTGGCAGTGTTTCGCATATTGCAAACGTGTGTAACAACAGAAAAAGGGAAAGGCTTGGTCAGATTTGGGGATGCAAACGTGTGCAGAACTGGTTACAGTATATAACAAGCTGGCGGCGTTGTCAAGCATCAATTTGAGGC
>CAYHAR010000153.1:0-8672 GCA_964354595.1 uncultured Anaerolineae bacterium | reverse complement strand
CGTTCCTCATCGAGCACGGCGAGCTGACGCGCCCGGTCAAGAATCTGCGCTTTACGCAAGGCTACGTCCCGGCGCTGGCGGGCGTGGAAATGATCGGCCCGGAAGCGCGCACGCTCGCCGGTAACTTTATGGGCGCCAACCGCGTCCCGGCGCTCAAGCTGCGCGAGTTTAACTTTACGGGCGCGACGCAATGAGCAGTGAGCAGTGATCAGTCGTTGAGTGGAACCAGCGGACAGAGCAGACACTCATCCGCTGGTTTTTTGTTGGGTGGATCAGGGCTGCACGGGGTGTGCGACAATACCTTTTTGGCTGGGATTGGGCTATAATTTTCTTGGCTGGTTCTTTCAAGGGCAGGCGGCAAAAGGCCTGCCGGGCGTCACGTGAGGCGGCAGAATGGGAGGTGGATGATGAAGGATAGCCACAAGACCAAAGCGCAACTCTGGAGCGAGCTGGCAGAACTGCGCCAGCAAGTGGCCGAGCTGCAAGCAGCAGAAGCTGAACGTCAGCGGGCGGCGGCGGCGTTGCATAGGTCAGAGAAGAGGTATCGGGAGTTGTATGAAAATCTGCATGATGGCTCCGCAGCCGTAGATATGACTGGGAAAATCATTGAATTCAACCGCGCTTTTCAAGGGATGCTTGGATATTCGACGCAAGAAATCTACCACAAGACCTATGGAGATATCACCCCTCAGAAATGGCATCCTATTGAAGCCAAGATTCTTGAAGACCAAGTGCTAAAAAGAGGTTATTCGGACCTCTACGAGAAAGAGTACAAAAGAAAGGATGGAACGATATTTCCTGTAGAACTGAGAACCTATCTTGCTCAAGATGACAGTGGAAACCCCATCGGGATGTGGGCTTTTGTTCGTGACATCACCGAGCGCAAGCAGGCGGAGAGCGCGTCAATAGAGTCCCATGAAAGACTGCTGACAGTACTGGATAGCATTGATGCGGATATTTATGTGGCTGATATGGAGACCTATGAAATCCTGTTGATGAACAGTCACATGTGCGCCAGTTTCGGCCAGGACTTGGGAAGGATCTGTTGGCAGGTGTTTCGTCACGAGTCAGGGCCATGCGCTCACTGCACCAATAGCAGACTTCTGGATGCTGACGGTAACCCTGGCGGGGTCGTTGTCTGGGAAGGCCACAACCCCATCACCAGAAAATGGTACATCAACTACGACCGGGCCATCAGATGGGTGGATGGCCGCCTGGCCCGGTTGCAGGTGGCGACGGACATCACCGAACGCAAGCGGGCGGAAGACGAGATCGCGCGGTTAAAAGACTTCAATGAGAGTATTGTCCAGAACATGACCGAAGGCATTGTGATAGAAGACGCTCAGTGGCGACTGAGCTTTGTCAACCCGGCTGCGGCGGCCCTCCTGGGTTACGCGCCGGAGGAACTGCTAGGCCAGGCTTCGACAACCATCGTACCGCCTGACCAATTGCCCATCGTCCAGGCCGCGAACGAGCGACGCTTGCGCGGCCAGGCCGATCGCTACGAATTGGAGCTCTTGCGTAAAGATGGCGCCCGGGTTCCCGTGCTGGTCGCCGGCAGCCCCCAGTTGGACAAAATCGCTGGCAGTTTTGGCGGGACGCTGGCCGTCTTTACCGACATCACCGAGCGCAAGCGGGCGGAAAAAGAAATTCGGCAGCGGACGGCCCAATTGGAAGCCCTGCGGCCGGTGGGGCTGGAACTATCTGCCGAGCTGGACCTGGATTCGCTCCTGCAATCTATCGCCACACGAGCCGTCAAACTGTTGGATGCCGCCACAGGCGGCCTCTACCTTTACCACCCAGATCGGGACGTATTGGAGTGGACCATGTTCGTCGGCCCCCAGCCGGTGCCTGTGGGGACAGTACTCCGGCGAGGCGAGGGCCTTGCGGGCAAGGTCTGGGAGACCGGCCAACCACTCACAATGGACGACTACCAGCACTGGGAAGGACGGTCATCCTCCTTGGAGGGCTATCCGATTGCGGCGGTCGTGAGTGCGCCGATCCGCTGGGGACTCGAGTTCCTGGGCGTTTTGAGCCTCACGGCGGATGACCCACGCACTTTTTCTCCTGCCGACGCCGAGCTATTGACCCTGTTTGCCACACAGGCCGCCATCGCCATCTACAACGCGCGGCTTTTTCAGTCTGCACGAGAGCAACGCGAACTGGCCGAGACGCTGCGCGAGGTTGGCGCGGCGATGGTCTCTACCCTGGACACGGATGCCGTGCTGGATCGCATTCTGGAGCAGGTGAGCCGTGTGGTGCCGAATGACGCGGCTACCATCCTGTTCGTCGAAGGCGACCACGCTCGCTTTGCCCGGGGGCGCGGCTACGAGCCATTTGGGGCTGCCGAGTTGCCCGCCTTTACTTTCCCGCTTGCCACCACCTACAATCTGCAACAGATGATCCAGACCGGCGAGCCGTTGATCATTCCAGATACGCATACCGACCCGCATTGGGTGCATGTCCCCGGCATGGATTGGCCGTGCTCGTATGTCGGAGTGCCTATCCGGGCGCGGGACCAAGTCATTGGCTTTCTCGATGTGAATGCGGCTCCACCGAACGTTTTTGGGTTGCGCGACGCCCAGCGGCTGCGCTCGTTTGCCGATCAGGTGGCCATCGCGCTTGAAAACGCGCGATTGTACCAGGCCGAGCGGGAGCAGCGCGCACTGGCTGAAACGCTCCGCGAGGTCAGCGCGACGCTGGTCGCCACACTCGACACGGACACTGTGCTGGATCGCATCCTGGAGCAGGTCAGCCGTGTGGTGCCGAATGACGCAGCCAATATCATGCTCCTCGAAGGCGATCACGTCCGTATCACTCGCTCGCGCGGCTATGAGCGGTTCGGTGTAAAAGAATCCATCGCCCGTGCTGTCTTTCCGATTGCGGGCATGTTGGGACCACCTCGCATGATTGCAACCGGTGGACCCGTGTTTGTCTCCGATACACTCGCTGATTCTGGCTGGGCTCAATATCAGGAGACGGCGTGGATGCGTTCCTATGCCGGAGCGCCCCTGGTAGTGAGGGGTAAGGTGATTGGCTTTCTCAATGTGGATAGCGCCACGCCGGGCTTTTTCAGGTTAGAGCACGCCCAGCGGCTGCTTGCTTTTGCTGACCAAGCCGCTATCGCATTAGAGAATGCGCGACTGTATAGCTTGCTGGAGCAGGAAAATGAACGGCTGGAGTTGCTTTACCACCTGGGCCAGCAGATAGCCCAGAGCCTGGATGTGCATCAAGTGGCGCGACGGGCGCTAGAGGGCATCGGGGCCGTCACCGGAGCCCCGCATGGCGTCCTCTGGATGTGCCAGCCGGATCGTAACGAGTTGCAACTGGTCGCGGCTGTCGGTTACGACGCTACAGCCGCGGAGGCTCTAAACCGGGTATTCGTCGTACAAATGGGGGCTGGGCTGAGCAGTTGGGTAGCGGCGCACCGGCAGTCGGCCCGGGTGGATGACGTGGCGCAGGACGAGCGGTGGCTAGTCATTCCCGGGCTGGACGAGTGGGTGCGCTCGGCCCTGAGTGTGCCGTTGCTCAGCGGCGCTGAGCTGGTCGGGGTGCTCACGATCAGAAGCAACCGGATGGCCTTTTTCAACGAGGAGCACCAACGGTTGGTCGAGTCGGCGGCTGCGCTGGTCGCAGCGGCGATGGCCAACGCCCGGCTGTACCAGGCCGAGCGAGAGCAATTCCGCCGGTTGCAAGAGTCGGAGGCGCAACTCGTCCAGGCCGAAAAGATGGCCGCGCTGGGTCGGCTGGTGGCTTCCCTGGCTCACGAGATCAATAACCCGCTGCAAGCGTTGCTGGGCGGACTGACACTCACCCGGGAAGAGATGCAAGACCGGCAACGGCCAGAGAAAATCGAGCGCTACTTGGACATCGCGGAGCAGTCTACCGAGCGCATCGCCCAAATCGTAGGCAGGGTATCCGACTTTTATCGCCCGACGCGCCAGGCGATGCGCCCCACCGATTTACACGCCGTGTTGGACAATGTGCTTGACCTGGCGGGCGAGTCGTTGCAACACGAGAACATTGGCATCGTTCGGGATTGGATGAGGGAACTACCGTTGATTCAAGCTAACCCGAACGATCTCCAGCAGGTTTTTCTCAACCTGGTGCTGAACGCCATGGACGCGATGACGACGCCCCCAGGCGAGGGCGGGCAGGGTGGAATATTGCGCGTGAGCACAGCCCTGGACGAGATTCATCCGCGCGAGGGTGCGCCGCAACCAGCGGTGCGGATAGAGTTTAGCGACACGGGGAAAGGAATACCGCCCGACCTGTTGCCACACATTTTCGAGCCTTTTGTGACGACCAGGCCGGACATGGCAACGCCTACGCCAGAAAAAACGGCGCTCGGTCTGTCCATCAGTTACGGCATCGTCCAGGCACACGGCGGGCGGATCACGGTGACGAGCCAGGTGGGAACGGGGACGACGTTTACCATTGTGTTGCCGGTCAGAGGATTCTAGAGCGAGTTCCTCCGGACCGCTCATTCGAAGGTGATAGTAGCGAAACGCGCTCTGGGGCTTGCCGTTGGCAGCATCACAGTGGCTTTCTTGTTATCTTCCTTCCGTCGGCATGACCTGCTGTCCGTAACTCGCGGGGCAATAATCAACAGCATTAGCGATAGCATCCTGGTTGTAGATGGGGACGACCGAATTGTGGATATGAATCCGGCTGCCGAAAGATTGGTGGGCAAACCTGCTTCGCAAGCCATTGGCAAACCCTTGGAACAATCATTGCCGGAACTGGGATCAATCTGGACTTACGCCACCAAAAGCGGCGAGGTGACGCTGGATCATGAGAACACGCCGCGCATCTTTGACCTGCGCGTTTCCGCTATTCAGGACTGGCAGGGCCGCATCGCAAGTCAAGTGATTGTCCTGCGCGACATTACCGAGCGCAAGCGGGTGGAGGAGGAAATCCGCAAACTCAATGAGGAGCTAGAGCAGCGCGTCGTCGAGCGCACGGCGCGATTGGAAGCCGCCTACAAGGAATTGGAGTCGTTCTCCTATTCGATTTCGCACGATCTGCGCGCGCCACTCCGCGCGATAGATGGGTTTGCGTGCCTCTTGCAGCAAGACCCCGAGTCACACCTACCGCCTGAAGCGCTGCGCCGCTTAAAAGTCATTCGGGACAACGCCCGGCAGATGGAAGGTCTGGTAGACGGCCTGCTGACCTATGTGCGGTTGGGACGCCAGCCACTCGAAAAGCGCTCGGTCGCGCCCGCCGAGCTGGCGCGCCAGGCGCTCGAGAGCTTGCGCCACGAGCAGGAAGGACGGCAGATCGAAATCGTGGTGGGCGAGTTGCCCACTTGCCGGGGCGACGCGGCGCTGCTGCGGCAGGTGTGGATCAACTTGCTCTCGAACGCGCAAGTTCACCCGCCAGCGCAAGGCCGCTCGAATCGAAATCGGCTGCCAAGAGCAAGACGGCGAGCCGGTCTATTTCGTCAAGGACAACGGAGTGGGCTTTGACATGCGGTACGTGGGCAAGCTGTTTGGCGTGTTTCAGCGGCTGCACAGCGTCGAACATCGCCACGGCGGGAGAATCTGGGCCGAGGCAGAGGTGGACAAGGGCGCCGTATTCTACTTTACGTTATGATCGTCGGGCGAGCCGATCTATGTCGCTTCGCCTCGGCCACACGAGTCAATTTTGCACCGGAGAATATTTTCTATGCGCGCAGTCATTCACAGTCTGAAAAAAGCAAACTCTGGGGTGCTGGTGAGTCTATCGGTCGTCAGCGCCGTCATCATCACCGATCTTTTGACTGTCGTCATCAGCCTTGGCGTCTGGGGCAGAGTGCCGGTCGAGTTGTTGGTCATGGGCACACTAGCGGCCACGGTCGTGCCAGCCATCCTTGCGCCGATCCTCATCTACCTCGTAAAGCGCGCGGCCAGCCTGGAAGATGTCAATCAAGAACTGCATCGAGAAATCGCGGAGCGCAAGCGCGCGGAGGAAGAAGCGAGACGCCGGACAGCAAACCTGGCGGTGGTCAGCGAGCTGGCGATCGAATGCGCGGCAGCCTCCCCCGAGACTGACCTCGTTGCGCTGATCGCGGAAAGAATGCGCGCGGCTACCAATGCCTTGGCGGTGAGCGTCTCGATTTACAGCCCCAGAGAGCAATCTCTCGCGCTACGGTATCTTGCCGTTCCAGGCGCGATTCTTTCGACTCTCAATCGAATCTGGGGACGGAACATCATCGGGTTGAAAATCACGGTCAGCCCGGACTTGGTCAAACGGATGTTGACCGAGGTCGTCGCGGTTTCGGAAGATTTAGTGGAGACGACGTTCGGAGCGATTCCCAATTCAATTGCCACGGTCATGCAAAAGGCAGCCGGCGCAGGTCGCTTTACCGGTTTGGCGCTCAACCACGGCAGCGAGTTGATGGGCACAGCCCTGATTGTGACGCGCCCGGGGCAGCCTTCGCCGGATACAGACCTGGCTTTGGCTCTGGCGCACGTTGCTGCGGTCTCGTTGCGGCGCAAGAAAGCGGAAGATGCGTTGCGTCAAGCGAACTGGGTCGTTGAAAACAGCCCGGTGATGTTTTTTCGCTGGAAAGCAGTTGAAGGCTGGCCCGTTGAGCTGGTCTCCGAGAACGTGGTTCAGCTTGGCTACACCCCCCAGGATTTTCTCACAAGCTCAGTGTCCTACACGGCCCTGGTACACCCGCAAGACTTGGACCGTGTTGCCCGCGAGATGCAAGATTATTCCGCCAGCGGTGTTGACCGCTTCCAACAAGAATATCGGATCATTACCCATGACGGAAAAACGCGCTGGGTAGATGCTCGCAAGGTCATCGAGCGGGACGCCGAGGCGCAAGTTACACATTATCAAGGCATCATCATTGATATCACAGACCGCAGGCACGCGGCCGCTGAGCGCGAAGAGCTGATCGCGAAACTGGAAATCAAGAACAAAGAACTGGAAAGCTTTACCTATACGGTCTCACACGACCTCAAGAGTCCCCTCATCACCGTCCGGGGGTTCCTGGGCTATCTCGAACGAGATGCCCTGGCTGGAAATGTCGAGCGGATGAAGGCCGACATGGCCCGCATCGTCGAAGCGACCGACAAGATGCAGCGGCTGTTGACCGAGTTGCTAGAGCTTTCGCGCATCGGGCGAATGATGAACCCGCCCCAGGCCGTGCCCGTGGAGACGATTGTGCGCGAAGCGCTTGAGCTCGTGCGCGGACGCATCACACAACGCGGAGCGCAGGTAAAAATCGCGTCTGGCTTGCCGACTGTCTATGGCGACCGCGCCCGTCTGGTCGAGGTCGTGCAGAACCTGGTGGACAATGGGTGCAAGTTCATGGGCGACCAAGCCGAGCCGTGTATCGAAATCGGCCAGCGCGGGGCGGACGTGGACGGCAAGCCAATCTTGTTTGTCCGTGACAACGGCATCGGCATTGCACCGCAGCATCACGAGCGAGTGTTTGGCCTGTTCAACAAGCTGGACGCACAGACCGAAGGCACAGGCGTCGGGCTGGCGCTGGTCCTGCGTATAATAGTGGTGCACGGCGGGCGCATCTGGGTGGAATCGGAAGGCGATGGCAAAGGCGCAACCTTCTGTTTTACATTGCCTGTGCCGGAGGCCGACCGGCCGATAGACTCTGCCGAGAGAGGTGTTGAATATGTCTAACCTGATCCAAAAGCTTGTTTCTTCTCCAGTCCACGAACGGGAAAAGCCATTCACCATCCGGTTGCTGCGGGCGATTCTCGTCGTCATTCTGATCGCCGTGGTCGCCGTATTGATCTCGGATGGCATCCTCGGCAACCGGCCCTACATGGTCTATGCCCTGGCCGCTCTCAGCGCATTCTTGCTGATCAGCCTGTTCCTCTTGGGGCGCGGTGTTCTTTGGCCGGCCCGGCTGCTCGTTCCCCTGTCTCTGCTCGGGGTGCAGAGTTACCTGATTGCCGTCAGCGGCGGCATCCACGATATATCTTTGATTGCCTATGGCATTGTGTTGATCCTGGCCAGTCTGACACTCGGCCCGAGCGCCTCTCTGATCTTTGGCTTTATGAGCATCGTCATCGTCGTCTCGATTGGCCTGCTGGAAATCCAGGGCATCATCGTCAACCAGGGCAGTTTCATCACCAGCTACGGCGAGCTGATTCTCTTTTCCATTCTCGTCGCGACCATGGCTGCGTTGCAAAGAATCCTGGTCGGACGCCTGAACGAGAGCCTGCGCCGGGCGCGGCAGAGCGAGCAAGAACAGATCAGGGCCAACCAGGCGCTGCGCGAAAGCGAGGCCATTTACTATTCCCTGGTCGAGACCCTGCCCATGAGTGTGTGTCGCAAAGACCTGGCGGGCCGGTTCACGTTTGGCAATCGGCAGTTCTGTGACGGGCTCAAAAAATCGCTGGCGGAAATCGTCGGCAAAACCGATTTCGACTTGCATCCGGCCGAGCTGGCGCTCAAGTACCGGCAAGATGATCAGTGGGTGATCGAGACCGGTCAGGTCCTGGAAGCCGTGGAAGAGCATGCGGACCTGGAAGGCGACATGAGTTATGTGCAAGTCTGGAAGTCGCCTCTCCGGGGTGCAGATGGCAAAATAGCCGGCGTGCAGATCATGTTCTGGGATGTCAGCGAGCGTAAGCGGGCCGAGAGAGCGCGCGAGATATTGCAGCACCTGGCCCTGGAATTGACCGCACCGCTGACTCTGAAGGAACTGGTCAAGC
>CAYHAR010000152.1:6300-8759 GCA_964354595.1 uncultured Anaerolineae bacterium | reverse complement strand
CGCAAGAGGGAAGCAGGATCGGCAGCACGCAGGATCATGTGCCAGCGATAGTCATCGCGCACGCGGGCAAAGAAACACGGCGCAGGGCCGATGAGCGCCGCATCGCCCAGCTTTTTCCGCGCCAGGTATTCATGCAGTTGCCGGGCAACCGTTTCGGCGGCGCGTTGGACACGGCGCTCGTCGGCGTCACGAAAGAGTAACCGCGCCAGACGCGAATACGGCGGATAATCTTGCTCGCGCCGAAACGCCAACTCTTGTGCGGCAAACGCGAAATAGTCGTGATGCGACGCAGCCTGGATGGCGTAATGCTCCGGCGAGTATGTCTGCACGATGACGCGCCCGCCCAGCAGTCCCCGCCCCGCGCGACCGGCCACCTGCGCCAACAGTTGAAATGTCCGCTCGGTGGCGCGAAAATCCGGCAGGTGCAGCGCGGTATCGGCGCTCACCACGCCGACCAGTGTCACTAGCGGCAAGTCGAGTCCTTTGGCGATCATTTGCGTGCCGATGAGCACGTCGGCCTGGTGATTGGCAAACTGGGCCAGCAGAACCTCGTGCGATTCTTGCAGCGCCGCCGTGTCGCTATCCCATCGCAGCGTGTGCGCTTGTGGAAACATTTCGCGCACGGCTGCTTCCACCTTCTGAGTTCCCAATCCAAAGTAGCGGATGCGTTTGCTTTGACACTTGGGACACTCGGCGGGCGTCGGCTGATGATAGGCGCAACGGTGACAGATGAGCTGCGCGTAAGCGGCTGGTTGGTCGGTTGACTCGTGGTAGGTGAGCGGCGTATCGCAGCGCGGGCATTTGCAGACGTATCCGCAATCCCGACATAGAACGAACGTGGCCGAGCCGCGCCGATTGAGAAACAGGATCGCCTGCTCGCGGCGCGCAAGCACCTGGGTCAGCGCGTCTTGGAGCGCGCGGCTAAAGATGTGACGGTTGCCTGCGCGCAACTCTATTCGCAAGTCCACCACCTGCACGGGCGGCAGGTCAATCACGCGCGCGTCGTGCGCGGCGGGCGCATAGGCGATGCGCGGCACATCGTAACGTGCTTGCTGGTCGTGCAAGCGCCGCTCGTGCCCAAAGATGCGCTGCGGCAATTCCAGCCGCGTGAACTCGCCGCGTTGCGCGCGCAGGTAGGTCTCCAGGCTGGGCGTGGCGCTGCCCAAGATGACGGCCGAGCCGGTCAGATTGCCAAGCTGAATCGCCACGTCGCGCGCGTGATACAGCGGCGAGCCGGGCGACGACTCTTCGCTGTCTTGCTTGTAGCTTGTCTCGTGCTCCTCGTCCAGCACAATCAATCCCAGACGCGGCAGCGGAGCAAACAGCGCCGACCGCGCGCCCACGATCACATCCACCTTGCCCGCTCGCGCCAACCGCCACACGTCGTATCGCTCGCCTTCGGAGAGCCGGCTGTGAATCACGCTCACGCGGCCCGGAAAACGCGCGGCAAAGCGCCGGATGGTTTGTGGCGTCAGGCTGATTTCGGGCACAAGGATAATGGCTTGCTTGCCTTCCCTCAACACGGCTTCCGTGGCCTGCAAGTAAATCTCGGTCTTGCCGCTTCCTGTCACACCATGCAGCAAGTAGACAAGGTGACACGGTGACACGCGCGAGCGGACAAGGTGACGTTCGATCACAGTCCAAACAGCGGATTGGTCGGCGGTGAGCGGCGGGGCTTGGGTGGGCACGTAATCGCGGTCGGCCAACGGATCGCGCAGCAACTCGCCTTCGGTCAGGACGATGAGGCCAAGTTGTTCCAACGTCTTGAGGTCGGCCAGCGAGCAGCCGGTCTCGGCATAGACCCAACTCACCCACACAGGCTCAACCTGTTGGCGGAGATAGTCGAGCGCGGCGGCGCGGCGAGTCGCGACAGCTTCAACCTTACTTGATGGTTGCGTGGGCAATGCCCCTGTAGCACGAACGAACTGGACTCGGCGCGGCCGGACGGCAGGCGGCGGCAACACTTGCGTCGCGGTGAGAATGCCGCGCCGGACGAGCGCATCGAGCGCATTGCGCCAGGGCTTGCGCCGGAAAGCGTGCTCGATTTGCCCGCGACTGAGCGAGCCGCGCTGCCGCAACAGCGCAATGATTTCCGCCTGCAAGTTGTTGACGGTCGGCAACGGCGCATCGGTGGGCGCGAGGGCATACACCACATCCGAATGAACCGTGATGCCGGGCGGCAGAAACAGGTGCAGACATTCAGAAAGCGGGGACAGGTACTCGCGCGCCATCCAGCGGGCCAGCTCGATCCGCGGCGCGTTGACGACCGGTTGCGGATCGAGCAGCAATTCGACGGACTTGACCTCAAGTGACGTAGAGTCGGCCAGCGCGACGACGATGCCAGAAAGCTTGCGCGCGCGAAAAGGAACCGTCACCAGGCTGCCGGGCGCAATGCGGCCTTGCAGCGATTCGGGGATAGCATAGGTGTACGTCGGCGGCGCGCCCGCCACGCGGGGAAC
>CAYHAR010000152.1:0-6200 GCA_964354595.1 uncultured Anaerolineae bacterium | reverse complement strand
CGGCCAACACATCCCAGACCAGGTTCGGCTGCGCGGCCAGTTGCGCGCGCTTTTCTCGGAACGGGGCCAGGTGCGCGTTGAGGTTCTTGGCAAACAGCTTTTTACAATCCACGCAGCCGATGGCGGCGCTGCGACAATCTACTTCAATCTGCGCGACCTGATCCGGCGAGAAAAAGCCGTGCAGCGAAAAGACGTTGCAGACTTGCGGGTGGCCGGGGTCGTGGCGGCGGACGCGCGCCGGGTCGGTGACCATCGTCATCACGCGCGCCAGCGTCTCTTCCGGCGTGGCGGCCAGCTCGATGTGGTTGTTGAGCGACTTGGACATCTTGTTCACGCCATCGGTGCCCATCACGCGGCGGAACGTAGTGTGAACGGCTTGCGGCTCGACCAACACCTGCCCAAAGTGATGATTGAACGAGCGTACCAGCTCGCGGGTGAACTCGATGTGCGGGGCCTGGTCTTCGCCCACCGGCACGTGCGAGGCTTTGTAAAGCGTAATGTCGGCGGCCATCAACACCGGGTAGCCGAGCAGACCGTAATTCACATTGTCCGGCTGCTGGCGGACTTTATCCTTGAACGTCGGCAAGTCTGTCAACTTGCCGAACGGCGTGACCATCGAAAGCGCCAGGTGCAGCTCGGTCACTTCTGGCACGTGGCTTTGGACAAAGATGATGGTGCCGCGCGCCGGGTCCATCCCAGCCGCCAGCCAGTCCAACACCATCTCGGCGGTCCACTCGCGCAAGTGCTCGGTGTCGCTCAGCGTGGTGAGCGCGTGCCAGTCCACCACGCAATAGACGCATTCGTAATCGTCTTGCAGCGCGACATAGTTTTGAATCGCGCCGAGATAGTTGCCCAGGTGTTGCCGCCCCGTCGGGCGCGCGCCGGAAAAGACTCGACCTTTCATGGTGACTCTCCAAAGAATGCTTGGTGACAAGTTTACCACGCGAAACGCAAAACGCAAGTCTTGTCAGCCATCCCGAACAGAGGTACAATACTTGCAATCCAAAAGCAATTGCTCCCGCCGAGTCATGGACCCGGCGGCTAAGCGGCAGGTTACGACGCGAAGCGTGCCGCGAGCATCATACAGAAAACGAAAGAGGGATAAACATGGAAAAAGAAGTTGGAACTGTTACGATCAAACGCGGTCTGGCGCAAATGTTCAAGGGCGGCGTCATCATGGACGTGGTCACGCCGGAGCACGCCAAGATCGCCGAAGATGCCGGGGCGTGCGCAGTGATGGCGTTGGAGCGCGTGCCAGCTGACATTCGCGCGCACGGCGGCGTGGCGCGCATGAGCGACCCGGCGTTGATCTTGAAAATCATGGAGGCCGTCTCTATCCCGGTGATGGCGAAATGCCGTATCGGCCACTTTGTCGAAGCGCAGGTGTTGGAAGCGATTGGCGTGGACTATATTGACGAGTCCGAAGTCCTGACGCCCGCCGACGAGGCGCACCACATCAACAAGCACGAGTTCAAAGTGCCGTTCGTGTGCGGTTGTCGCAACCTAGGCGAAGCCTTGCGGCGCATCGGCGAAGGCGCGGCCATGATCCGTACCAAAGGCGAAGCGGGCACCGGCGACGTGGTCGAGGCGGTGCGTCACGCCCGCGCGGTGATGGGCGCAATCCGACGCCTGCAAACGATGGTTGACGAAGAGCTGATGGCTTTCGCCAAAGAGATCGGCGCGCCTTACGAGCTGGTCGTCGAGACCAAGCAACTGGGCCGCATGCCGGTCGTCAACTTTGCGGCGGGCGGCATCGCCACTCCCACCGACGCGGCGCTGATGATGCAGCTCGGCGTGGACGGCGTGTTCGTGGGCAGCGGCATCTTCAAGTCGGGCAACCCGGCCAAGCGCGCCAAGTGCATCGTCGAGGCGACCACTCACTTTCGCGAGCCGGAAATCGTCGCCGAGGTCAGCAAGAACCTGGGCGAGCCGATGGTGGGCCGGCAGATTTCGTCCATCCCCGAAGGCGAGCTGATCGCGCAGCGCGGTTGGTAGATCAGTGACCAATGGTCAGTTCAGGCGTGACTGAGGATATTGCGCTTCGCAGGGCGACGGTGGACGATGTGCCCGTGATCGCCCACCATCGCCGCGCCATGTTCACAGACATGGGCGCGGGCGATCCGGCCGGCCTGGACGCCGTGGATGCTACGTTCACGCCCTACGTCACGCGGGGGCTGGGTGATGGCTCGTATCGCGGCTGGCTGGCGCAGAAAGATGGGCGCGTGGTGGCCGGCGGCGGGCTGCTCCTGTACGAGTGGCCCGGCTCGCCGCGCGACGCTCGACCGCGCCGCGCGTACATTTTTAACTTGTACACCGAGCCAGAGTATCGCCGGCGCGGGTTGGCGCGGCGCATCATCCAGGCGATGATGGACTGGTGCCGCGCGGAAGGGTTCAAGTCGGTGGCGTTGCACCATAGCGACGACGGCCGGCGTCTGTACGAGTCCATGGGGTTCAAGCAGACAAATGAAATGCGGTTGTGGTTGACGTGAGCAAGATTGGAGGGCAAATTGATCCAGTTCACAATAAACTGTGAGCAAGAAGAAGATGGGCGCTGGATTGCCGAAGTGATCGAACTGCCTGGCGCGCTCGCCTATGGACGCACGCCTGAGGAGGCCATGTCCAAAGTGCAAGCTTTAGGGCTGCGGGTTATGGCCGACCGCATCGAACACGGCGAAGAAACTCTCGCTTTGATGAGTCTCTCTTTTGTTGCCGCATGAAGTCAATGGCGATCCGCAAAGGCAAGGCGCGTGCTGTCAGCCCTTTTGCGTATTGGCTGGAACATCAAGCGCCAATCCGGATCTCATCGCACGCTCTCACGCCCCGGCTGGCCGGATGTCGTGTTCGCATTCCACGACCAGGAAGAAATCGGCCCGCGCATGTTGGCGCGTATTGCCAAGGTAACAGGATTGAAACCCAAAGACCACTAGCGAGTTCAGAATAAAAACATGAAAATCGGAGTGCTAGCCCTGCAAGGGGCATTCATCGAACACGAACAAGTTTTGCGGCGCATCGGCGCGGAGACGTGCGAGGTGCGCCTGCCGCAACAACTGGAAGGATTGGACGGGCTGATCATCCCCGGCGGCGAGTCCACCACCATCGGCAAGCTGGCCGTGCAGTATGGACTGATGGAACCCATCCGCACGATGGCGGCCGCAGGTAAATTACTCTGGGGCACTTGCGCCGGGATGATTTTCATGGCCAAGAACGTTGGCCGCGATCAACCGCTGCTGGGGCTGATGGACGTGACTGTGCGGCGCAACGCTTTTGGGCGACAGGTGGATAGCTTTGAGGCTCACCTGGACGTGCCCGCCCTCGCCACGCCGGACGCTGCGCGCGCGCGCCCATTCCACGCCATCTTTATCCGCGCGCCGCTCATCGAATCGGTGGGCGCGGGCGTCGAGGTGCTCGCGAAATTAAAAGACGGCGCGATTGTCGCCGCGCGGCAAGGCCGGTTGCTCGTCACGTCATTCCACCCGGAGCTTGCCGGCGACGACCGCTTTCACCGTTATTTTGTGAGCCTTGCAAAGGCTTAACCTTTGCAAGGTGGTTTGCTGAGATGATTCGTCCATTCGACCTTCTCGACGTGCCGCTGCTGGCTCAACTGGAAAGCCAGGGCACGCCTCTCTACAGCGAGTACGCGCTCACCCGCCAGACGCGCCCGATCCAGGCGGCGCTGGCCGGCTTTTTCTCGCTCAACAGCCGAGGCGCGCACACCGTCGTTGCGCCCAACCCGCCCGCCGGGTTCGCGCAGATGCGAACCCGCGCCACCGGGCCGCGCGCGATTGTCACGTTCATCGCGCCGGGGCTGGCGGCTGGAAATGAGATGGCCGATGTGTGGGCGCAATTGCTCGAAGCGTTGGCAGCCGCAGCGGGCGAGATGGGACTGCATCGGCTGGTGGCCGAAGCGCCGGAAGATGGACCTGAAGTCACCGCTTTGCACCGGGCCGGCTTTGCCGTCTTGCTGCGCCAAGACATTTTGCGACGCAAGGCCGATCTGCCCGCCGAGCCGCCCGACGACCTCGCGCTCCGGCCCTGCGCTGACTCGGACCATTGGGGCATTCAACAACTCTACATGAACACCGCGCCGCAACTGGCGCAGCAGGCCGAGATGTCGCCTCGCGGGCATCGCTCCGGCCCGTTGCGCGGCTACGTGCTGGAAGAAGGCGGCGAGGTAGTCGTTTACCTCGAAATCCGGCGCGGGCCGGCGGGCGCGTGGTTCAACACGTTCGTTCACCCGCAGGCAGAACAATACGCCCGGCGCGTCATCGCGTGTGGATTGACTCTGTTGGGGCCGCGCTGGTCGGCGCCGGTCTATTGCTGTGCACGGCGATACCAGGAATGGCTGCGCGAGCCGCTTCAATCGCTCGGCTTTGAGCTGTTCAGCTCGACGGCGATGATGGTCAAGCGACTGGTCGTGCCGGTGGCCGAGCCGGAGCGCGCGCCGAGCGCGTCGCACGCGCTCGTTCAGCCCAAAGTGACAACACCTGCCGTTCGTTCAAGCGGTTCGTAATGACGACTTTTAACGAACGGCTAAAGCCGTCACTACAAACACTGAGGACACATGCAACAACAAAAAATTACCGATGACCTGGAACTGATGATCAACGTGCTGCCGCCTGTGATTGCCGATGCGGTGCGGCAGGCCGACCGAAGCGATCAGCTTCTCGAAATCGTGCTCGACCTGGGGCGGCTGCCCGAGGCTCGCTTTACAGATAACGAAGTCAAGCTGAGCAACCGCGAAGTGACGCCCGCCGAGATCGAGCACGTCGTGTCGCGCATCAGCGCTTTCGACGCCGATAATCGCGCTGGCATCGAGCGGACGCTGCACCGCATCAGCGCCATCCGCAACCGGCGCGGCGACATTGTCGGGCTGACCTGCCGCGTGGGCCGCGCCGTGTATGGAACGATTGACATCATCGAGGACATTATCACTTCGGGCAAAAGCATCCTGATGCTGGGCAAGCCCGGCGTCGGCAAGACGACGATGCTGCGCGAAGCGGCGCGAGTGCTGGCCGATAAAAAGCGCGTCGTCATCGTGGACACCTCGAACGAGATCGGCGGCGATGGCGACATCCCGCATCCGGCGGTGGGTCGCGCGCGGCGGATGCAGGTGCCGCAGCCCAGCCTCCAGCACGAGGTGATGATCGAGGCGGTCGAGAATCACATGCCCGAAGTCATCGTCATTGACGAGATTGGCCGCGAGCTAGAGGCGCTGGCCGCGCGCACGATTGCCGAGCGCGGCGTGCAGCTCATCGGCACGGCGCACGGCCGCACGCTCGACAACTTGCTCATCAACCCGACGCTCTCTGATTTGGTCGGCGGCATCGAAAGCGTGACGCTTTCGGACGAAGAAGCGCGGCGGCGCGGAACGCAAAAGACCGTCCTCGAGCGCCGCGCTCCGCCCACGTTCGACGTGCTGGTGGAAATCCAGGATCGGCAAAAGCTGCTGGTGCATCACGACGTAGCGTTGTCGGTGGATAACCTGGTGCGCGGGCGCGCGCCAGATACCGAGCTGCGTTACCGCGACGAGCAAGGCCACGTCCACCGGACAGCGCCCGAAGAGGCCGCGCCTCAACCGGCAGAGGAAGATCGGCCTGCTCCGACGTTCCAGGTGGCTCCGCCCAAGCGCAGCACGCTCAAGCCGGTGCGCGTGTACGCCTATGGCATCGCGCACAACCGGCTGGAGCAAGCCGCCACGCATCTGCGCTTGCCCGTCATCATCACCGAAGACATGGGCGAGGCCGATATTGTGATGACGGTCAAGAATTACTATCGCCGTCGCCCCAAGCTGATCTCGGATGCCGAGCGGCGCAACACGCCGATTTACGTCTTGCGCGCCAACACGCTCCCGCAAATGGAAAACTGCCTGGCCGACATCTTTGACCTTTCGCCAGAGGAAGCGGATCCATACACGCTGGCAATGCAAGAGGCGCAAGAGGCCGTCCAGCGTGTGCAGAGCGGCGTGCGGTCGGTGGACCTTGCGCCGCAAAACGCTTTCCTCCGCCGCCAACAGCACGAAGCCATCCGCCAGGAAAACCTGGTCAGCCACTCTTACGGCAGAGAGCCGATGCGGCGCGTGCGCGTGTATCGGGAATAAACGTAAGGGCGAGGTTACCTCGCCCCACCATCACAATTGTCCATGAGCCTCTTTATCACCTTCGAAGGTCCCGACGGCAGCGGCAAGACGACGCAGGTCAAGC
>CAYHAR010000151.1:0-8774 GCA_964354595.1 uncultured Anaerolineae bacterium | reverse complement strand
CGTGTACCACAAGTGCAGATGTGGGCAGGGAGCATGAATTATCCCGCATCAACTGCGAGAGTACCCAGTACAACTCGTCGGTCTGAGACGAAGCCTCGTTAGGCTCTATCTTTTTGAATGGTACTCGGCCGCTTTCGCTACGAGTGCAGGGGCCCACTCGGGCGTGCCAAGCGCGTGCAGATGAGTGTAAGCCGCCAGCACGTTCTTGTACGCTAGCCCATCGCATTGACCATCCAACCCATGCCCGCGCGTCACGCGGTAAGCAATGTTCAAACCTGACAGGCCCGCCTGCGCAAGACCTGTCAGGTCTAGTTTCGAGTTGTGAAACTCGTGTCCGCGCAATCGCGTGCCGCGCGCGAAAAGTGGATTCTCACCTGTGACCTCTAGCTCCACGTACCCATGCCCTTGTGGGCGTCCGGCCATCTCGATGTCGCACGGAAACACGCCGACCATCTGTGCGCGCCGCTCGCCCCACGTGACGCTGCGAGAGAGATATATCAACCCGCCGCACTCGGCATACACGGGCAGGCCGTCCTCAATCACCGCGCGCACCTCGGCGCGCAAGCTGGCGTTGGCCTGTAATTCATCCATGAACACTTCGGGGAATCCACCGCCGATGTACAACGCATCCAGCGTGGGCAGGTGTGGATCATGCAAGCTGTCAATGAATACCAACTCGGCGCCGACTGCCTCCAACGCTTCGAGGTTTTCGGGGTAGTAAAACGTAAAGGCTCGATCCCGCACAATGCCGAATCTCAAATGACAAATTTCAAATTTCAAATTGTCAGTTGGCGCAGCGTCTTTTAAAAGAGATTTGAAATTTGATATTTGGAGAATCTGGTCAAGGTCAAAATAGGCGAGCACTGCGTCGCGTGCGGCGGCGATGGTGGGCGACAGCGATTCATTTTCTGCGCGAGGAATCAAGCCCAAGTGACGGTCGGGGGCGATGAGTGACTCGGAACGCGGCAAAGCGCCGACAACGGGAATGCCACAGTATCGCTCGACGGCTTGCGTCACGATGGCTTGATGGCGGCCACGCGCGACGTTGTTGAGAATGACGCCCGCGATGCGCGTGTCCGGCTCAAAGCGTTGATAGCCTTGCACCAGCGCCGCCGCCGAGCGCGTGATGCGTTGCGCGTTGACGACGAGCAGAATCGGCGCATCGAGCCAGCGAGCCAGCATCGCCGTGCTGCCCGAGCCTTCCAGGTCGAACCCATCGTACAG
This sequence comes from uncultured Anaerolineae bacterium, assembly GCA_964354595.1. GTDB lineage: Bacteria > Chloroflexota > Anaerolineae > Fen-1058 > Fen-1058 > JBGLNJ01. The sequence continues at coordinate 7,550 of CAYHAR010000151.1, read as the reverse complement.
CCCCATCGCGCCTTCAACGATGGAAATGTCTGCGCCTGCGCTTCCGCGCGCAAATGCAGACACAACAGTCTCGCGTCCCATCAGGAACGGATCGAGGTTGCGGCAGGGACGGCCCGCCGCTTCGGCGAGCCACGAAGGGTCAATATAGTCCGGCCCTTTCTTGAAGGACTGCACTCGCAGGCCCCGCGCGGCCAACGCCGCGCACAGACCCACCGTCACGATCGTCTTGCCGCTGCGCCCTTGCGGCGCGGCAATGACCAGGCTCGGAACAAACGACTCGCTCATCGTCGTCATCATAAAGACATCAGGAACGCCCAGCGATTTTTTGTCTTGGTGAAAACTTTTGTGCGCTACACTTCGGTGAGCGTGATGGCTGTGCTGGGGCAGATGGTGACGCAGCTTTCACAGCCCAGGCAGTCGCCCATGTCGCCGCTGATGACGGCGACCTTTTTGCCTTCAACCTCTTCCAGTTCAAAAATCGTGTTGGGGCAAATACTCACGCACTCGCCATCGCCTTCGCACTTTTGAATATCAATCTTGATGATGTACATGGCGCTCCTTTTGAATTTTATTTTTCAAACAAGACCGGACAAGAATGTTTTCCGGTAGCGCCCGACAGAGGTCACCGCCGGGCCTAAAAACTCAACGTCAGGTCGGCTTCCAGACCGCGCGTGACGAGAAACGACGGGCCGACCAGATTTTCCACCTCGTCCATCAAGTCATCCGGCGACACGTCGCACATCTGGAGCGCGGCATCGCAGACGTTGAACTCGACGCCCGCGCGCAGCGCGGCTTTGATGAAGGTGATCAACGAATGTCCACCTTCTTTGGCGTACAAGGTTTCGGCCACGCCTTTTTTCAGCAAGAGCGCACTGCGCAAGACAAAGCAGATGCTCACCTGCGCGCCTTTGAGCGCGGCCTCGCGCCCAAAGAAAAACGGCGCGGCGCATCGCTCTGGCGCTTCTGGCCCCGTGGTGGCGACGATGAATACGGTTTTGCCTTTGGGATCCACTCGTCTATTTTTTCCTTGTCTACTTTTTGGGCCAGACGATAGCATCGGCGACCAACTCGCACAGATTCTTGACCGGCGCGCCGAGCTTGTACTTGCGGCTGACCTCGGCCAATTGATCCAGGCAATTGTGGCAGGAGGTAGCAATGATCTTGGCCTCGGTCGCCTGGATTTGCTCGGCCTTGACCTTTGACGCGGCCATTCGCCGTTGAGCGAACTCGGTCATCGAAAGCATTCCGCCGCCGCCGCCGCAACAATAATTGTTCTCGCGGTTCGGCGTCATCTCGCGGAAATCCATCACAGACTTGGAAAGGATATAGCGCGGCTCGTCCAAGATGCCGCCGTTGCGCGCCTGGTTGCACGGGTCGTGATACGTCACCGATTGTGTGTTGCGCGTCGGGTCAAGCTGGATGCGGCCTGAGCGGATGTATTCCGCCATCGGCTCGACGAATCCGCGCACGACAAACGGAAACGGCTGGCCCAGCCAGTTTTCGGCTTCCCAACGCAGCGCGCGATAGCCGTGGCCACATTCGGACATCCACACTTCTTTCACGCCGAGTTTGGTCGCCGTTTCGAGCGCCCATAGCCCGATTTGCCGCGCCGCCTGGTCGTCGCCGGAAAAGAGCGCGTAATTAGTCACGTCCCAATAGTCCGTGCTCATCGTCCAGTCTTCGCCCGCGATGCGCATGATCTTGGCCGCGGCCATGAGTGTGAGCGGATAAAACTTGACCTCGCGCGGGTTGACCAGGTACATGACCTTGGCGCCCTGCTTGTCGAGCGGGATGACCGGCCCTGGCACGCCCAACTCGTCGCACAGTTGCTCGTCGAGCCATTCGATGGTCTCGCGGAACTCGGTCTCGTCCACGCCCATGTTGTTCTTGGTCTTGAGGTGAATGTCCACCGTGTCTTGCAAGCCTTTGGGCGTGCGGCCAATCGCGTTGAGCATCGAGCGCGCCGTGCGGACGATCAAGCGTGTATCCACGCCGAACGGGCAATTGAATACGCAGCGCCCGCACATGGTGCACGCGCCATACGCCGTGTCCCACAGCTTTTGCAAACTCTCCTCGTCCAACTCTTTGCCGCCCACAAACCAGGGCCAGACTTGACCCAGCCAGTCATAGCGCCGCTTCCACACATTGCGCAGCTGGTCGGTCTTGAACGTGGGCACCATCTCCGGCTCTTGAATCGAAACGTAATAGTGACAGGCATCGTTGCACAGCCCGCAGTGGGCGCAGGCATGCATCGAGGTTTCAAGTTGTCGCGTCAGGCGTTGATGCAGAACTGCTAGCGCCCGAGTGATTTCGTCTGATTGAGCCATCGTATCCTCAACTCACTTTTGATACACGCCGCGCTTGCCGAACGCTGCGCCGTTAAAGTACCGCGCAAAGGGATAGTAGATGTAATGACGAATCTTGCTGAACGGTTCGTACACCAGGAACAGCGCCGCGAGGGTAAAGTAAGCAACGATGCCGGGCTGCCAGCCCAATATCGCAATCATGCCCGTCAACAAGAACAACAACACCATGACCATCGCGACGTAATCGTCGGGCGAGCTGATGACGCGCATCTCGGGGCGCTTGGCGCGGCGATAGAGACGCGAGCCGCCCGCGATGAGCGCCGCGGCGAACAAGACCAGCGCAGCGCTCCGCGCGGGCACGGTCAGCGCACCAGGCGCATAGGCAATCACGAACGAGATGGCAATGTTGGCAAACACGCCGAGATGAAAGACGGCAAACTCGACGTAGCGCACCCAATGCTTGCGCGTGCTTTCCATCCGCCACGGCGTGACGATAATGAAAAAGGCCTCGACGACGCCCTTGACGATGTCGCCGCGAGCGTTGCTGGCAATGTCGCGCGCCAGTCGCCGGCGGAAAAGAACAGCGAGCCGCAGCACATACAGAAGGATCAGTATAGTCGTGCCAATCTCGTGGGTGAGTTGCTCAAACTCGGCAAATTCCATTGTCATTCGTCCTTGGTCAATACTTGACCGAGACTCGCTGGGCCGATTCAAACGCCGCCGCAAATGCTTGTGCGGCCTTGCCTCGATCAATCGGCGTCCATGCCACGCCGAGTTGGCGCAACGCCTCGGCGGACGCGAACGGGTCGCCCGAGCGGCGCACGGCCTGAGCCACTTTGAATGCGCGATCAAAAAGCGCGTCGGCTTGGGCCTTGTCCTTTGCGGCTACGATCACGGAAATCTCGCGCAGGGCATCGGCGCGGTCCACGTCACGCTGAATCTTTTCGACGGCCTGCAAAGCGCGGTCGAGATCGGTCTTGGCCCACGCAACAGCCAGTTGCCTCATCGGGTACGTATCCTGAAGCTGATCGGCCAGCGCCAGCGCCGAATCGAACGCGCCCAATTCAACTAGTGCTTGCGCCTTGACGTAGGGAATGGCGATAGCTTGCGCCGTCTGCAACGCCTGGTCGGGGTTCGACTTGGCCCACCCCAGCGCCGCCGCGCGTTGAACATCGGCGCGCAGGTAAGCGTCTTGGATCGCAGACGCGACATCCAGCGCCTTGCCTGGCGCAACGGCGGCCCAAGCGCGCGCAATGGCCGCGAGCGCGTGGTCACGCCGATAGGCGCGGTCAATGCGTTTGGCCTGCTCAACCGCCAGGTCGAATTGTCCGACCTCAAGCAACGCGCTGGCTTTGACTTCGGGATAAGCGGCGTCTATGCTTTCGGCAGTCTGCTGCGCCTTGGTCGCGCTCACACCGGACCAGGCCGCGGCGAGGTTTCGCAACACAAAGGCGCGATCTTGTGACTTGATCTCTGTGATAGCAATCTGGTGCGCTTCGGTCAACTCGCGGTAACCGCTCGAGCTGCCTGCTGCCGTCCAGCAAATTGCTAATGTTTGCCGCAGCCAGGTTCGTTCCACCGGCGCAGCGTTCCAGTCAATGCCCGATGCCGAGTCACAAATATACCGCGCTGCCTGAGGATCACTCGGGGCCTGCAAGGCTGCCATATCTCGCAATGCCGCCATCTTTAGCGACGGATCGTTGATGGCGCGCCGCGCTACTTTTAGCCCTTGTTGTATATCAATCCGCGCCAACTCGACGGCGATGCCATACAAGTCTATATCGCGATAGTAGGCGTTTGCATTTTTATTGGCAACCATCAGAGCCTGCCGCAGGATGGATTCAGCTTGGTCACCGCTCAATTGGCCCCATTCTCCGGCGATGGCCCGCAATGCCCACGCGCGCGATGCTGCCACGGCGATGCGGTCGGCGGCGTCGAGCGCGGCATCCTGACCTGTCGGCCAGGTGACGGCGCTTTCTTCCAAGCGGCGGCCAAGTCCCCAGTAGGCGGGCGCGTTCATCTGAAATTGGTCAAACGCCTCCAGGCTGGCGGCGAGCGCCTCCTGGCCTTTGGCCCGGTCCACTTGCGCCCAACTCGCGCCGACGCGGGCCAGCATCCACGCGCGAGCCGAAGCGCGCTCCGCCGATTCAGCCGCCGTGGTTGCCGCATTGAGGGCTTTTTGTCGCGCGGCCTGCTCTGCGGTCTGCGCCGTCGAAGCGGGCGCGGCGGCGCTGAATACGGGCAGGGCAAAGAGCGCAAAGACGATGAGGAAAGCAAACAGGGCCACGGGATTGGGTTTGGTAATTTGAGATTTGAGATTGGAGAGTGGAGATTGGCTTAGTCGCCAAATCGCAGTGCCGGCCAGCAAGAGGGTCACGACAAGAGCGGCGACGATGGCCCAACGCAAGTTGACATGGTCCCAGCCCTGGTACATTTGGCTAAAGGATTTGTTCAACTGCAAGCGCAGTGATTTGAGCTCGGTCTCGACCGGCGCGAGCGCGGTCACACTCTCGGACTGCAACCGTTCGTAGATCTCTAAACGCGCCAGCACGCGCTTGTCCATCGGCGCGGTCGAAATGCCCGACGCGCGCAAGCCCTGACCCGAGTTGGTCATCGCGCCCAGCAGGCTTTCGGTATAATAGATTTCTTCGCGCAGTCTCTTGAGTGTGGGACATGGCAAGACTTGCTCGCGACCGATTCCCCCTTGCCATTCCAAGGCGCTTTCCAAGCGAAGGTCACCTTCGACGTGGCACTCGATGCAGTAATTGCCCGCGCGGCCTTTTGTCGTCGCGGCAGGAGCTTGGGCCAGTGTGTCTTTGACAAGGAGACAAGGCGACAAGGAGACAAGGAGAGTCAGGAAGACAAGATGACGCACAATCTCTTGAGATTTGAGATTTGAGAGCCTGCTCCCCGTTTTCCTGGGGAGTTGAGATTTGAAGAGCGTCATGCGCTTTGCTCCTCATCGGTCTCTTGAGGCGCGCGTTTGAGCCAGCGCAGTGACATGACGTAGATGACGGTGGCAACGGTAAAAACGGTGACGGCAATGAGACCGCCACAGCCCGCCGTATTCGTTATCCATTCGATCGTATGAATCATTCAGATGCTCCGCGCAATTCATCGAACGCCCAAGATGGTCACACGCCTGCTGTTATTGCAGAAGAACCGGACTGCAAGGCTTCCGTCTCCTTGTCTCCTTGTCTCGCTCCATTCCTTCCTTGATCTCCCAAATCGGCAGGATGGGAAACAGCTTGGCGAAAATCATATAGAGGAGTGCCATGCCCGCAAAACACGCGGCCATGATGGCCCATTCGACCCAAGTGGGCGTGTAAAAGCCCGGGCCGAACGGCAAGCGCGGGCGCGTCATCGAAGGGATGATGACCGTCCACCGCTCCAGCCACATGCCGACGTTGATGCAAATGCCCGCGACCACGACGCCCGTGATGGTGCGCAATCGCTTGATGGCGAGTAACGGCAGCGGAATGACAAAGCACAACAGAAACATCAGCGCGAATTGCGGGCTGAATTCCTCCAACAGCTTGGCCAAGAATACGTTCATGTGCGCCGGTTCCTGCCCGTAAATCGTCGTGACGTATTCGGCCACGGTGAAATAGAACCATGCCAGCGTGAGCGCGACGAGGAACTGCCCGATGTAATTGAAATGCTTGGGCGTGATGTATTCTTCCAGGCGGTAGACCTTGCGCAGCAGCGCGGCGACAATCGCCACAGCCGCCACGCCGGAGAAAATCGCGCCGAGCAAAAAGTACGGCCCGATGACGGCGGTGTGCCAGCCTGGCTGGATCGTCATGCCGAAAATCCACGAGACGACGGTGTGGACGGTAACGACGAGCAGCGTGAGGAAAATCGCCATGCCGCCCATCAGCTTTTCCAGACGTTCGTGCTCGCGCGGCGTGCCGCGCCAGCCCAATGCCAACACGCGATACATCGTCTTGCGCCACGGCGCGACATCCGTCAATCGGTCGCGGCAGAGCGCAATATCGGGAAGCATGGCGATGTAGAAAAAGAACACGGACGACATCAGGTACAACGTAACCGCCGTGACATCCCAGAGGAGCGGCGATTGAAAGCGGCCAAAGAAAAGCATGTTGAACACGCGGTCAATGCGGCCCAGGTCAATCAGAATGTTGCCCGCGCCGAACGGGAGCGAAAAGACTGTGACGGCTTCCGCCGCGCGCGTGAACGGCCGGCGCCACTCGGCCCCGACGATGCGCAGGATGGCCGAAATCAGCGTGCCCGCGTGGCTCAGGCCGATAAAGAAAACAAAGTTGGTGATATAGAGACCCCAGTACACAGGGCGATTCATCCCCGTGACGCCCAGGCCATAGGTAAGCTGGCGCGCGTAGGCATAGATGCCCAGCCCGCAGATGGCGAGCAATACGGCGACGACGATGTAGAACGTCTTGCCCGTTTGGGTCAATGGGGCAAGGATGGTGTCTTCAAGTCGGCGGTTGTCGGTTTCAGTCACAAGTCCTCATGTCGCAAGGCGCAGGGCGCAAGATGCAGGATGCAAAACAATCCTTCATGACATTGACTTGGTTAGTTGACCGTCGTTGTCGTTGGTAAACCATAAAACTTTGTCGAGTAGTTTTAGAAAAGAGACTGGCAAGTGACTGGCCCCCTGCTGACCAACAGGCTCTTTATCCCGTTTCTCTAAAAAGGCTCGAAAACCGTCAAACTCTGGGTCATTGAACAAGTCGCTGAGGAGCTTCCCGAACCCCTCGTATCTGGGAGTATATCCCCAGAATCCTATAACAGTCTCGACACGACTATCAAGAATCCAGAATGACTTGGGGTTAATGAAGTGAAGCAATTTCGAGAGGCTGATATCAGGCAAGGGCGATTCTTTTTTGCGCTTCAAATCCTTGGAGAATTCGCTTCGATATCTCTCGAATGTTCTGCAGATTTCGTCAATCGAGTCCCTTGTGGCTTCCGGCGTTCGACGTATTCCGGCCAAGCAGGGAGCAAGAAACGGAGCAAATTTTTTTCCAATAAAGACCGGCCTTCGCTGCAGTCCATACTTCCTATTGAGAGCATCAATCCATTCCGCTAGAGACTGGTCTGTGTGTGCAGATGCCAGCCCTGATAACAACACATCATCTGACTGTAAAACAGGCCTGTTCGAGTTATACCGCTCCAGTTGCATAGAACAATCCACAGTCAAGTGAAAGCTTCTCCCCCCACCCTCCAGTAGAAAATTATCCGATTGCCCAAAGATTTTGACTGGCA
>CAYHAR010000150.1:0-8807 GCA_964354595.1 uncultured Anaerolineae bacterium | reverse complement strand
CATGTGTTAGGCACGCCGCCAGCGTTCATCCTGAGCCAGGATCAAACTCTCCGTAAAGGATATCTTGTCGCGGGATATACCCGCGAAAAGCGTTTGACTTGAGACCCAAGTTCCACTGATTTTCTGCCACTCTTCAGTTGTTAAGGTGTCTTTGCTCTTTGCCAGAGCGGGCGGATTCTACCACCCTTCTTTCACTTTGTCAAGGGACAAAAATGCCGACGTTCTTCGTCGGCAGGACACACTTCTCTGGCTGGTTGTCCCAACTAGATTTAGTTGTGTCCCACCTCCTTGTTCGCGTCGGTTGTTAGAACCGCACTCACCTTTCAGCGAGTGTAGGCACATTATAGCAAACGATGAAGATGTTGTCAAGGCCCAATTTCATGGGCAAGAAGCTGGCGCATATGATTGCCCCGGTTGGCCGGTCAGTGCGCCTCAGGAAATCGCATCAACAGCGCGTCCCAGCTCGACAGGGAAAGAATCGCGCTCCATGCGGAGCGGTTGGCGCGCAGTTCCTCAATCACCGCCGGATTCGCGCGCTGCGCGACCAGCCCGATGAGCACCAGGACGCCAGCGATGGCAACCCCGACGACCAAGGTGAACTGACTGCCGAGCATCGTGACGACGTAGACGATGGCGGCCAGCATCGAGGCGCGGCGAGCCAGCAAAATCGCTTCGCGGCGCGCGGCTTGCGTCAGGCCGGTGCACCGATAGAACAGCGTCAGGTACGCCGAGGTGTACACCACCATCGGCGCGACGATGAGGAGCGCCATCTGCCAGAAGCGCAAGGGAATAAAGACAGAGAAGAGCAGGACGGCGAGAATCGGAACGTAAAAGACCACCGCTGCAACCCCGGAGGGCATGACCGGCGGCGGGTCGTTGAACAGCGCGCCGCACCGCGCGCAATAATTTTGCTTGCGATCCACTTGCCAGTGTTGGCACTCGATGCAAAAACGCAGACGACAGGTCTTGCAAGTAAAGCGAGTGGTTTGCGAACCGGCCAGGCTCACCGTGCCGCAGCGGGGACAGATCGCGTTCATGGCATAGCTCCTTTTCTGCGCAGAATGATACACCCGCCTCGCGCTTGCGTCAAAACGCTTGCATTGCTCTTGCCGTGGAGCGTTTAGCCTAACCATTGCGCAACAGCGACCGATTGATTGACGGTCTCTACTTTCTGAACATTTCCACCAAGGTCCGCTCAATGACAGCAGCGCGGCTTGATCCCCCAACCGCATCTCATCATCCAAGGGAAGCGTGCCGAACTGACTATCCGGGTAGGTCCGGCTGGTGTCGCTGACCAGCCGCCTCCTCAAACCCGCATCCAGGTCCAAGCGCCCCTGCCGCCGGAACAATTCAGCCACTGTGAAGGTAGACACTTTTGTTATTCTCTCAACACAGCGCGCCGTGCTCGCGCGCCAGCCGGGCGCGAATCCCACAGGATATGCTTTGAGGGCAGGCCGGTCTGTCTATTGACGCGCCACCTGCCGCACCGGCCGACCTGCGCCCGGCGCAACCAATACCTGACCCTCGTCGAACGCCAGTTGTCCGCGCAAGTACACTCGCATGACCTTGCCGCGCGCCCGCCAACCCTCGAATGGCGTCCAGCCGCAGCGGGTGAGCAAGTCCTTGCCCGAAATCGTCCACTGGATTTCCGGGTCCACCAGCACCAGGTCGGCGTCGTAGCCCGCCGCGATGCGGCCTTTGCCACTCAGGTTGAACAACTGCGCCGGGCTGGTGGAAGTGAGCCGCACCAAGTCTGTCCAGCCCAGTTGCTTTTGCTGTACAGCGGTCAAGAGCAACGGTAACATGGTCTCCAGACCCGGCACGCCGGAGGGCGGTGTGGCACTTGCCTTCTCGTCAAGTGTGTGCGGGGCGTGATCGGTGGCGATGGCGTCCACGAACTCCAAGTTATCCCACAACGCGTGAGCATCCGTTGTGGACCGCAGCGGCGGGTTCATCATTCCCCGCGCGCCCAAGTGCTGCTCAATCTCGGAGGCGAGGAACAAGTGATGCGGCGTCACCTCGCACGTCACCGGCTCGCCGCGCTGCTTGGCTTCCTTGACCATCTGGATTTCCGGCGCGGTCGAAAGATGACAGAGGTGAACAGGACGCTCTAGCGACTGCGCCATCATGATCGCGCGAGCGGTCTCGAGCGCGGCGCACACTGACGGGCGGCGCTGACCGCGTGCGGCAAAATATTGCACGGCCTCTTCGTTCTCCGCGTGGACAGCCACGATGCGATCCGGCGGCCAAGCCGCCAGGTGCGCGTACTGATCCTCAAAGCGATCCACCAGCAGCGGGCCGGTGCTCGACCCCATGTACAGCTTGAGTCCGACGGCGCGTTCGACACGCGCGGCGGTTGCGACGTTATCGCGCGTCGCGCCGAGGTACAGCCCAAAATCGCACACGGCCTTGCGCGCCGCCAAACCGAGCGCAGCCTCGAGCGACGCCTCGTCGGTGATGGCCGGCGTAGTATTGGGCATTCCCAGCACGGTGGTCACACCGCCAGCCAGCGCGGCGCACGTGCCGGAATAAAAATCTTCCTTGTGCTCGCCGCCCGGCTCGCGCAGGTGGACGTGAATATCCACCAGGCCGGGCAAAGCCAGCCAGCCCTGCGCTTCGACAATGTCCGCGTCAATCGGCCTTGTCAATTCCGGCGCGATTTTGACGAACCGGTCGTCCTGGATGAGAATGTCTGCTTTCTTCACACCGGTTGCGTTGACGACTAGGGCGTTGTGAATCAGTATCATAGTTGCTCCGTTATTCGGTCAATCAGCGATCACCAATGGACTGATGGACTCCCAACTCACTTGCAAGAAAATCCACGCGCTGATCGTGCGGGTCGTCGGGCACTCGATCTACGATGAGTGCTGCGTAGACGATGCCGACCTTGACCGCCGTGACGCGCGGTAGGAATCGGTCATAGAACCCGCCGCCGAATCCCAACCGGTAGCCGCGCCGGTCGAACGCCACGCCGGGCACGAGCGCCAGATCAATCTCGCGCGGCTCGATCACCGGCAGGCTCGCGTCCGGCTCGAGCATTCCATACGGATGCTGCACCAGACGGCCAGGATCGTAAGGGTAAAGGATCAATTGCGGCTCTGGGTTTTTGACAATACGCGGGATGACCCAGCGTTTGTCGCCGAACGAATTCATCAAAGGCACCAGGCTGATCTCGTTGCCGAACGCCATGTACGCCATCACCGCGCGCGCCGGTTGGAACACAGGCCAGGCAGCCAGATGCTCGCAGACGCGCGCGCTGGCCGAGGCGACATCCTCGCCCGTCATCGCGTCGCGCAGCGCGCGGCGCCGGGCGCGCAGCAGAGATTTCTCAGAAGCGCTCATTTGCTGACGAACACTGCCATGTTGTTGAACAGCTCCCAATGCGGAATCGCACGGACGTAAAATCGCCGTCCGCCCTGGCCCGGATCGTTGACGACGAAGCGGGTGGCATCATAGCCCACGACGACATAGGTGTGCTCGCCCGGCACCAGGCGATAGCCACCCGGCTGATCGTAATAGCCCGGCTCGGCGAACAATGAAAGCCAGACAATGACCGGCTGGCCCCGGTCGAGCGCGGCGCGCAAATCGGCATAGCTCGCGCCGTAGTGAATATCCGCGTTCAATCCCAGCAAATGGAGCGCCTGGGCCACCGGCTCGGCGTACACACCGTAATCATAGACTCCGCCGAACTGGCCGTCCACGTTGCCCCGGAATCCCTTGTGCGGGTTGTCGTCTTTTCCGAATTGAGCCTGCATCCACGCTTCGGTCACGGGCTTGCCCAGATACACGGCCGCCATCCGCGCCGTCGCCGCCTCGCACGTCAGATGGCGCGTTTGAGCGAGCACCGGCACGCGCAAGAGCACCGTTCGATTGGCGGGCGTCGGCGTGGCGCTCGCCGGAATGAGCGCCGATTGACCCACGCGCTTTGGACCCGCGGCGGCAGCCGCGTTCGCCGCCGTCGGCGTCAATGTGCTAGTCGGGGCCGGCGTGTTGATTTTGACAGGCGTATTGGTTGGATGCGGTGTGCGGGTGCCGGTCGGAGTCCATGTGGGGGGCCAGATAGGACTCGGCGGCGGCGGCGTGCCGCTGGGAAGAGAAACCTGGTCTATGGGGGGCGGCCAAGCCAATGGCCCGGCCAGAGCAGGCGTCAAGAACACGGTCGCGTAACACAGGCACGTCAGCGCGGTCAAGCCTAACAATATCAACGAGAGCGCGTTCCAGGCTGCCTCGGTCCCGCTCTTGCTCATTCTTCAAAATTCAACCTCTGCTGGCGAACAGCGCCATGTTGTTGAACAACTCCCAACGCGGAATGGCGCGGATGTGAAATTGTCGCCCGCCGTTGAGTGGATCGTTGACGATCAGGCCGGCGGCGTCATAGCCCACGACGACGTACGAGTGCTCGCCCGGCACCAGGCGATAGCCGCCGGGCTGGTCGTAATAGCCCGGCGCGGCAAACTGGGAAAGCCACACGATGACGGGCCGGCCCCGGTCGAGCGCGGCGCGCAAATCGGCATACGTCGTGTTGTAGCGAACCTCTGCGTTCAATCCCTGCGACCGGAGCACGGTCGCTAACGGCTCGGCATAGACGCCATAGTTGACGATGCCGCCGAACTCGGCGTCAACGTCGCCCCGGAATCCCTTGTGCGGATTCTCGTCCTTGCCCAGCTGTTCTTGAATCCACGCTTCAGTCACGGACTTGCCGAAATAAACTGCGACCATCCGCGCGGCCGCCGCTTCGCACGTCAGACTGTGTTCCTGGGCCAGCACAGGCGCGCGCAGCAAAACGGATTTCGTCGTCGCGGGCGCGGCGCTCCCCGGAATGAGCAAGCGTTGGCCGACGTACACCTGGCTAGCATTGGCAATGTGGTTAGCCGTCGCCAACGCCTGGACGCTCAACCCGTAGCGTAGCGCGACGCGGAAAAGATTTTCGCCGGGCGCGACGACGTGGTACGATTGCGCGGTCGCCACTGGCGTATAAGCCGGCGCGTTCGCCGCGCCCGCCGCCGGAATCACGAGCCGCTGCCCCACGACAATCTGCGAGACGTTGCTCAGGCCATTGGCCGACGCAATCTGCTGCGCCGTCAGCTTGTAGCGCAGTCCGATGCGAAACAAATTCTCGCCGGGCTGGACGACGTGCGTGATTGGCCCATCCGCCCAGGCGCTCGACGGATTGGCTAACAAGCCTATCAAGATCACCGTCGCTACGAATCGTCGCAACACATTCTGGTCCTCAAGACGAATGGCGCTGCGTTTGCCATTCGCCTTTCGTCCTTCGTCCTTCGTCGTTAGACCGGCAATCGTCTTCCCGTCACGTTCCGGTGAAATCGCCCAAAATCCTGCTTGCCGTCGAGCTGTTCCACGTCAAACACCGGACCATCGGCGCAGACCAGCAGGTCGTCGAGCGCGCATTGGCCGCACACGCCAAAGCCGCACTTCATGTAGCGTTCCACGCTCAATTGCCCCGGCAGTCCGCGCTCGTGACACAGCGCGTGGAGCACGACGAGCATCCCCTCCGGCCCGCAGGCATAGATCGTGGGATGTCCTGCAAGTTGATGGGTGATAGCTCCCGTCACGTAACCCTTGACGCCGGCCGATCCATCCTCTGTTGCCAGCAGCAATTTTACACCCAAACGCCGAAATCGTTCGACAAAGATGAGATCGTCCGCACGGCGCGCGCCGAGCGCAACGGTTGTTGCGCCAAGCGTGCCGCGCGTCACCGCTTGCGCCGCGAGGAAATAGAGCGGCGCTGCGCCATATCCGCCGCCGACAAGCAGCGCCGGGCGCTCTGCATTCAACTGGAACGGCCGCCCGAACGGGCCGCGCCAGCCGAGCACATCGCCGATCTTGCATTGATGCAGCACATCGCTGAACGGGCCAACCTTGGCGACCGTTAGCGTCAATGGATCGGGCACGGCGATGCTGATCGGCTTTTCGTCCACGCCGGGCAGCCAGAGCATCACAAACTGCCCTGGCTGCGCGTCTAGCTTGTCGTCCAAGATGAACGTCCTGACAGCGCGGGTTTCTTCGATAATGTCAGAAATACGAACGGTTCGTGGGAGCATATCAACAATACGCCAGTGCCTTTCCCCGGAAATCTTGCAGCCGCGCGTAGCCATGTCGCCGCATGTATTCGGCGACGCCCGCGGCGACCTCGCCGAACACGCCCATCCCGCGATAATTGACCGCCGACCCGATGCCGACCGCCGTCGCGCCGACAAGAATCATTTCAACCGCGTCACGCGCATCGGTCACGCCGCCTGTGCCGATGACGGGAATCTTGACCGCTTTGCACACATCGCGCACGCACTTGACCGCGATGGGCCGAATCGCCGGGCCGGATACGCCGCCCCAACGATTCGCCAACACGGGCTGACCAGTTTCAATGTCTAACAGCAAGCCAGGCCCCAGGCTATTGATCGCGTTGATGGCGTCGGCCCCGGCGGCTTCCACCTCGCGCGCTACTTTGGCAATGTCTTCGACATTGGGCGAAAGCTTGACGATGACGGGTATCTTTGTATTTTCCTTGACGCGGCGCGTGACCTGCGCGGCCACATAAGGGCTGGTTGCAAACATCTGCTCAAAGCGCGCGTCCAGGTTGGGACACGAGATGTTGACCTCGATCAAGTCGGGCTGCGCTTCGCTGATGTAGCGGGCCACAACGCCAAAGTCGTAAATCGTGTTGGCAAAGATGCTGGCAATGATCGGCGCACCCAGCGGCGCGAGCCGCTGCCGCGCCAGTCGAATTTCTTCGGCCATCACCTCGACGCCGGGGTTGGACAGCCCCACCGCGTTGATGAGGCCATAGCCCCAATCCACAATGACCGGATTGTGGTAGCCCGTGCGCGGCTGAAGTGAGCAGGACTTGGTCGTGACCGCGCCGCAGCCGGAACGCGCCAGCCGCCCCAAGATTTCCTGGCTCAGCCCCAAGATGCCGGAGGCCAAGACGGTCGGGTTCGGCAAGCGCGCGCCGCAGAGTGTGACGGACAAATCGGGTTCTAACATGTTACTCGACTCACGCACAATGGCGTCAACTCTAATTTCAGAGTGTGGTCTTTAGACCGCTTTTTCCGCGCGCTGAAGCGTGCACTCCCCAAGTTGGCACTGATGCTCACGTACCCTCTATATCACGATCCGTCTGGACGCACAGGGATTAACTGTGTTTCCTCCATCCAAAAGACGCGCCGGCCGGGGTACTGCGCGATGACGGCGGCGTTCACCGCTTCGCCTTGATCGCGCGCAAAGACGACGTCGTCGTCGAGCGACGGCGAATTGGCCCACAAGACCGCTCCGTAATCCATCCATAGTTTGCCACGAACGATCACCAGCGCGTTGTGGAGGTTCGCCTGTTGCACCGCGCGCCACGGTTCATTCGTCACAAAGTACAAGCCGCGCCAGAACGCAAACCGCGCCGGCATCGTCATCGTCACGTTGAGCGCAATGAGCGCAGCCAGCCCCAGCTTGATCCAGGAGCGAACCCGGCCTCGCCCCTGCGCCCAGTCCCACAGCTTTATCAATCCTCGCGCCGAAAGCAGCCACAGAAATGGTGTCGCTTCATACCAGTATCGTGGACCATAGATGCCCGAGCCGCGCACCCAGTAAAAACCATACGCGAGGGCAAGCGCCGCCAGCGGCGCAAGCAGCGCCACGTCGCGCCGGTCGCGCGGAGCCATCAACAGCCCCGGCGCAATCAGGACCCAACTCAAGCCTGGCCAACCGTGCATATCGGTGAGCAGCGAAGCCAAATCAAGCGCAGAGTTGTGAAGCGCAGATGCGAGCGAGTGTCCCTCTGGAAGCGGACCATGCCCAGGACCAAAGCCTGGGCTATCATAGCCCCACCAGGTTGCATAGAGGTTCACCGAATAGCTGCCGGTGAGTGTCCATTGGTACAACGGCAGCAACGCCGCCATCGCTCCCGCGACGAGCGCCGTCACGACCAAAGGCCCAGGCCGCGACCTGCGACCTGCGACCCGCCACAATGCCCACAAGCCGAACGGCGCGGCGTATGCGATAGCCGTCATCGGTCGCGTGAGCGCGGCCCAGCCCAGGGAAAAGCCCGCGAGGAGGGCATGGAGCGTAGACGCCCAGAGGGCGGGAGTGTGGAGTGTCGAGCGAAGAAAAGCCCACGCAAAAACTGTTAATAGAAGCAGGCTGAGCGCGTGCGAAAGCAACGCCGACGAAAGCCCCAGGAACATGGGCGAGGTCGCGCCGAGGATGGCAGCGAGGAGCGCGGTCTGGTCATCGCCAAAGATTGCGCGCCCTAATGCGAACGTGGCAACGAGCGCCAGCGCGCCCAACAGCGGATTCACGAACCACGGCGTGCGCGTCAACACACCCAATGCCAACATCGCCGAATATCCGGGCGGATACTTGGAAAACCGTCGCCCCTCCCAATCCAGCACGAAGGGGACAAAGAATACGCCAGGTTGAGCGGGGCTGGATGCATAGAGTTTCCCGGTCGCCAGGACCTTGGCCTGAAAGAGATTGGCGTGCTCATCTTCCAGATGCGGCACAGCTTGGAACACGCCACAAGCCACAGCCATCGCTGCCCCGAAGGCAAAGATACACAGCAAGAGAAGGATGAGAGTGGTTTTGCGCATCGGCGGCCATTATGCCACAGAATGCACAAAACGTGTTACGACTCTACCGCAAAAAGCCTTTTTTCACCAAGATGCAAAGGACGCGAAGAAATTCCAAGTCTCTTTGGCATATTTATCTGCCCGTGGAGTAGCCGAGAGGCAAGCGGGAAAATAAAAAAAAGACCTGTCACGCTGGACAGGCCTCTTGGTGGGAGAACAACGGCATTTTTG
>CAYHAR010000149.1:1318-8871 GCA_964354595.1 uncultured Anaerolineae bacterium | reverse complement strand
GCGATGCCCCGCGTCAAAGATATTCGAGATAGGGAGCAGGTCCAAGACCAGCTCCACCGGCTCGCCGCTGAAAAGTGGCGCAATGTCGCTGGCAAAGCCCCGGTGAAAAGGCAGCCCGATGTAATCGAACGGCGGCTCGGAGAGCGCCCGATGCGACGCCCTCAGCACTCCCTCGGTGACATACTGGCTGACGCCGTTTTCAGAGACCTCTTCCAGGTAGACGAACCAATCGCCGTCGCTGGCTGTAGATGTGATCCACAAGTGCACGACGGGATGTCCTGTCACCTGCAAGTTTTGCGGCAAAGGCCGGCTGGTGTAGGTCAATCCTTTTTGATCGTTCCACGCGGTTCCTTCGCGCGTGGTCGTGGAATAGTCCACCGTGTAACTATCCTGCCCGGCGGAATCGGTCGGCGGGCTAGTATCCAACAGTCCGTCGCGGAAATAGTATGGCGTCGGCTGCTCGTCGGGCAGAGGCCATTGCGCTGCAAACCGCCACGCCTGTTTCTCCGGCAGTCCCATCGTATAGTAATGGATGGGCGGCTCGGCCATCACTCCGTTGTCAATCCCCTTGAGCCAATAGTCGTACCAACGCAAGTGCTCGGCGGCCAAGTCAAAATATTCGCCGACGCGGTCATGCGTCCAGGGGCCGATGAGGATTTTTTGTCGCAGATCCCCTTCAGGGGAGGGGTTGCTCAGGTTGCGGAAACTGAGCAACGCCCCACGCCGGTAGTAATCCTGCCAGCCCGCGATGTGATAAATGGCAACTCCCGATCTGCTGATGGCGTCCATGTAATTGGATGCGCCCCAGGTCAGCCACGGCTGTCCAAGCTTTGTGGCGACACTATCGCGGTAAGGCGACGATGCGGCCAGTTGATAGAAATCCGCGTTGGCTTGATGTTCGGCTATCGCTTGCGCCAACATTGCGCCGTCGCGATCCTCGTCAACCGGCGCAGCCGGCTGAACCGTGTCCATCTCTCGCGTCACGCGACTCCACTCGGCGGCGGCCTGATCCATGAACACGCCGCCGGGGTAGTACTCAAAGTAGCGATCAAACGGCGCGACCTGGGGAACGATGGCCTTGAGGTGAGGCGGCGCAAGGCTGGCAGCCATGAGCTGGGCATCTCCCATGAAAGATGCGCCGAACATGCCGACTTTGCCATTGCACCAGGGCTGCGCGGCCAGCCACTCGGTCACGTCGTAAGCATCCTGGGCATCTTGCAGCGAGTACGGCCCGGCCCGAGTCCCAAACGAAGCGCCGCTGCCCCGCGCGTCCGCCACGGCAATCACGTACCCGTGCCGCAGCAAGGTTTTGAGCCAGCTCGCGCTATCCAGGATCGTCTGCAAGCGGCCACCGGACATATCCGCCCGGTGATAACGATTGTGCGACCAGACCACCGGCAGCGGTTGGCTGACGGGCTGTCCACCTGGCGCGGGGCGAAAAATATCTATCGCCAGCTTGGTTCCATCTCGCGCGGCGACGTATTGAGAGGCGCGCACCCACTCTTGGTAAAGCGGGCGCGAGTAACCCACATACTGGCCCGGCCTGGATATCCTTTCCTCGCCTTGGGCCTGGGCAACGGTGAACGTCAGAGGAAGCAAGAAGAAAAGCAGCGCCAACACCCGCGCCGCCTGACAAGACCTCCGAGATTTGCCACATCTCGGAGGTCTATTAGCATTTACCACCTGCGGCATCCAAATTGTCGGAAAACGTCGGCGTCTGAATCGGGTACTTGTTGCACGATCCAAAGCTGGCCTTGTCGTTGCGCGATAAAGTGAGTGCTCTTGACCCCCTCAGAGGTTTCGATGGGCTTGTCCACGATCACGCACCAGTTCTCTTTGATTTGAGGCTCATCGGGAGGACACACGCCCGCCGGCCTTCTGACGAGGCCAAACGGAGCCGCCTCTAGCTTGTCGGTATTGTCCGGACTGGCGGCAACCCCTTTCTCTGTCGAGACGATCTTGAAGCTAAAGCCTGGGCCGGCAAATCGCTGGACGAAATCATTCAGCTCTTGAGCGGCCTCTTGAGGAAAGCTGGACGGACGCAGGTTCACCCAGATTCCCAGCGCCGCCACGATCAACACCAGGACCAGGGCCACGATTTTCTTTTTCAAAGCCGCCTTTCCCTTTTATCCGCGCTGGGCCAGCGTCGGCCCGGCGGCCAGCATCGTCAACACCATATCGCACGCGATAAAGATCAACGCCGGCCAGAGGATCGAATCCATCTGCCTGCGTTTCATCTGCCACCACGTGAACCCGCCGGATACTGCTGCAATCCCCAATTGAATCGCCCAGATCACGAGCGTCCGGCTCCAGCCTGCCAATTCTCGCGCCGCGATCGGCTCGGTCAGCACCGCGCCGAGGATGATCTCTTTGGCCAGCCAGTACGTCAGGCAACTGGCGATGAGCACCACGTAGGCCCGACGATCACTCAGCCCTTCGCCGCGTTGCCCAAAAATACTATAGACCACGATGATGAGAAACGCGGGCAGCACGATGAGCGGAAAGAATGGCAAGAGCGCCAATCCCCCCAACATTTGCCACGCCGTCACCACTGTGGCGACCATGAAATCAGTCAGGTCGCTCGCGTCGAGTTGAGCGCGAGCGGCGGCGGTCGTCGCGGCATAATAGATGCGAAAGCCTGCCCCGGTGCTGCCGGTCAACCAGGCTGCATACAAGTTGCCCGATGAATCCGCTGCCAGCGCCGGCTGCGCGTTGTATCCATCGTTGGAAGCGATCACCTGGTAGCCGGTCGCGCGCCCATCCCGCAACATGACCAACGTCGGCACGAATCGCTCGTTCACCCCAAACTTGAGAGCGGCAATGGTCGCCACGGCCATTTCGTCGTGCTGGCCGGGGACCGGCGCGGGCGAGTGGACGTAATCGGTGATATCCCTGGGCTTCATCTGCCCCATGCTGCCTATGGTCTTGAGGCGGTACTCGCCCTGATACGGCACGTACTCGGGCTGACCATTAGCCGGGATGGACAAACTGGCCGACGAGCCAGAATTGGGCTGACCCAATGGAAACGAGGTGTAGCCGGTGAATCCCATGCCGGCCAGCATCCCGCCCTTGACCTCTTTGCCCCACAGGGCATACACCCGTTGGCCGTCCACGCCGAGCTTGGGAGGCGCGTCGGCTTGCTCAATCAACGTCCCATCAACGGCTTGCAGGTTGCCATTTGAGAAAACGGCGTACATGACCCGGTACCAATCGCCTTTGGATGGGCCTGAGAACGGCTCGCCCCAGATCACGTGCACGTTGCCCTGACGGTCGGCTTGCGCCGAGACTTGATGCGCGGGTCGCTCATTCAGGCGGCGATGGTCGGCGACCACCTGGCCATCCGCATCCAGGCGCACCAGGTACAGTCCACGCGCATCCGTCTCCGGGTCAGCAGCCCAAAATATCTGCAAGCTGCCCGCCTCGCCCGGCGTCACAGCATAGCCAACCACTTCGACCCCGGCCGGGGAAATGGGATGCGCCGGGATGCGCGGCGCGCCATCGGCATTCAAAGACCAATGAAACAATCGCAGTGTCTTGTCGCCAGATATACGAGCCATCACGAACATGTGCGGGCGGCCCTGCGAGTCCAACAGCATCTGCGCCGATATCGGTGTGGCCTGCATCGCTTCGGACCACCGCTCGGTCACCCGGCGCGCGCGCTCGTCCAACTGGAGGTAATGCACGCCCGTGCCGGATGGGCCGTTATCGGCCCACGCCAGGTGAACACGCTGTCCATCATCCGAGATGCAAAGCGTGGGCGGCTGATTCCACGGCGACTTGCCGACGCGCACGCCCCGGCTCCAATCCGACTGAATCTTGGGAGTCTTGTCCTCGATGGGCCGAGCCGTCAGGACGCCGACGATCAGCGCCGCGATCAGCAGCACGCCCAAGATGCTCAATATCAACTTGCGTCTTGATGTGTAATCGCGCATGGGTCATCTCCCCCTCTTTAAAGGAGGATACCACCCCCACGTTTCATCCGTGTGCAGGAAAGGTGACGATTCGGTAACAGAGCGTCACAATTCAGAAACATATACCTGTGACAGGCTCGGCTTCCGGCAGACGATCCACGATTGGTCGCGCGATGGCCCGCCATCGTCGCCGGCCTCGACGATCTTTAACCCGGCAAAGGCGCGCGGCAGTTCTCCGATGTCGAGCAGGTACTCGCGCGGGAAATCAGAATCGGGGGTCAGCTTGCAGAGATTGAACGTCTGATACAGCAGCCACCCGCCGGGCTGCAGAGCCGCTTGCAAATGCGGCCACAAACGCCGGCTGAGAAATCGAAAGCCAATCACCAAATCAAAAGTGTTGGCCGGCGGCGTCCACACGTCCAGGTCAGCCTGGACAAAGTTTACGTTGACGCCGGCTTGCGCGGCGGCGATTCGCCCGCGCTCCATCGCCACCGGGCTAATGTCCACCGCGTCCACGGTAAATCCGCGCTGCGCCAGCCAGATGGCGTTCTGTCCCACGCCGCACGCCACGTCCAATGCGCGCCCACGGGTCAGCCCCGCTTGCGAGACAAAGCGAACGACGAGCGGATGCGGCTCGCGCACGTGCGATTCTTTCGCCGTGGCCCAGCGCGTGTCCCAACGTTCTTGATCGGAAATGGAAATAGCCTCACCCCCAAGAGCCAGATATCGAAAATCGGAGGTCAGATAACGCCACGGGGCATCCTCTCTCCGACCTCTGCTCTCTGACTTGCGAATTCACCCCAACGGCGTCTTGGCAATGCGAAACGAGCAGGTCGGGCCGCCCATCGCGCGGCAAACCGTTTCCGTCACATCGAAATTCTTGCCGGTGGCCCACTTGAGCGATTCGAGAATCGCGCCGACCGTCGTAAAGCACACGGGCTTTTCGGCCTGGCGGCCCTGGCACGCGCCGCAGGCGTCTTTGGTGTACACAAAGCAATCGGCTTGCTCTTCCACGCGCGAGGGTTCGTGCAGGTCCTTGGTCATCCCGCCCGCCACGTTGCCCAGCACCGTCTTCATCTGCATGTTCAGCGGCATCACCTTGAGCGCCAGCCCGGCCAATCCCAACGTCGCCGGATGTTCCTTGAGCGCGTACTGGAACGTCGTCCGGCCCACGCGGATGAGCTGCGCCCGCGCCGCGCGCGGTCCGTAAAAATCCTCGACGGCCTTGACGACCGTGGCATAGTCCTCGAACGGCACGCACGAGTCCAGGTTGTTGGGCGGATAGTTGTTGACAAAGCGGGTCAGCCCGGAGGCGTTGAGCACGGCGTTGACGCCGTGTTGGCCCATCACCTCTTCCATCGAAAGGAACAGGACCCGCAACGAAGCATTCGGCAACGTGGGATCGCTCATGGAATTGTCTCCTCTTGAAAAAAAAAACGGCTACGTTTCACTCGCTGCATGATAACTCTATCACGAGCGCCGTTGGCAGTCAAGCGTCACTGTAGGACAAGAGGTCATCTTGCCCTACAGATTTAGGAGAAAATAAACGCCCCCATCTTCAAAGCCGAGCGACTGGTAGAGCCGGTGAGCGACTTGGCGCTGGTGTCCCGATTCGAGCCTGACTCGATGGCAGCCACGTTGCCGCGCCCGCGCAATGGCCTCGTCCATCAGCGCGCGACCGGCGTCGTAACCGCGTGCCGATTCGGTCACGCTAAAGTCGGCGAGCCACAACTCGAGCGTGGGCCAGTTGAGCCGCGTGCGGTACGCGCCGGACAACATGCCGACGACTCGCCCGCCCAATTCCGCCACGAGCATCAACTGGTCGGGATCGGCAATGTGCCGCCGGTGCACATCGGCCAAGCGCGCATCGGCCGGGTCGGCCGGCGGGCGGCCCAACTCTTCAAGCAAGCGCATCATGGCAGGAATGTCGGCTTGGGTGGCGGGGCGGACACGCGGGCGAGTTTGTTCAGCCACCCACTCGGCGATGCAATCGGCCAACGCGGCGACAATCACATCCGGCACACCCTCGATAGTCTTGGATTGCAAGCGCAAGTCGAGCGGGTCGTTCACATAGTCCACCGAAAGCAGCCGACCGTCGGCGGCCCAGGCGATCTCGGTCGAGAACAACTGCAAGCCGCACACCCGCGCAATGATCGCCGCCATCTCGCGCAGGCGGCCCAGGTTATAGAGCAACTCTTCTCCCTGTGTGACCGGCGTGTAGACGTGCGTCTGATCGTCCCACCAGCACGGGAACGTCCGGCCACAACAATGGATCACGCGGAACCACGCGCGACGTCCGCCCATCGTCGCCGGCGTGATCCATTCTTGAAGCAGATACTTGTCGGCGGGAAATTTTTGCCGCGCTGCCGTGACTTGTATCCAGGCCTGCGCCCGATTGACGACGCCGGCGCCTCCGCCTCCGTGCGCGGGCTTGATCGAGAACCGTCCGCCCAGCGGAGCCAAGTCAGGCGGCAGTAGGTTGGCCTGTTCCTGATAGGGCGGCAGGATAATTGTGTGGGGCGTATACAGCCCGGCGGTGATAAACTCCAAGTGCATCGTCGCCTTGTCCCAAGCGCGCCGGGCGGTGGCGAATGGATTGAGCAAGCGCGGGACGTGCGCCGTGGCCCATTCGACGAGCGGCAGAAAAGCCGGGTCGCCATCGGAAGCGCGGTCAAAGAACGCGCGCCAAGTCAGCTCGCCCGCGGCAATGTGGGCAAGCGCATCGCAGAGTGTGTTCGGCGTGACCTCGTACAAGGTCAGCCCGTGACGGAAGCAGGCATCTCTCAGCAGCGCGACAAAATCGTCGTCGTATTCCCATGACCAGGCGAGGCAGACATCGTAGGTTGGCATTTGGTTGTTTGTTCGAGTCCGTGTAGAATGGGCAAATCAGCAGAGAGGAAAATCAGTTGTCGAAACCAATCACAAATCGGTTGCCGGTTAGCAAGTTGCTCCGCTGGGCCGCGCGAAATTTGCGCGACCTGCCGTGGCGGGCCGAGCCGCGCGATCCGTACCGCGTCTGGGTCAGCGAGATTATGCTGCAGCAGACGCAGGCGAGCACAGTTATACCATACTTTACGAGATTCACGGAACGCTTCCCGACGATGCGGGCGTTGGCGCAAGCGCCGCTCGACGACGTGCTCAAGCTGTGGGAAGGGCTGGGCTATTACGCGCGGGCGCGCAACCTGCATCGTGCGGCGCAAAAGGTGATGGCCGAGTTCAAGTTGCCGGACACGGTGGAAGAGTTGGGCAAGCTACCCGGCATCGGCGCATACACAGCCGGCGCGATTGCCAGCCTCGCGTTCGGGCGCGACGCGCCTGTCGTGGATGGCAACGTCAAGCGCGTGCTGTGCCGCGTCTATGCGATTCGCGGCGACACGCGCCGGCCCAAGCTTCAGAAACAATTGTGGACGTTGGCCGAGACGAATTTGCCGAAAGGCAAAGCGGGCCGATGGAACGAAGCGATGATGGAATTGGGCGCAACGATCTGCGCGCCGCGCTCGCCCCGCTGCGATGAATGCCCGTTGGGTCAAGTCTGCCGGGCGCGCGCGTTGGGCATCCAGGAAAAATTGCCGGAGCGCGCAGCCAAGAAACGAATCCCGCACTATGATGTGACAGCCGCCGTCATTCGCACGCTTCGCGGCC
>CAYHAR010000149.1:0-1218 GCA_964354595.1 uncultured Anaerolineae bacterium | reverse complement strand
GAGATCGAGGTGGGCCAGCCGGTGACGCGAGTCGAGCACGCTTACACTCACTTTCGCATCACGCTGCACGCCTTCGAGTGCCGCCTGGTCCACGGCAAGCCTCGCGCGCTCCAGGTAGCGGATTGGCGTTGGGTCACGTGGGACGAGTTGGATGATTTCGCTTTTGCCGTGACCGACCGCAAGATTATCCAGGCGCTGCGGAAAAGTTGACTGTGTGTTATCATACCGGCGTAAAGCCAGCTTCCGGCGCTTATGCGCTGCTCATCGCGCTCGACCGCTCGAGTGAAATCGCCGTTGGCCGGCTGGGAAGGTTTCGATTCCCGGCCGGTTTCTATCTTTACGTGGGCAGCGCGCTCGGCCCCGGCGGCCTGGCGGGGCGATTGGCGCGTCACCTGCGCGCCGAAAAGCGCCTCCACTGGCACGTGGATTATTTGCTCGACGCCAGGCGCGCTCGCGTCGTCGAGGTGTGGACAGTGAACGGCGTGACGCGCCGAGAATGCGATTGGGCGCGCGCGGCGATGCGGCTTCCACAGGCCAGCGTCATCGTACCGCGCTTTGGCGCATCGGATTGCCGATGCGCGGCGCACTTGATTGGTCTCACGACGCCGCCGGATTGGGCGGCTTTTAATGCGCTCACTGGTGATCACGTACAGCGAAGGGTGATGGAATGACAGAGATGGCCAGTCTTATCAAAATGATCTTGAGTGGAGAGGACGCGCAGGCAGAACCGGCGGTCTCGATGCTGGCTGGCATGGGCGGCGAAGAAGCCGTGTTCGTATTTGCCCAACGTCTGCCCGACACGCACATGGACGGTCGCTGGTGGATGGCGCGGGCGCTGGCCGTGATTCCGACGGCGCAATCGGTCGAGCTGTTGACCAAGCTGCTGAACGACCCGGCGACCGATGTGCGCGCGTGCGCGGCAATGGCGTTGGGCGAGCTGGCCGCAGCCGACGGCGTTGACGCGCTCGCCGCTCACCTGGCCGACAAAAGCGCGCACGTGTCCGAGGTCTGCGCGGTGGCACTATCTCGCATCGGCGCGGCGGCGGTCCCCGGGCTGCTACGCGCGTTGCAAGAAGGCGATTCGCTCACGCGCGCCCGCGCGGCCAAGGCGCTCGTGCCCATCGAGTCGCAAGAAGCGATCCCCGCGCTGATTCACGCGCTCGACGACGAGAACGCCGTCGTGACCTACTATGCGGAAGACGCGTTGGAGCGGATGGG
>CAYHAR010000148.1:0-8917 GCA_964354595.1 uncultured Anaerolineae bacterium | reverse complement strand
GCCTTGACCTTGTGCTTGATGTTCAAATTGATGAGCACGCTGGTCAATCCCTCGACGACCATCGCGTTCTCAATCGGCCCGGCATCCCAGGCTTGAATGCACGCGGCTTGCGCCAGCTCGATGACTTGCTGCTTGGCGTCCTTGTCGTTCCCGCACACCAGCACGTCGCACTCGATCTCGTGATCGAGCGACCGCAAATGCTCGGCGCTGATGTTTTGGAACGCGGCTACGACCTTGACCCCTTCGCCCAACAGTTGCTGCGCCTCGACCGAGGCCGAGCCTGCCGCGGGCATCTTGACGCGGCGGACGTTTTGCGGGTCGAGCGGAACGGTCACGTCCACCAGGACTTTGCCCTGCGCCACGTCCTTGACCGATTCGATCGTCGCGGCGTGAGCGGCGTAAGGAACCGTCACCACGACTACGTCCGCCTGCGTGGCGGCGTCACGGTTGGTCATCCCGCGCACAATGTCTTGGCCGAGCATCGTATTCAACTCGGCGGCGGCGCGCTGCGCTTTTTCCAGCTCGCGGCTGCCGAGGGTCACGTCGTAACCGGCGGCGGCCCAGCGCAACGCCAGCCCCGAGCCTTCTTTGCCGGTTCCACCCAGAACGGCTATCTTGATTTGGCTCACACTTTTCTCCCTTGTTGCGCATTTCGTATTGCGTATTCCGTTGACGCACGCAATACGGAATACGGGCTATACTATGACTCCACTGCCAATCACAATTTCTCCATTATAAAACACAATTGCCTGTCCGGGCGTGATGTCGCGTTGTGGCTCGTCAAAGTGAGCGCGCGCCGAGTCATCGGGCAGGGGGGTGACGGTAACGGCGGCCTCGCGCGCCTTGTAGCGTATCTTGGCCGTCGCGCGAAATGGCGCGATGGGCGTCTCGCTGCTCACGTAATTCACGCGCAATGCTTCACATTCGCTGCGGCCCAATTCGCTGGCCGTGCCGACGACGAGCGTGTTGTCGGCCATGTCGAGCGCGACGACGTACAGCGCCTCTGGCCCAGAGACGCCAATGCCTTTACGCTGGCCGATAGTGTAGAACGGCAGCCCGCGATGCTGGCCCAGCACTCGCCCGGACGTGTCGCGGATCGGGCCAGGGCGAATCGAATCGGGCACGTGGCGCATCAGAAAGTCGCGATAGTCACCATCGGCCACAAAACACAAGTCTTGGCTTTCCGCTTTTTCTGCAACTGGCAAGCCCTTTTGGGCGGCGATTTGGCGCACTTGAGATTTGGTCAGCTCGCCGAGCGGAAACATCACGTGGCTGAGCTTGTCTTGGGTCAACACGCTCAACACATACGACTGGTCTTTGTTTGAATCCACTCCCCGGAGCAATTGAGATTTCTCCCCGTGATGACAGGGGTGCTGAATCCGCGCATAGTGCCCGGTCGCCAGTTTTTCCGCGCCCAGGCCCAGCGCCTTGTTCAGCAGCAGCTCGAACCGGATGTGCCGATTGCAGTTAAAGCACGGGTTGGGCGTGCGTCCCGCCGCGTACTGCGCAATGAAATCATCCACCACCAGCCGCTTGAACGAATCCGCCACATTGACCAGGTAGAACGGGATGCCAAGCTGGTCGGCCACGCGGCGAGCCAGCGCGGTATCTCCCGGCGTACAGCAGCGATTGTTGGACGAGTTGGCAACTTGACCAACAAGCGACGGCGTTTCTGCCTCACTCCACAACCTCAGCATGACGCCGACGACGTCATATCCTTGCTCGACCAGCAGCGCGGCAGCCACCGAGCTATCCACGCCGCCGGACATGGCGACGACAACACGCATCAGAGATTAGCCTCCGACAAATGCTGGTGCGAAACGGGCTGGCTCAATACCAGATGCTTTCCCGGACGCAGGCCATCAACGCGCCTGGAGTATACACCATGACGCTGGTATTGGCACGCCCCCAACGTTTGTTGACCATTTCCGAGTAATGCTTTATCATTGTCCTCAGCCCACCTACTGCGAGGTAAAACAGATGAAGCGCACAGACGACTCCTCATTGGATTTTCCCGAAGAAACTGCCGAGATCGAGCCTAAAGTTGACCTGCTCCAAGAACAAATCGAGCGCCGCCGCAAGCGCGGCATGGAAGAGATCGCCAAGATCGTCAATCAGGGCCAGCACCTGGTCTATAGCGCGTTCCAGGTGATTTCGGCCTCTGAAAAAGTCTACACGGTCCACATTCGCTCCCTCACGCAATTGCTCAATACTTGCACCTGCCCGGATTACGCCACCAACACCCTCGGCACCTGCAAGCACATCGAGGGCGTGCTGGGCAACCTGCAAAAGCAGTTTGAGAAAAAATGGGACGAGTTCATCGCCGAGGCACCGGCTATCACTCAACTGTACGTCCACCACGCCGAGCGGACGACGGTGCGCGTGACCCTGCCTTTCCCCAAAGGCAAAAAGCTGCGCGAGCTGCTCGAACGCTACTTGGACGCCGAAGGCATCTTGCAGGGCCGAGTCACGCAAAGTCTGCCTGCATTGTTGAGCGAGTTGAACGCGCTGCCCGCCCGCGACCGTGAGCATGTCCACATTGGCCAGGACGTTCACGATTACCTCAAGAACCAGCAAGACATCGAAGCGGTTCAATTGCAAAAGAAATGGTTTCTCGAACAGGTCGAGATGGGCAATCGCTCGCTCAACGTCCTCTCGACGTCGTTGTACCCTTATCAGGAAGAAGGCGTGATGCACCTGGCGTTCGGGCGGCGCGTGCTGCTGGCCGACGACATGGGCCTGGGCAAGACGATTCAAGCCATCGCCGCTGCCGCGCTCCTTAAACAACTGCGCGATATTCAGCGCGTGCTCATCGTCACGCCCGCTTCGCTCAAGTACCAGTGGGCGCGCGAGATCAACCGCTTTACTTCGCTGCCCGTCCAGGTCATTCAGGGCGGCCAGCTCGACCGCCGCAAGCAATACCGCGAGCCGCAATTTTTCAACATCATTAACTACGAGCTGGCGCTGTACGACCAGGAAGAAATCATCAAGCAAGACTTTGATCTGGTGATCCTGGACGAGGCCCAACGCATCAAGAACTGGCGAACGAAAACTGCCGACACCGTCAAGCAGCTCCGCAGCCCGTATGCCTTTGTCCTCACCGGCACGCCGCTGGAAAATCGCCTCGACGAACTCTACTCGGTCCTTCAATTCATTGACCCGACGATCCTCGGCCCGTTGTGGATTTTCAATCAACGCTACTATGATGTGGAGCGGCGGTCCTCCGGCTCGTACAAGGTGTTAGGCTACAAGAACCTGGACGAATTGCGCCGCCGCATCTCGCCTTACGTGTTGCGCCGCGTGCGGGAGCAAGTGCTGTTGGACTTGCCGGAGCGGATTGACAACAACTTTTTCGTCGAGATGACCGAGCTGCAGATGGTCGCCTACACTGAATACGAGCACAAAGTCGCCAAGCTAATGTCGCTCGCCAAGCGCCGCCCGCTCACGCCGGAAGAGCACAAGTGGCTTTTGAGCTACCTGACCAAGATGCGCCTGATCTGCAATGCGCTGGCGCTGCACGACCCAGAGATCAAGCCCGCCGAGCGCGAAAAGACCTCGCCCAAGTTGCGCGAGCTGCGCGAGATTTTGGGCGAAGAGGTCGCCAGTAACGGGCACAAGGCCATCATCTTTAGCCAGTGGTCAAACATGCTGGCCTTTACCGAGCCGCTGCTGGAACAATTAAAAGTCGGTTGGGTCAAGTTGACCGGCGAGGTGCCTTCGCCCAAGCGCGGCGCGCTCGTCGAGCAGTTCTTTGAGGACCCCAAGTGCAAAGTGTTCCTCTCGACCGACGCGGGCGGCGTGGGCCTGAACTTGCAGGCGGCCAGCATGGTCATCAACCTTGACCTGCCGTGGAACCCGGCGGTGCTGGCGCAGCGCATTGGCCGCGCGCACCGTCACGGCCAAAAGCAGCCGGTCAACGTCATCAACCTGATCGCCCAGGGCACGATTGAAGAGCGAATGCTCGACACGCTGGCCGCCAAGCGAGCTGTGTTCGATGCCGCGCTCGACCAAGACAGCGATGTGGTTGACCTCTCGTTCAAGGATGCAGGCCAGGGCGTCTTGCAGCGTCTCGAGGTGTTGCTGGGCACGGAATCCGTCAAGCCGGAACTCGTGCTCGAACCGACTGCCGTCGCCGAAGCGAAACTCGAAGCTGTGCCTGCGCCCACTCTGCAAGGCTTTGCCGATTTGCTCGTGGGCCGCTACCCCGGACGCATTCTGTTGGTGCGGCAAGCGCCACAACTCCCCGGCGCGCCTGCGGATGGCAATGTCCTCGTCGTCGTGGACCGCGACCCGGCCAAGCTGCGCGGCGAGGTCGAAAAGCTGCTGGCCGAGCACTATAGCGATTTCACTCCGCCCGGCCTGCTGTTGATGGAGCAAGAAGGCTATCGCGCGCTTTTGTTGCTCGCGGGCGGATTGATGGAGCAGCAAGCCGCGTATCAAGCCCCGGCCATCCCCGCGCCCGCGCGCGACGATGCGCGCAAGGTGTTGGAAAAGAAATTGCGCCGCGCAGGCGAAGGATTCGGCACGGCCGACAAGCGGCTCAAGCTGGCCTCGGTCGTTTTGCACGGTGGCTTTCCTGAAGAAGTCATGCGGCCGGTGCGGCAGGCGCTGGGATGGACGCTCTCCGCGCATCTCTCGCTCGTCAAAGACAAAGCGCCCGGCGAAGAGCTGCCCTCTCCGCGCCTGGTGGAAGCAGAGCTGGTCGCCACAGGCCGCCTCCCATCCGACCTGGCCGCGCGGGTGGATCGCATCCGCGCACTCACCGCTCCGCCTGCTGTCGCAGAGGGAGAAGACGAGGCCCCGCCGCCCAGCCTCGAAGCGGCGCAGGGGTTCATTGCCACGATTCAGGAAGTGATTGACCTGGGACGGGAATTGATTGCCAAAGAGGGGTTGTAGACTCTGCCGGACATCTGGAGGCATGTAGATGGAGTTGCTGGAGCTGGGCATCGCCGCCGCGCGCGCGGGCAACCGCCAAGAAGCTCGCATGTATTTGGAAGCGGCCACGTTTGCCGAGCCAGAGAACGAGCAAGCGTTCCTGTGGCTCAGCTTTGTCATGGACGACCGCAAGCTGGCGATGCGCTGCCTGGAGCGCGTGCTGAACATCAACCCTAACAACGAGCAGGCCAAGCGCGGCCTGGCCTGGCTTCAATCGCAAAAGGCCGGGCCGGGGATGCCTTTGCCGCAGCGCCTGAGCGATGACGAGTTGTCGGCGCTGCTCCTGGCGCTCGATCATTCTAGCGACCAAGTCGTGACTCAGGCTATTCTCCATCTGAGCGCAGCCGGCGACGCGCGCGCGGTTGACCCGTTGCTCCAGTCGTTGCTCGGCAGCAAAAGCAAGACAATCCAGGCGCAGGCGCGCGCTGCGCTCATCGCCATTGGCACACCCTCGGTCGAGCCGGCGCTGAATCGCTTGATGCGTGAAGCCGATCTCGCGACCGCGCTTCAATTGGCGGCCGTGCTGGCGCGCGTCCATTCGATGGCGGCAGTGGCGGCTTGCCGTGAAGTGATCGAGAAAGCGCAACATCCCGCCGCGCGATACGCCATGGTGATCAACCTGACCGCTTCCAGCCACGGCGAGGCGGCGCTGGGTATCATCCGCGACTATCTTGCCGATGCCCAACAGGACGAGCGCGCGCGAGCCGCCGTGGTGACGGCGCTCGGCCAGGCCGTCAGAAGCAAGACGCTCAATGCTGATCAGGGACTGAGCTTGCTATTAGAGATCGTGGCTGATTCGCGCTTGTCCCCGGTGCTGCGTCAGGCGGCGGTGCTGGCGTTGGGAATCTCGAATCAGCCGTCTGCCGTACGCCACATTCTCAATGCACTGGGCGACAAGGATGAGGGAATCCGCCTGGCCGCTGTGGACGCGCTGGCCAAGTTCACGCCCCCTCAGACATCGCTTTTGGGCAAGCTGGCTCACAGCGCAGATAAAGCCGTGCGTGCGCGCGCCAATCAAATATTGAACAAGTCCGGTTGAGCGACCGACGGCCTGCCCCATGACCACTTTGCTCCTCTCCCCGGCATCAACTGGAAAAACTCGGCGCTGCATCGAGCGCATCCACGCGCTGCGCGCCGAGTATGGGCGAGACGTGTCTCGCCCCTTTGCGCCGGTGTGGGTCATTTTGCCGAACCAGGATCACGTGCGCGCGTTCCGTCATCGCCTGGCCGAGCGCGGCGCGCTGGGCGTCGAGCTGGGCACGTTCTACAAATTCTATGCCGAAATCCTGGCTCGCTCCGGGCAGTTTTATGCGCGCTTGACCGAGCCGCTGCAATATCGCTTGCTTCAAGAGATCGTCGCGCGGCGATATGGGGAAGGGCTAGGGAGCTATTACTTTTCCCTGCGCGACAAGCCCGGTTTCGTCGCCGAGCTGCGCGAGCTTATTGAAGAGCTCAAGCGAGCGCGTGTCCAGCCGGACGTGTTTGCCGCTGCGGTGATGGGGCGGGGCGCTCGGCTGGAAGAGCTTGCTGCGATTTATGCCGATTACCAGGCGTGGCTGATGCTCTCCTCTAAAGAGGGTCTTGGACAAGCCTGGGCCGACGCCGAAGGCCAGGGCTGGCTGGCCGCGATTGCGCTTGAGCAAAACCGCGACCTCTGCCGCGATGTGTGTCTGCTCGTCGTGGATGGCTTTGACGAGTTCAACCCGACACAGCTTGGCGTGCTCAAAGCGTTGGCCGATCAAGTCGGCGAGACGATGATCACACTCACGGGCGACGCTTCGATCGCGCGCGAGCGGTTGGCGCATCGGCGTTTCATTCGCGCGCGCGACTTGCTCACTCGTTCGCTCGACGTAGCTCCAACATTGCTCTCCACTCTCCACTCTCCACACTCTACATTCGCTCACCTGGAAGCCTCGCTATTCGATTCTGCGCCGCGCAAGCAGCTTGCCGATGGCGCTATCGAGTTTCTCGAAGCGCAGAACCGCCGCGAAGAAACGCGCGCTGCGCTGCGTTGGGTCAAAGCGCGTATCGTGCGCGATGGCATTGCCCCGCGCGAAATCGCCGTCATCGCGCGCGACCTTGATCCTTACCTGGCCTTTTTGCAAGAGACGGCTTCCGAGTTTGGTGTGCCGTTGCGCATCGCGGGCGGATTGCCGCTGGCGAGCAATCCTTGCATCGCCGCACTGTTCTCGTTGCTCTCGCTGTCGGCTGACGGGTTTCCCCGCCGCCGCGTGTTGGACGCCTGGCGCAGCCCTTACTTTGATTGGTCCGTAGGGCAAGATGTCATCTTGCCCTACGCCGATACGCTCGATGCCATCTCACACAATGGTCTGGTCATTCGCGGATTGGTGCAATGGCGCGAGGCGTTCGACCTCGCATTATCTCCTCTGGCCGAGCGCGACCAGGATGAAGCCGCGCCGACAATCAAGCCAGAGCGTGCTGCCGACGCGCGAGACAAGTTTGAAGCGTTCGTCGCGCGCATCACGCCGCCGGCCGAGGCCGGCGTCCGCGATTACGTGGCGTTCGTCGAAGACCTCGTCGGCGACGATTCATCTGTAGGTCAAGCCGGCAGCTTGACCAACGAAAGTCTGTCTGTCGTCGCCCGCGCGCGCCAGAACCCAGAAACCGCCGAGCGCGACGTGGCCGCGCTCAATTCACTCAAAGACGTGTTGCGCGGATTGGCGCTGGCCGAGTCCGTGTTTGAAACCGATCCCAGGCCGTTCAGCTCTTTTTTGCGCGACCTGCGCGGCGTGGTGGAAGCGACGAGCTATGAAGTACCGGTGCCAGAGACCGAAACAGTGTCGGCCACGTCTGTCTTGCGCGCGCGCGGCCTGGCCTTTCGCGCTGTGGCCATCCTGGGGCTGGCTGAGGGCGATTTCCCGCAGGCGGAGCGTGAAGACACGCTGCTGACCGAATCCGACCGCGCCTTTATGCGCAAGCGCGGTCTGCCCATCGAGTCGCGTTTGCGCGGCGATGAGGCGACATTCTTTTACGAAGCGGCGACTCGCGCGAGTGACCGGCTGTTACTGTGCCGCCCTTACCTGGCCGACGATGGCCAGCCGTGGGAAGCCTCGCCTTACTGGGAACATGCCCGGCAAATCGTGGATGCGCCTGTGCTCCACATCCGCCCATCAGTCACTCTGTCAATTGAGCAGGGTGAGCCGGCCTCGCCGCAAGAGGCTCTATCCCGGCTGGCAGGAGGAGACCAGGTGGGAGGTGAGGCTATCGCGCATGGCGCGACTGTGCTGCGCGCGCGATTAGCGGGCGAGGCGAGTGGCCCATTCGAAGGCGATCTGTCGTCGCGGGCGGCGGAGCTGACCGCGCGCTTTCCCGCCGACTTTGTGTGGAGCGCCAGCCGGCTGGAATCCTACGGCACGTGCCCGATGGATTTCTGGACGGGCGTCGCGCTGTCGCTCGAGCCGCGCGATCCGCCCGAAGAAGGCTACGACGTGCGCGCGTTTGGCTCGATGGTTCACGCCGTGCTGGAAAAGGTGTATCAGCGCGTGGCTGATCCATCCGACGTCAAAGCCGTGCTGGCCGCGCTGCCGGATGTGGCTCGCCAGGTGTTGGAGGCTGCGCCGAGCGATTATGGTTTTCGCCCGACCGCGCTCTGGCGGCATCAGCGCGCCGAGATCGAGCAGTTGGTCCGCAAAACCATCACCGCGTTGGCGGAAGAATCGCAAGCGTACACGCCGCGCTTTTACGAGCAGGCGTTTGGGTTCAAAGGTCAACCCGTCCTTAACGCGGGCGACGTGAAACTGCACGGCTTTATTGATCGCGTGGATGCTGCGCCGGATGGTCGCCTGCGTGTGATGGATTACAAGACGAGCAGCACGCTCATCTCGGCGCGCGACCTGGCCGAGGGACATCGCCTGCAATTGCCGTTGTATGCGTTGGCCGCGCGCGATGCGCTCAAATTGGGCGACGTGGACGCCGGGTTCTATTGGCACGTCGGCTCGGCCAGGCCCAGCAGCTTGAAGCT
>CAYHAR010000147.1:5109-9001 GCA_964354595.1 uncultured Anaerolineae bacterium | reverse complement strand
ATGAACCTCGATCCACGTCTCCTGCGTGAGGCTCGAACGGTGCGCCGCTGGCTGGCCCTGACGGTGGGGCTGGGCTGGGCGGCGGGCCTCATGGTCGTCTTGCAGGCCCGCGTGTTGAGTCGCGTGGTCAATCTGGTCTTTCTCGAAGGCCAATCGCTGAGCGGCGTGGGAACACTCCTCGCCGCTTTGTTGTTTATCGCCGTAGCTCGGGCCGGGCTGACGTGGGCGACCGATGTCACAGCTAACCGTGCAGCGGGCCAGGTCAAGCGTGGCTTGCGCGAGCGATTCTTTGCTCATGTGCTGGCGTTGGGGCCGGCTTACGTGCGTGACGAGCGCACGGGCGAGCTGGTCAACACCGCCGTCGAAGGCATCGAGTCGCTGGATGCTTACTTTAGCCAGTACCTTCCCCAGCTCGCGTTGACCGTCCTCGTGCCGGTCACGTTCCTTATCCTTGTCTTTCCTCTCGATTTTCTCTCCGGTCTCGTTCTGCTATTGACCGCGCCTATCATTCCCGTGTTCATGATCCTCATCGGCAACCTGGCCGACGCGCTGACGCGCAAACAGTGGCAGTCACTCAGCCGAATGAGCGCGCACTTTTTGGACGCACTACAAGGATTGACCACCCTCAAGCTCTTTGGCCGCGCGAAAGAACAAGTGCAAGTCATCGCGCAGATCAGCGACCGCTTCCGCGATACGACGCTGGGCGTGCTGCGCGTGGCGTTCCTGTCGGCGCTGGTACAAGAAATGGTCGCCACCCTCAGCACGGCTGTCGTGGCGGTCGAGATCGGCTTGCGTCTGCTTTACGGGCATCTCTCTTTCGAGCAAGCCTTTTTCGTCCTCATCCTCGCGCCCGAGTTTTACTTGCCATTGCGCTTGCTTGGCACGCGCTTTCACGCAAGCGTCGCGGGCGTCACAGCGGCCCGCAGAATTTTCGAGGTGCTTGAGAGCAGGCAAGGAGACAAGGTGGCGCCTTTACCTTGTCCCCTTGTTTCCTTGTCTACGATAAGTTTTGACGATGTGCATTACGCCTACGACGAGGGAGAACGCCCGGCGCTCAACGGCATCTCGTTCCAGATGGAGGCCGGTCAGCGGGT
Organism: uncultured Anaerolineae bacterium; assembly: GCA_964354595.1. GTDB lineage: Bacteria > Chloroflexota > Anaerolineae > Fen-1058 > Fen-1058 > JBGLNJ01. Next base: position 7,907 of record CAYHAR010000147.1, on the reverse strand, counting down.
GGCATTGGTCGGGCCGAGCGGCGCGGGAAAAAGCACCGTGGCTCAACTACTGCTGCGCTTTATCGAGCCGCAGCGCGGCGAGATTGAGGTGAATAGCGCACGGCTGGCTGATGTGCCCACTTCAGAGTGGCGTCGGCAAGTGGCCTGGGTCTCGCAGAGTCCATATCTGTTCAACATGAGCGTGGCGGAAAACATTCGCCTTGCGCGGCCCAATGCCACGTCAGATGAAATCATTCGAGCGGCGCAACTGGCGCACGCGCACGAGTTCATCCAGGCGTTGTTGCAAGGCTACGGCACCGTCATCGGCGAGCGTGGCGCGCGGCTGAGCGGCGGACAGGCGCAACGCATCGCGCTGGCGCGCGCGTTTCTCAAAGACGCGCCGCTGCTCATTTTGGACGAGGCCACGTCCAACCTCGATCCGGAGACCGAAGCATCACTCCAAGAAGCAACCGTGCGATTGATGCAAGGCCGCATGACGCTCGTCATCGCCCATCGCCTGAGCACCGTCTACCGCGCCGACCGGATTATCGTGCTGGACGCGGGGCGAGTTGTTGAGATGGGGACGCACGCATCACTTTTGAATCAACGCGGTGTTTATTGGCGATTGGTCAATGCGTATGACGTAGAGCGTGGAGTGTAGAGCGTGGAGCGAAAATCTGCAATCTGCAACACTTGCACCTGCGCTGCGCTTCGGCGCAAGTGCAGGTGTCTGCAATCTGCAATTTTTCTGCGCTTGCTCAAGCTGGCTGCGCCTTTTGCTGGTTGGATGGCGCTGGCGGCCTTGCTGGGATTCGCCACGGTTGGCAGCGGCATCAGCCTGATGGCGACCTCGGCCTGGATTATTGCGACCGCTGCGCTGCATCCATCTATCGCGGATTTGCAGGTCGCGATTGTGGGCGTGCGCTTTTTCGGCATTGCGCGCGGCGTGTTCCGTTACCTGGAACGCTACGTCTCGCACCAGGTCACGTTCCGTTTGCTGGCGCAATTGCGCGTCTGGTTCTATGCAGCGATTGAGCCGCTTGCGCCCGCGCGTCTTGCTTCGCGTCGCAGCGGCGACTTGCTCGCCCGCGTCGTGGCCGATGTCGAGACGCTCGAGCATTTTTACGTGCGAGTCATTGCGCCGCCGGTGGTGGCTGCGCTTACTGGCTGGCTGATGTGGATTTTCATGCGCGGCTTTGACTCGCGATTAGCTCTCGCGTTCCTGATCGTTTTCGTCGTGGCCGGCGTGGGCGCGCCGCTCCTGACGCGCCTGTTGAGCCGCACCGTCGGGCGACGATTAATCACAGCGCGCGCCGAGCTGAACGCGACGCTCGTAGATGGCCTCCAGGGCATGGCCGATCTAGTTTCATTTGGACAAGAAGCCGCGTGGCTGGAACGAATGCAGTCCTCTTGCCGCGAGCTGACCCAAGCGCAAGCCCGCATGGCCTGGATCGGCGGATTGCAAAACGCGCTCGGCGTCTTGTTGACGAGCCTGGCGGCGCTGGCCGTGCTGATCGTCGCCATTCCATTGGTGAACGCGGCGCAGATACCGGGCGTCAATCTGGCGGTGATCGTCCTGGCGGCGATGGCGAGCTTTGAAGCGGTGCAGCCTTTGCCCCTGGCCGCCCAATACCTGGAAAGCACACTCGAAGCCGCGCGGCGCTTGTTCGAGATTGTCCACGAAGAACACGAAGGAACACGAATTCTACCTACGACCTGTGACTTGCGTCCTGCGCCTTGCGACCTGCGACTCGAAAACCTCTGTTTCCGTTACGCGCCCGGTGAGCCATTGGCGTTAGATGGAATCAGTCTGCGGTTGCCGCCGGGCGGACGAGTGGCGATTGTCGGGCCAAGCGGCGCGGGCAAGTCCACGCTGGTCAATCTGCTGCTGCGTTTCTGGGATTATCAAGATGGCATCATCACTTTGGACGGATGCGACTTGCGAGAATACCCGCCGGACGATGTGCGCCGCTTGATGGGCGTCGTCTCGCAAAACACTTATCTCTTTAACGCCACCCTACGCGACAACTTGCTCATCGCCAAGCCAGATGCGACACAAGCTGAATGGGAGCAAGCCGCCCGGCGCGCGCAGCTTGATGCGTTCATTCAATCTTTGCCGCAGGGCTATGACACGTGGGTCGGCGAGCAAGGCTTGCGCCTCAGCGGCGGCGAGCGTCAACGGCTGGCGATTGCCCGCGCGCTGCTCAAAGATGCGCCCATCTTGATCCTGGACGAAGCGACCGCCAACCTCGATCCCGTGACGGAGCGAGAGGTGATCCAAGCCATTCGTGAGGCAATGCAAGGCCGCGCCACGCTCATCATCACGCATCGCCTGGTGGGGCTGCAAGACGCCGACGAGATTCTGGCGCTGCAATCCGGGCGCGTGGTCGAGCGAGGCCGTCACCACGACCTGCTTCGAGCGAATGGGTTGTATCGCCGGATGTGGGAATTGCAGAATCAAATCCTGCTGCCCGTGAGGTGAGCATGGAGAAAAAATCACTGTCAGCGGCGCCAAGGCGTATCAGCGCGCCGACGCCGAATGGCGCATCAAGCCCTATTCCGATTGGCATCGCACGCTTTCCTCCAAGCTGTTGATGCTCGACGTGGACACTATCGAGTGGCGCTACCGCAACGGCGAGCTGGCTCCCGTCGGCGTGATGGAAGTGACGCGCGTGGATCGAGGTCGCACGGTGGACGCTCACTACCTCGATGCAATCACTCGTCGTTTTGAGCAACGCGACCTCCAAGCCCAAGCGGCGCGCAAGGTAGCCGAGGCGCTCAAGACCAAAGCTTACATCGTCCTGTTTCGCCAGGATTGC
>CAYHAR010000147.1:0-5009 GCA_964354595.1 uncultured Anaerolineae bacterium | reverse complement strand
ATGTGCTTCGGCGCAGGCGCCCGTGGCCCGGATGCCAGGGCGTAATGGGGAAGCCGGTGAGCCGCAAGGCCAGTCCGGCGCTGTCCCGCAACTGTAGAATCAGTGATCAGTGCTCAGACGCGAGTCTGACCTGTGTCACTGGTTGAGCCAGGAAACCCGCCCGCGCCGATGCTCCCAAAATCCTTCGTGGAAAGAGGAGAGGAGCGATGGGTGACTGGATAGTTCGTCTCACCACGCGACTCGTAGGTGAGGCGATTTTATTTCTGATACTGGTCCTGGCTCTTACGGCGAGCGCAGGCGCGCAGGGCGCAGCGCATCGCGCCGGGGTGATCATCCGTTTTGGCGATGGCCGCGTTGTCACGCGCTGCGTGTCATTTAGCGAGCCGACTCTCTCCGGCATAGAGTTGCTGACGCGCGCGGGCTTGTCTATCCGAGTGGACACCAGCTCGTCCATCGGCGCCGGCGTGTGCAAGATCGAGCGCCAAGGCTGCGACCAGGGCAAGTCGTGCTTTTGCCAGTGCGAGGGCAGCACGTGCGCCTACTGGCAATATTTCCACATGCAAAATGGCGCGTGGAAATATTCGAATCTCGGAGCGGCGCTGCACCCAGTCGCCGATGGCGCGGTCGAAGGCTGGGCGTGGGGCAACAACGTTGCGCCGCCCGTGATGTCGCTCGATCAGATTTGCGCGGCGAGCACAGCGAGCGCCGCTCCTGTCCAGGTGTCTCCTTCGGCCACGCGCGCTCCAGAAAACACACCAACCATCACTCCGCCACCTGCCACGCCGACCGCGCGCGCCCAGGAGAGCGCTCCTACGGCGACGGCAACCGATCCGCCCACAGCTTTACCGACGCTTCCACCAGCCAGCTCGACTCTGGCGCCCACTGCCGCCACGTCTCAAGCCGGCAATTTCTCATCTCTCATTTCTTATGCGGTCTTTGGCATCATCGTGCTGGGGCTGGGCGCGTGGCTGGTGATTCAGGCTAAAAGAGTGCGGTGAGGCCATGTTCGCTCGATTAATGCGCGGGTCGCCCGTGGCGCTGGCGAGCCTGGTCGGTCTGGTTGCGTTCCTCTGGCCGTTCTGGTCGCCACTCGCGCAAGACGGGGCCGGATTCGCCTCGCACACGCAAGATGCGCCGCTTGTGACGGCGCTCGTCGTGGGCTTGTGCGTGCTGGTTGCGCTGGCCGACCGCACACAGACGCTCGACTCCAAGAGTGTGGCGCTGCTCGGAGTGCTGTGCGCCGTCAACGCTGCGCTGCGCCTGGTCTCTGAATTTTTCCCCATGCCCGGTGGATTCACGTTCGTGTTCGTGCTGATCATCCTCGTCGGCTACGTCTTGGGGGCGCGGATGGGATTTCTCATGGGCGCGTTCTCACTCCTGACTTCGGCGCTGGTGACGGGCGGCGTGGGGCCCTGGCTGCCGTTCCAAATGATCGCTTCCGCGTGGATTGGGATGTCAGCCGGTTGGCTCGCCAAATTTCAAATATCAAATGTCAAATTTCAGACGGCGATGTTGGCCGCGTTCGGAGTGATGTGGGGGATGGTGTTTGGCGCGGTGATGAATCTATACTTTTGGCCGTTCGTCGCAGGATCGCCCGACCAGTATTATCAAAACGGCCTCGGCTTGAGCGAGATTCTCAAGCGGTACGCGGCCTTTTACGTGGTCACGTCGCTGTGGTACGATGCGGCGCGCGCGATCGGCAACGCCGCGCTGATCGTCGCCGTCGGCCCGGCGCTGATCAAAACGCTGCAGCGTTTCAAGCGCCGCCTCAATTTTCAAATTTGAGATTTGAAACTTGATACTCGACATTCTTTGCGCGTTTTCGCTACTGACCATTTTGCCTGTGCCGTTTCACTGGCTGGACGCTCGACGTCCACCCGCGCGCGCGATGGCAGCGTATCCCCTAGTCGGCCTCGTCCTCGGCGTCGCGCTAACGTTGGCTCACGGCTTGCTTTCCGCCGTCCTGCCGCCGCTCGTTTCCGCCGCGCTGATAGTTGCGGCGTGGGCCGTATTGACGGGCGGACTGCACCTGGACGGTTGGGCCGATTGCTGTGACGCGCTGCCCGCAACCGCCACGTCAGAGCGACGGCTAGAGATTTTGAAGGATCCACGTCTGGGCAGCTTTGGCGTCGTTGGATTAATGTTGCTGCTGTTGGTCAAGCTTGCGGCGGTCGCGTCACTGCCGCGCGGAAGCGTGGCGCTCATCCTCGCGCCGACGTTGGGCCGTTGGGCCATCGTCAACGTTGCTGCCCTGTTCCCACTCGCTCGACCGGATGGCATGGCCGCACACTTTCGCACGGGACTGGCTCGCCGCGAATTGACGTGGGCTGCATTGACGACAGTCTTGGTATGTGGGGCGGCCGGGTGGAGCGGTCTGCTGATGTTTGCCGCCGCCGCCATCGCGGCTCTAGCATTTGGCCGCTGGGCCACATCGCGTCTGGGCGGCGTCACCGGCGATGTCTATGGCGCGGCGTGCGAGCTGGTCGAGTGCGTCGCGCTCGTCCTGGCTTGCTTGCGTTCCTGAGCGCGCATCACGCAATACGGAATACGAGACGGACATGAGCAACTTGCCATTCCGCTTGGGTACCACATCCTACATTTGGCCCGACGACATTCTGCCCAACGTGGTGCAGCTTGCGCCGCTGGTGGACGATGTCGAGCTGGTGCTATTCGAATCCGACGAGTACGGCAGCAATCTGCCCGGTGAAGCGGTGATGGCTGAATTGCGAGGGCTAGCCCAGGCGCACGACCTGACGTACACGGTTCACCTGCCGCTTGATTTGCGTCTGGCCGAGGACGACTCGCTGCGGCATCCCTCGCTGGAAAAAGCGCGGCTCGTGATCGAGCGGACGCGGATGCTCGACCCATTCGCTTACGTGGTTCACCTCGACGGCAAGACGATCGAGCATTGCGTGGACGCCAATGCGCTGGCGCGCTGGCAGTCGCAAGCCGCACGGTCGCTGGAACATGTTGTGGGCTGGGCCGGTGACGCGCGTCGCGTGTGCGTTGAAAATCTAGAGAACTATGACCCGGCGGCGTTGACTCTAGCGCTGGAATCTATTCCGGTGAGCCGCTGCGTGGACGTGGGGCATTTCTGGCTGCGGGGGCGCGACCCGCTTCCGCATTTGCGAGAATGGCAAGCGCGCACGCGCGTCGTCCACCTTCACGGCGTCGGCGAGCGCGATCACCAATCGTTGGCGCTGATTCCGCCTGACACGCTCGATCCGGTCGTGGCGCACCTGCTGGACAACATGCGCGGCGTGGTGACACTGGAAGTGTTTGGCGTGGACGATTTCTTTTCGTCCCAGTCAGCTTTAATAGCGGCGGTGGAACGATACAGGGCCAATCGAGTTCCTGAGTTCCCCTGAGAGCATACGATAGGAACTCGCAGGCACTGTGGGGTAAAGACTGATGAATAAAACACTGACCCTGATTCTGGGCGGCGCGCGCAGCGGCAAAAGCGCGCACGCGCAACAGCTCGCGCGGGAGCGCGGCGACGATGACGTGTTGTTCGTCGCCACGGCGCAGGCGCTCGACGACGAAATGGCGGCGCGGATCGAATCGCACCGCCGCGAGCGGCCCGCCGGGTGGCGCACGCTCGAAGCGCCGCGTCACGCCGGCCAAGCCATCGCGTGCGCAGAACCCAGCGCCGTCGTGCTGGTGGATTGCCTGACGCTGCTCGTCAGCAACGCCGTCTTGGCTCAAGCGCCTGAATCGGCCAGCGCCGCAGAAGCCGAAGCGGCCGCGTTGGCCCAAGTCAAAGAGTTGCTCGCCGCGTATCAAAGCGGAACGGCGAGCTGGATTGTTATCTCGAACGAAGTAGGGCTGGGCCTCGTGCCCCCTTACCCGGTGGGCCGCGCCTATCGCGACGCGCTGGGCCGCGCCAATCAACGCCTGGCCGCTCAAGCGGACGAGGTGGTGTTGATGGTGGCGGGGATTCCGATGAAAATCAAGTGATACGTGATGCGTGCAACGTCAAGAGACCATGACGCTTCACGTTTGACGTTTGACTTGAAAGGAAACCAAATGAGCCTCCTTGCTGAAACTATTCAAAAGATTCAATCACTCGACGAGCGCGCGATGCAAGCCGCGCGCGAGCGGCAAGCTCAACTCACCAAGCCGGCGGGCAGCCTGGGCCGGTTGGAAGAAATCTCGATTCAACTGGCCGGCATCACCGGTCAGCCGCGTCCGCGCTTCAAGCAGCCGGTGGTGATTACGATGGCCGCCGATCACGGCGTGGCACAGCAAGGCGTGAGCGCGTATCCGCGCGAGGTCACGCCGCAGATGGTGCTGAATTTTTTGCGCGGCGGCGCGGCGATCAATGTGCTGGCGCGGCACGTCGGCGCGCGCGTCGTCGTCGTGGACATGGGTGTGGCTTCTGACTTGCCGCCGGATTCCGACCTGGTGATCATCAAGATTGCGTTTGGCACACGCGATTTTTCGCAAGGCCCGGCGATGACGCGCGACGAAGCGCAGCGCGCCGTGGAAGCTGGCATCGAGGTCGCCACGCGCGAGATCGGGCGGGGCGCGGACATGCTCGCCACGGGCGACATGGGCATCGGCAACACCACGCCCTCCAGCGCGATTGTGGCCGCATTCACGCGCCGCCCGGTGGCCGAGCTGACCGGTCGCGGCACCGGCGTGGACGACGCCGGCCTGGCGCGCAAAGTCGCCGTCATCGAGCGCACGCTAAAAGTCAATCGGCCTGACCCTTCAGATGCGCTGGACGTGTTGAGCAAGGTCGGCGGATTCGAGATCGGCGGGCTGGCGGGCGTCATCATTGGCGCAGCGGCGCGGCGCGCGCCCGTGATCATTGATGGCTTTATCTCCGGGGCGGCGGCGATGATTGCGTATCACCTCGCCCCGATGACGCAGCCCTACGTGATCGCCGCGCATCGCTCGGTCGAGATCGGGCATCGGGTCATGTTGGAGCACATGCAACTAAAGCCGCTGCTCGATTTGGACCTGCGCCTGGGCGAAGGCACCGGCGCGGCGCTGGGGATCTCGCT
>CAYHAR010000146.1:0-9109 GCA_964354595.1 uncultured Anaerolineae bacterium | reverse complement strand
AGGGTGTCCTGCGCGCAAGCGCCGACGACTCTCGGCCCCCCGCGCCGGAACCCGAAAGCGAGCCCGCGCCTCCAATGCCATCGCACGAGGTCATGCCGGCGAAAGCCCCGGCCGAGTCGGAAGGCTGCCCTTATTGCGGCCAGGCCGTCTCGGAATCCGATGTACGCTGTCCACACTGCGTGCAGCCGCTGATCCTCCACGCGCCCAAGCACGCCGATTTTTCAATCCGCGCGAGCCTACTGGTGGCGCTGTGGCTCGTGCAGGCTGCGGTTGATTTGGTGAGCGGCGCCATGCTCGTCATCGTATGGATGACGGTAGGCCAAAGGGTATTGAGCGGATTGGTCGTCGTTTACATCCGCGCCTACCTGGCGGGGACGGTGTGGAAGTCCGCGCTGCCGGTGACCGACTTGACGCGGATGGCATTGGTCTTGATCGTGTTCGACGTCGTCGCCTCGGCGTGGTCGCTGGTCGTGACTGTGATTCTGCCCTGGCGTCGCCCGGCGGCCCCGGCGGTGGCGCTGTTCGTGGCTGCGCTGCACGTCGTGTTGGCCGTGAGCGGATTCGCCGTCGGGGCGACTTTGCTGTGGGTGATGCTGGCGCGGCTGGCGCTGGCGCTGTTCATCGGTTTCCTGGCGCTGGAAGCCCAAGGTGATTTTGCGTGGGAGTCTGTTCGCCAGCGACTCGAGTTCGATCAGGGCGTCAAGTCGTCTATGGACTATTACAGCCGAGGTCGCTACTATCGGCGCATCGGCCAGACAGCCAAAGCGGTTTTGCATTGGGAGCGCGCCGTCCTGCTTGCGCCGGATCAGTATGCTTTCCGCGTGGCGTTGGGCAACGCCTATTACGCGCAGGGCCGATACAACGGCGCGGCGGAGCAGCTTTACGCTGCATTGCGGATCAACCCGGACGCGGCAGACGTGCGGCAGTTCCTCGACAGAGTTGAAGCGCGAATGTCGTCGGGCGAGTCACGTGTGGTATAATCGCGTGAAACGTAATGCGTGATACGTGACCTTCACTCATCCCGTCAATCATCAGCAAAGAACCCCAACCGACAAGGACAACTTTTAGCAAGGAGAACATCATGTCTGATTCTCGCATCGAAAAGTTGGCGCGCGTGCTGGTCGAGTATTCCGCTCCGGTTTACAAAGGGAACCAGGTGATGATCCAGGGAACGCCGGCGGCGCAACCGCTGTTGTTGGCGATCTATCGCGCCGTGCTGGAACGCGGCGGGCATCCGTCTTTGTTGCCGGCCCTGCCGGGCGCGGACGAAATCTTGTACCGCTTTGCCGGCGACGCGCAGCTGGACTATGTCTCGCCGGTCGCCAAGATGGTGATAGAAACATTTGACGTTCAATACCGCGTCCTGAGCGACACCAACACCAAAAGCCTGACCAGCGTGGATGGGGCGCGGATGGCGCACTATGCCCAAGCGCACCGCGGGCTTCAAGAGACATTCATGCGCCGCCAGGCGACCGGCGAGCTGCGCTGGTCTGTGACGCTATTCCCGACCGAGGCGTATGCCCAGGACGCGGAAATGAGCTTGCGCGAGTACGAGGATTTTGTCTACGGCGCGTGCCGGCTGGACGACCCTGACCCGGTGGCAAGCTGGCGTCAAATTGGCGCGCGGCAACAAAAACTCGTGGACTGGCTGCGCGGCAAAAAGGTCGTCCGCGTCACCGGCCCGCACTGCGACCTGACGGTGGGCATCGAAGGGCGCACGTTCGTCAACGCCGATGGAACCAAGAATTTCCCGGATGGCGAAATCTTTACCGGCCCGCAGGAGGACGTGACGCAAGGCCACGTCGAGTTCACCTATCCGGCCATCTATCAGGGCCGTGAAGTGGATGGCATCGCGTTGACGTTTGAAAAGGGCCGCGTGATGCAAGCCTCGGCCAAAAAGGGCCAAGATTTTCTCCGCAAGATGCTCGATACGGACGAGGGCGCGCGCGTGCTGGGCGAGTTTGCCATCGGCACGAACAATGGCATCCAGAAATTCACGCGCAACATTTTGTTCGACGAAAAGCTGGGCGGGACGATTCACGTGGCCGTGGGCGCGAGCTATCCCGACACGGGCGGCCAGAACCACTCGGCCATCCACTGGGACATGATCTGCGACATGCGCGACGGCGGCGAGATCACGGTGGACGGCGCGCCGTTCTACAGGAGCGGCGAGTTTCTGGTTTGACGATTTACGACCTTTGTGTTATGATTTCGCCACGTTGCGCTCGGAGGCGTCTCCGGGCGCGTTTAGATAGTGGAGAGGGGAAGCAATTAGCGCCAGAGACCATCGCATCAATGAGGGCATCCGCGTCCGCGAAATCCGGTTAATCGGACCCGACGGACAGCACATCGGTATTGTTCCTATTCAAGAAGCTCTCCGCCTCGCCCGCGAAAGTGAACTTGACCTCGTCGAGGTCTCGCCCACGGCCGAGCCCCCCGTGTGCAAGGTCATGGACTATGGCAAGTTCCTGTACGAGCTGGCGAAAAAAGAGCGGGAGGCCAAAAAGGCGCAAAAGGTCATCGAGGTCAAAGAGATCCGCTTGCGCCCCAAGACGGACGACCACCATCGCGGTTTCAAGGTGCGCGACGCGCGCCGGTGGCTGGAACTGGGCATAAAGGTCAAGGTGCGCGTCCACTTTCGGGGACGCGAGATCACCTACCCGGAGATTGCCCGCCTGGAACTGGCGAGCGTGGCCGAAGAGCTGGCCGACGTGGGAGTGGTCGAGCAAAAGCCGGATATGGAAGGCCGCACGATGCTGATGGTGATGGCGCCCGTCCCCAAGAAAAAGTCTGGTTCGAAAGAGGTAACGAGCAGTGCCCAAGATCAAGACCCACAAGTCAACGTCAAAGCGCTTTCGGCTAACCGGCAAAGGCAAGCTGATGCGCACCAAGCTCGGTAAGAGCCACTTGCGCCGCCGCAAGTCCAACCGCGTCACAGCCCAGCTCGCCAAGATGCAACCTGTCTCCGGGAAGGGCGTTCAGAAGCGCGTCAAAAGACTCGCGCCCTATTTGAAGGAAAAGTAAGCCATGCCAAGAACAAAGGGCGGCATCGTCCTGCGCCGCCGTCACAACAAAATCATTGGAATGATGAAGGGCCAGCGTGGCAGCCGCCACCGGCTCTGGAAGAAAGCGAGCGAAGGCCTGCTTCACTCGCAGTATTATGCTTATCGTGACCGCCGCCAGCGCAAGCGCCAGTTCCGCCAACTGTGGATCGCGCGCATCAACGCCGCCGCGCGGCTCAATGGCCTGACGTACGGCGCATTCATCTCCGGATTAAAGAACGCCGGGGTGACGCTCGACCGCAAAGTGCTGGCCGACCTGGCCGTGGCCGATAGCGCCGCGTTCGCCAAGGTGGCCGAGGTGGCTAAAAGCGCGTAAAGGTCGAATGACGATTGACGAATGACGAATCGGCATTCGCAATTCGACATTCGCAATTCGGCATTCGATGATTACCAGCACCTCGAACGATAGAGTCAAGTACGTCCACGCCCTTTCTCGCCGCAAGACGCGGCAGGAGGAAGGGCGTTTTGTTGTCGAAGGCCCCCGGCTGATGGAGGAGGCGGTCCGCGCTCGTGTCACGCCGGATTTTGTGTTCTACACGTCCGAGGTGGGCGAGCGCGGCCAAAAGCTCGTCGAGCGGTTGCGCGCCGTCGGCGTCGTCTGCCTGGACGTGACGCCGGGCGTGATGCGCTTTTGCTCCGAGACGGAAACTCCGCCGGGCCTCCTCGCCGTTTTGCCCACGCCCTCTCCCTCGCTGCCTCAACGCCCCACGTTTTCCGTGGTCGCCGACGCACTGCGCGATCCGGGTAACCTGGGGACGCTGCTTCGCACGGCGGCCGCCGCCGGGGCGGATCAAGTGCTGCTAGGCCCGGGCACGGTGGACGCCTACAATCCCAAGGTCGTGCGGGGCGCGATGGGCGCGCACTTTTTCCTGCCCATGGCGACGATGACCTGGCCGGGCATCACCTCACATCTGGCGGGCCAGTCCATCTGGCTGGCCGATGCGCGCGGCGCGGTCGCGTACACACAAGTTGACTGGACGCAGCCCAGCGCGATCATCCTCGGCGGCGAAGCAAAAGGCGCAACTCCCGAAGTGGAAAAACTTGCCACCGGGCGAGTGTCCATCCCCATGCAGCGCGGCGTAGAGTCGCTCAATGCGGCGGTCGCCGCGGCGATCATTCTCTTTGAAGCGCAACGACAACGCACGAGTCAGGCAGTCGAATAGCCTGCCAGTCCGCCCGCGCGCCAAGCGTCGCGGTTGGGAACGCCCACGCGGACGCGGGCTTTTTATCTGAACTTACCTGCCTTCCAGCTCTTGCAACTCCCCATCCCGCCGGTGATAGCCGGTTTGCTCAATGATCTGCTTGGCTTTGGCCCAATCCTCCCGCGCCTGGGCAAGGGCATCGCCGTCGTAGAGACGTTCCGCCGGAACGTCCCTACAATTTGCCGCCGCCAAATACCACCGCGCGTACGCCAGATGGCAATCTGCTTCGTGCAGGCGCATGCCGCCGCGCGTGGCGATAGAGAACGCCTCATCCAAATCCTGCCGCGCCTTGTCCAGTTCGCACACGCCCCGCCGCAATTCCGCGCGGCGGAGTATCGAGCAACAAGTTATCGAATCAGAAGTATAATACGTGCTATGAGCGCTAGTTCCCCTATGGACGATTTGCTTTTTGAAGCTCTGACGCCGCTTGGCTTTCGTGTGCGGGTCAGTCGCTCTTACTGGGAATTGATAGTCACGATCAAGCATCCGGTGATGGCGGGCCGTGAGTCGGATGTCAAAGAGACGCTGGAGCACCCTGACGAAATTCGACAGAGTCGAAGTGACGCTGCAGTCTATCTGTTCTATTCATCGGAACGTAAAGGGCGATGGGTTTGCGCAGTTGCCAGGCAATTGAATGGGGAAGGTTTCTTGATGACGACCTATCCGACCGATGCGATAAAAGAAGGGATACGAGTATGGCCGAGGTAAAGGTCTATTACGACCGAGAAGGCAACACCCTCACCGTCTGGTTTGGCAATCCGCAGGACGAGTATGTCTGCGAAGAAACTGGCGATGAAGTGGTCCTGATGAAAGACAAATTGGGGCACGTCATTGGTTTTGAAAAGTTGAATTTTTCAGTTATACCACTTGAGCCAATGCGGGTTGCTTTTGAAGCAGTCACCGTTTGAAGGCAGTAAGGCGGCCTGGCATGGTCAGGGCGACCGTCGCCCGCCGCCCGGCCAGTCCTCCCCTTCGGGCTGCGCACGAGTTTTTTTCGCCTGAATGCCGCCAGCGGGTTGACGAAGCCGGCGACCGATTCGGAACGGGCTGGCCGCCTTCGTCGCGCGCATGGTGTTGAGCAGGTGCGGCTAACTGTTGACACAAATTGGCTTTTGGGGCTATACTGTAAGGGCGCTCAATAGTAAGGGCGTTCAATCTCGTCGGGTCTGATTCCTCGCGGCTTGCCGCGTGAGGTTTTTCTTTCAGGCTTTTGGATGCCGCGCCGCTTGCGGCGCGGTAGTTCACTTGAACGCCCCTACAGAACGCCCCGACGACCATCCGCTTGTTTTGCCAGCCAACGCAAAGGAGACGCCGACCATGCACCCGCCCGATGGCCCGCTCGAAAGGCTCCACTTCCCGGAGCAGCGACCCTTTTCCACATTTTGCCACCAAAACCCGTTTCCGCCCATGCCGCCCACAGGGGACAAAAGCAGATGGCATTCCGACTATTCCTCTCTAGGGGAACACTTGCGGAAATGGGAGATGGCGGAGTAGAAGGAATAAATTCCGTATACTAACTATTGGGCGGCTCCGTCACAGTCGCCCCGCGCTCTTGAGAAGGGCGCACACAATGAAAACGTACATACTCGTTACACTGTTCGTACTTGTAGTTCTATCAGCGGCTTGTCAGCAAGCGACACCAGCCGGAGAGGTGGAGACACGGGTTGCGACTACTATTGCCACAACCGCCGCGCTCCCGACTGCAACAAATACGCAGATTGCTCAACCCTCTCCCCCGCCAACACCGTCCGCATCCCCGCTTCCTCCTCAACTCACAATAAACATTCCGCCCCCCGGTCGCTTCTATCATGGTGTTTATCCGGGTGGCATAACGGGGGAGGAAGACGACATCACCCTGAACGATCTGCGCGCGTATGAGCAGGCCGCCGGAAAAACAGCCGCGTGGGTTTACCTCTCGCACAACTGGTATCACGGGCGCGAGTTTCCGACACAGACCGCCGCATGGATTCGTGACGCGGGCAGCATTCCCTACGTACGTTTGATGTTGCGAAGCGATGCGGCACAGAATCACGCCGAGCCGGAGTTCACTTTGGGCCGGATCATCAACGGCGACTTGGACGACGACCTGCGCGCGTGGGCGCGCGCGGCGCGCGATTTTGGATCCCCGCTGATGGCCGAATATGGAACGGAAGTCAACGGCGAATGGTTTTCGTGGAACGGAGTCTGGAATGGCGGCGACCCGGCCCAGCCGGACGGCCCCGAAAGATTCCGCGACGCCTACCGACACATCATCCAAATCGCCCGCGACGAGGGCGCGGCCAACATCCTTTGGGTCTTTCACGCGAACAATCAAGACGTGCCGGATGAGTCGTGGAATCGTTTGGAGCAGTATTACCCCGGCGACGAATGGATTGATTGGATCGGCGTGAGCGTCTACGGCGCGCAGACTCCGATGGACAAAGAATGGCCAGAGTTCCGCGATATGATGGACGCGGTCTATCCCCGTTTGGCCGCGCTCTCTCCCGACAAGCCCATCGTGGTTCTGGAATTCGGCGCAACGTCTGGAAACCCGCTGGGCGATCAAGCTGTGTGGGCGGAGAATGCGCTGACCGATCTCATTGCTGGCCGCTGGCCGCGCGTGATCGGGTTCTCGTGGTGGAACGAGAAATGGCCGAACGACGACAACCCCGCGCACGACTCGAATATGCGGCTGCAAGATAATCCGCGTTTGGCCGACGTTTTCCAGAAACCCGTCGGAGAGAACGAGGCGGTGTTAGGCCGGATTCCGTTGGACGCGGCCACTCTCACCGCCAGTTGGTGGAAACCGGCGCTCGTGACCCCGTGGCAGTGGCAGCTGTCTCAACCGCCGGTGGATCAATCCTTTGACGTGGCCATGTACGATGTTGACCTGTTCGACAACGATGCCAGTGTGGTGGCCGCCCTCCATGCCCAGGGGCGCAAGGTAATTTGCTACATCAGCGTGGGCAGTTGGGAAGATTGGCGACCAGACAAAGATCAGTTCCCGACTGAAGTGATCGGCAAAGATTACAAAGGCTGGCCGGGCGAGAAATGGCTGGACATCCGGCAGATTGATCGGCTTGCGCCCATCATGCGGGCGCGGTTGGATCTGTGCCAGGAGCGGGGCTTTGACGGGATCGAGCCGGATAACATTGACGCCTACGGCGCAGATACCGGTTTCCCTCTGACGGCCGATGATCAACTGAAGTATAACATGTGGCTGGCCGACGAGGCGCACAAGCGCGGCCTCTCCATTGGCCTCAAGAACGACGGCGATCAAGCTGCCGAGTTAGCGCCGTATTTCGATTGGGCGCTGACGGAGGATTGCTTTGCCCAAGATTGGTGCGAGCAAATGAGCGTGTTCATCCAAGCCGGTAAGCCCGTCTTTGACGCTGAATACACCGACACTGGAATCGCGCTCGATCAATTCTGCCCGCAGGCCAAAGCCATGAAGATCAGCGCCATCCTCAAGAACCGCAATTTGGACGCCTACCGTGAAGCGTGTCCGTGATTCATCGATTCCAGCCATGTTACCCTGAGCCGCGAAGCTGCGAAGGGTCTCCTGCATGGTGGTTATTTGGGTGCAGTGGAAGGACGTAACTGAAAGGCCGCCCAACACGCGGGTGGAGCGGACGGGCGCAATGCGCCACAGTTCCGGCGCCCATTCAAAGGCGTAGGCGCATTGAGTTCGCGCCCGCCGCTCACCCGCCGGTCGTTAGCGCGACTTACCCTGAATCACACCTCCCCCCGCCCCTCCACTCTCCCGAAAACAACCACGTCGCCAGCGTGCCCAGCCATTCAAACACCCGGCCCGCCCAACCAAAAGCCGCAATCAGAATCCCCAGCATCGCCGGGCTGACCCACCCAATGGTCAGCGTCCGCTCGTCTATGATCGCGTCCAGGTTGCTCGCCCCGCTTCGCGTCGGCGCGGCCACGCTTCGCGGCGCGCGGCGTGGGGCTGGGCGGCGCTCAGGGAGCGGGGTAGAATCTTGTCAATGGCCGGTAGATAGTGTGCGCGTGGATTCTTCCGGGCGGGTGATCCTGGTGTTGAGCGGGCCAAGCGACTCGTGGCAGATAAGTGGCAGTGAGCAACAGCTTTTCGTCCGGTGCCGGCGGTTACCACAAATAAAACAAAGCAGCGGGTCTCCCCGCTGCTTTGTTGTCCTTCGTCGTTCGCCGGTGCTGCAACTCTCCTCCGGTCACACTGCTAGTGGCGCAGCCAAGATGTTGGGTTGCCACTCGACTTGCTCGACGACGCGGATGCGCTTTTGCATTCTCACGTACACCACCGGGGCATCAGTGGGGCGTGGCATGACGCGCGCCAGTTCCACGTTGGCGCGGTTGAACTCTGGATCGTCAGCATCCAGAAAAACCAGAGTGGCTTTGTCGGGAATATTGTCCAGAATGTCAGGATTATCGAATACGTACTGGTTGAATTGTTCGGTTAACTCGAAAACCTTGTCGGCTATTTGTTGCGGCGTCAACTGTTCCATCGTAGATACCTTTCGATATACAGTCGGCTGTTCAGGCGCAAATCGCGGATAGCGTAATTCAGCGCGTCGTCGTAACTGGCAAATGCCATCGGCGGTGATTTGATCTGGCTGCCGTCCGGTTTCAGATCATCCCGATGAACGAATCGGTGCGCCGTGTCGTACCGGGTGATGGGCGTCCACGTGTTTTCGACGTAGGCTTCCAGTTGCACCGTAAAACGCATAATGCGGCCGCGGTCTTTATGGTATCGCACGCGAAGCAAAGCGTCGTCTGGTAGTGGAATGAAATACTCGCGTTCGTCCATCGGCGTATCCGTCTTGCAGAATACTATCATACCTTACGGGTGATGTCAAAGGCTCGTGGATTCCGTGTGCA
>CAYHAR010000145.1:7997-9308 GCA_964354595.1 uncultured Anaerolineae bacterium | reverse complement strand
CAAATCATTCCTTTCAAACTAGAGCGATACTTTGCCAAATATGAATTCAAGGTCAAGTATCTGCTCAGCCCCTCTGACTGCGAAAGCCTCTCGATGGGCGAGCTGTTGCAACTGGCTGACTCGGATAGCCTGGCGCTGTGGAACGAGCTGCGGTTGGGCTACACCGAGTCGCCCGGCCACCCGGCGCTGAGAGATGAGGTGGCTCGGCTTTACCAGACGATCACGCCTGACGACGTAATGATCGCCGCGCCCGAAGAAGCGATTTTCGTGGCGATGCGCACATTGCTCAGGCCGGGTGATCATGTCGTCTCTATCTTCCCCGCCTATCAGTCGTTGTACGAGATTGCGCGGGCAATCGGCTGCGACGTGACGCCCTGGACGTTAAAGTTGGGCGCACAAGGCTGGCAGCTCGACCTCGATGAACTCCAGCGCGCGCTGACCGAGCGCACACGGTTGATCGTGCTCAATTTTCCGCACAACCCCACCGGCTATCTGCCCTCTCGCGCCGAGTTGGAGGCGATGGTCGAGCTGGCTCGGCGGCGCGGCGTGTATATTTTCTGCGACGAGATATATCGCGGGCTGGAATACGATCCGGCCCGCCGGCTGCCCGCGATGTGTGACCTGTGCGAGAAAGGCATATCGCTATCGGGCCTCTCCAAGACGTTTGGATTGCCTGGGCTGCGAATGGGGTGGTTAGCCACACGAGAGCGGGCGCTGGTGGAACGATTCCTGACGTTCAAAGATTACACGACGATTTGCAGCAGCGCGCCGAGCGAAATCTTGGGCATCATGGCGCTGCGAGCCAAGGCGGCGATTGTGGCTCGCAATCTCGCCATCGTGCAGGAGAATTTGAAAATCGCCGAACAGTTTTTTGCGGAGCAACACGACCGGTTCGTCTGGCTCGGGCCGCAGGCCGGTTCGATTGCTTTTCCGCAGTGGGTAGCCGGCGCTCCGGTGGAACAGTTCTGCCAGGGTGCGCTCGACGAGCAGGGAGTGATGATCGTGCCGGGGAGCCTCTTTGATTTTCCAGGCAATCACTTTCGAGTGGGCTTGGGCCGCAAGAATTTTGCCCAAGCGTTGAGCCGTGTGCGCGATTACCTGGATGGAAACGTTGGATAAGCGAGAATGAAACGCAAGCCGCCCGGAGGTTCTAGCACGAAAGACAAGATCAGTGTAAAAGCGTCAAGGGACATTTGTGTTCTCTACGAGGGCGACATCTACGACCTGGCTTGTTTGCCAAGTTGGACGACGCGCAAGACAAGGAAACTAACCGCAGGTCACGACATACAGTCTATGGTGTGGCGGGCGACT
>CAYHAR010000145.1:0-7897 GCA_964354595.1 uncultured Anaerolineae bacterium | reverse complement strand
CTCAACTCTTGACTCGCTCGATCTGGCCGCCCAATGCGCGGATTTTTTCATCCACGCGCTCATAGCCCCGGTCAATCTGTCCAATGTTGCGAATCGTGCTTTGCCCGCGCGCGGCCAACGCGGCGATGAGCAGCGCCATGCCCGCGCGAATGTCCGGGCTTTCCAATCGCTCGCCGCGCAGCCACGAGGGGCCTTGCACAATGCAGCGATGCGGGTCGCACAGCACGATGCGCGCGCCCATCCCGATCAGCTTGTCCACAAAGTACAACCGGCTCTCAAACATCTTTTCGTGAAAGAGCACGCTGCCGGCGGCTTGGGTGGCGGCGACGATGGCAATGCTCATCATATCGGCGGGAAAGCCGGGCCACGGCGCGTCGTCAATCTTGGGAATCGCATCGCCCAGGTCGGGGACGATGGTGAGCGATTGGCCGCGCGGCACGAACACGTCGCGCCCGCGCGTCTCCCAGCGCACGCCCAGCCGCTCGAACACCAGTTGAGTCATGCCCAGGTGCTCCGGGGCGGCATTGTGTATCAACACCTCGCCGCCGGTCACAGCCGACAACACGATAAAGCTGCCCACTTCCAGGTAATCCGCGCCAATCTCGAATTCCGTCCCATCCAGTTTTTCCACGCCGTGAATCGTCAGCATATTGGAGCTGATGCCTTGTATGCGCGCGCCCATCTGCGTCAGGCAGCGGCACAGGTCTTGGACGTGCGGCTCGGACGCGGCGTTGCGGAGGACGGTCGTTCCGCGCGCCAGCGCCGCTGCCATCACCGCGTTTTCGGTGGCGGTGACGCTGGCCTCGTCGAGCAAGATGTCGGCCCCGGTGAGCTGATGGGCGCGCAGGCGAAACCGGTCGTTGACCTCCATCTCCGCGCCCAACTTTTTGAACGCGAGAAAGTGGGTATCCACCCGCCGCCGCCCAATCACGTCGCCGCCGGGCGGGGGAAGCTCCACGTGACCCAGCCGCGCCAGCGCAGGGCCGGCGAGCAAAATTGAGGCGCGGATGTCTTTGCACAACTCGGTATCCAGGTCAGCCTTGCGGACGTGGCTGGCTTGCAAGCGCAGCGTGTGCTCGTCAACCTCGGCAATGTCCACGCCCAGGTCGGAGAGCAACTGGCACATGATCTGCACATCGCGGATGCGCGGGACGTTGCGCAGCACGAGCGGTTGATCGGTGAGGAGTGACGCGGCCAGCAGCGGCAGCGCGGCGTTCTTGTTGCCGCCCGGCACAACCGTGCCAGAAAGCGGCGTGTTGCCTTCGATGACGAATTGTTCCATCTGAACTCCTTTTCAAGGCGCAGGTCGCAAGACGCAAGAGTGCAGAGCTTTATGCCTCTTGCAGCTTGCTATCTATTCCTTGCCTCTTGCGTAGAATGAGGGGCGCGTCGGGGCCAAGCCCCAGAATTTGCGCGGCGTTGCCATTGACGATAGAGATTTCCAGTCGGCCCGAGCTGCCGACGAGTGCGACGAGTTCGCCGGGCGCGGCTTGAGCGTAGGCGCGATAGAGGCCAGCGATGCGCCGCTGACCCATCGTAATCTCTACGTCGCCGATGCGCTGCAACAGATCGCCGGTCACAGAAGTGATGAGGTTGCCAAAGTGATCGGCATACAGCACGCAACCAAGCCAACTGCTATCGGGCTGCTGCGTTGGCGTGGGGATGGAGAACATCACCGGGTCAGTGATGCGCGGGCCAAACTCGGCCATGTCCACGCCGCGCGCCAGGTGCGCGGCAACCGGCGCAAAGATGCCTCGGCCGTGAAAGGTCGCGCTGATGTGAGGCAAAGTGTATTCGGCGTTCGTGATTGCGCGGCACTCGGCATTTGGCGCATCGGCGAGAAAGAGAGTGAACACTCCATTGTCCGGGCCGACGAGGAATCCGCGCGCCGTGCGGACGACCAGCGCGCGCCGGTCGCTGCTAACGCCCGGATCAACCACCGCCAGATGAATCGTCTCCGGTGGAAAATATGGCGCGGCGGCGTGAAGCGCGCAAGTGGCCTGGCGAATATGTTGAGGCGCGATGTCATGCGTAATGTCCACCAGCGTCACGTCCGGGGCAATGGAAAGAATGACGCCCTTCATCGTTCCCACGTAGCCATCGGACAGACCAAAGTCAGTCGTCAGTGTGACAATTGTCATTCGTCGCCTGCCCCAGCGCTTTTACGGGGGTTCGTCTTTCGTCCCGCGAAGCGGTCATTTGTCATTCTACCGCAGGGTAGCAGGACGGTCAAACGCTTCTCGTAAGCGCGCGGGTGTGGTAGAATTGCCTATCGTGAAGACACAACAACCTCAACAACCTATCGGCGTGATTCAATCCCTTTCGTCGGGCTTTGACCTGGTGACGCGGCATCCAGAGTTGATGCTGTTGCCCATTCTGCTTGATGTATTCTTGTGGCTCGGGCCGCGCCTCTCGGCTTATCCCTTGTTCCGCGCGTCCATCGAGATGCTTCAATCGCCGGACATGGCCGAAGCGATGGGGCCGGCTTCGGCTCAACAGATGGAAACTCTGCAAAAGATGCTCGACCAGGCCGGCCAGGCGTTCAACCTGTTCTGGTGGCTCAGCCCGGCCTTGTTGGGCGTGCCCGGCTTGATGGTGGGCGCGCCGGCGTCCAAACTTCCCAACGGGCTGCCTGTGGTTTGGCCGGTATCGAGTGGATGGGTCTATTTTGCGCTGTTCCTGGCGCTGAGCCTGATCGGTCTGGCGCTTTCGGCAGCGTATTGGGGAATGCTCGCCAGCCGGGTGCGCCAAGAGCCGCTGCGCCCGGGACGCATCGCCGCGCTGTGGTGGGGGCTGTTCAAGATTGCCGTCCTGTTGACGATCATCGGACTGGTCATCGGTTTCCCGGCGGCGCTGGCGGCGACGCTCGCGGCGATATTCAGTCCGTGGGTGGCGCAGCTCGTCCTGCTGTTGGGTCTATCGGCGCTGATCTGGGTCTTGTTCTCGCTGGCCTTTACCATTCACGGCATCGCCCTGCGCGGCGTTTCGATGCTCCAGGCAGCGCGAACGAGCGTCTGGTTGATGCGGATTCACTCGCTGCCGACGACCGGGCTGATCATGATTGCGTTGGCGGTTTACATCGGGCTGGGATTCGTGTGGAACATTCCGCCCAGCGAGTCGTGGCTGAGAGCGGCCGGAATTCTGGGACACGCTTTCGTCGCCACAGGACTGTTCACAGCGACGGCGCTCTATTACGTGGATCGCACCGCGCCGCAGGACGCAGGCGACAAGGCGCAAGTCGCATGACACATCACGTTTGAGGTTTGACGATTGAGGTAAGCCATGTCCGATCAAGTTCAATCTTATGGCGCCGGCGATATTCAAGTGCTGGAGGGCCTGGAGGCGGTGCGCCGCCGGCCGGGCATGTACGTCGGCTCGACCGACATTCGCGGTTTGCACCACCTGGTCTTTGAGGTGGTGGACAATGCGATTGACGAGGCGTTGGCCGGCGTTTGCGATCACGTCCAGGTGACAATTCACGAGGACAACAGTGTGACCGTGGTAGATAACGGGCGCGGCATCCCCATCGGCCCACACCCGACGCAAAAGGACGCCCGGGGCCGCCCGATGGACGCGCTGGAGGTGGTGATGACGATCCTTCACGCGGGCGGCAAGTTTGGCGGCGCGGGCTACAAAGTCGCTTCCGGCCTGCACGGCGTCGGCGTCAGCGCCGTCAACGCGCTCAGCGAGTGGATTGAGACGACGGTGCGCCGCGAGGGCCGCGAGTACCGCCAACGCTACGAGCGCGGCAAGCCGGCCACCAAAGTCGAGGATGTCCGGCGCGTCCTCAAGGACGATCCATTTCAGCACGGCACCACTCAGCGCTTTTATCCCGACGAACAAATCTTCAAGAGCGGGATTGACTACAAGTTCGAGGCGCTGGCGCAACGCTTTCGCGAGATGGCCTTTCTCACGCGCGGGCTGACGATTACGTTCCGCGACGAGCGCGACGTGTTCGAGGGCCACGCGCGCGAGATGTCGTTTCACTTTGAAGGCGGCATCCGCTCGTTCGCGCGCTACCTCAACAAGAACCGTGAAGTGCTGCACGCGCCCATCTACGCCGAAAAGCAAGTCAACGGGACGAACATCGAGGCGGCTATCCAGTACACCGACGGGTACGCCGAATCGGTGTATGCCTTTGCCAACAACATCAACACGGTGGATGGCGGCACGCACCTGACCGGCTTTCGTTCCGCGCTGACGCGCACGCTCAACGATTATGCGCGCAAGCAAGGGCTGCTCAAAGAAAGCGACGCCAACTTTTCCGGCGAGGACGTGCGGGAGGGGCTGACCGGCATCATCAGCGTCAAGCTCCAAGACCCGCAGTTTGAAAGCCAGACCAAAGGCAAGCTGGGCAACGCGGAGGTCAAAGGCCAGGTCGAATCCGTCGTGACTGAGGCGATGGCGCAATTCCTGGAAGAAAGCTCGCGCGAGGCCAAGTCCATTATTCAGAAATGCCTCACGTCTTCGCGCGCGCGCGAAGCGGCGCGGCAGGCGCGCGACCTGGTCATCCGCAAGTCCGCGCTGGAATCGCTCACGCTGCCGGGCAAGCTGGCCGATTGCTCCGAGCGCGACGCGGCCAAGTGCGAGCTGTACATCGTGGAGGGTGACAGCGCCGGCGGGAGCGCCAAGCAAGGCCGTGACCGGCACTTTCAGGCCATCCTTCCGCTGCGCGGCAAGATTATGAACACCGAGCGCGTGCGGCTGGACAAGATGCTCTCTAGCGACGCGATCAAGTCGCTCATCAGCGCGCTGGGCACGAACGTGGGCAACCAGTTCGATCTATCAGGCTTGCGGTATGGGCGCGTCATTATTATGACGGACGCGGACGTAGATGGCAGCCACATCCGCACGCTGCTGTTGACGTTTTTCTTTCGCTACATGCAGCCGCTCATCGAGGACGGGCATTTGTTCATCGCCCAGCCGCCGCTGTATCGCATCGAGTCGAAAAAAGGAGTCCAGTACGTCTATAGCGACGCGGAAAAGGACAAGCTCGTCGGCAAGCTGGACGGGCAGCGCGTGACGCTCCAGCGCTACAAGGGCCTGGGCGAGATGAACCCGGAGCAGCTCTGGGAAACGACCATGAACCCGGAGAACCGCACGCTGTTGCAGGTGATGGTGGAAGACGCCGCCGCCGCCGACAAGATTTTCGATATGCTGATGGGGTCGGCGGTTCCGCCGCGCCGACGCTTTATTCAGACGCACGCCAAAGAAGTGCGCAACCTGGATATCTAAAGGAGGATACACAATGAAGGTCGAACGTGATCGTGAAATTCGCCGCCGCCGCAACCGCCGCGCCAAGACCAAATGGCTCAAGGCGCGCATCAAGGCGACCACCGATAACAAGCTCAAGGCCAAGCTAGTCGAAAAACTCGGGCGCATCAACCCCAATCTGAAGGATTTGCAGTAGTACAGTTGCCTCCGTCCCACCCTTGCCAGGTCAGCGCAACAGATGTGGTAAGGGTGGGACGTTCCACCCTCTGCGCTCCGATAGGCGAGTTGTAAAAAGCAGCCTCCCCTTGGCGCTACGCTCGCCTCAGTAAGGATACGTCATGCCACATTGGCGCCGCACGCTTTACACCGTCTGGTTCACCGAATTCATCGCCATCGTCGGTTTTTCTTTCGTTCTCCCGTTCATCCCTTACTACATCCAGGAATTGGGTGTGACGGACCGGCAGCAGGTGGTGCTGTGGGCCGGCCTGGCGACCTCGCTCATGTCCGTGAGCTTTGCCATCATGGCGCCCATCTGGGGTATGTTGGCCGACCGTCACGGTCGCAAGCTGATGGTGATGCGCGCCACTTTTGCTGGCGCGATTTTGATGGCGCTGATGGGATTCGTCACCAACGTTCAACAACTCGTGCTTTTGCGTATTGTGCAGGGCATGTTCACCGGCACGATTGCGGCAGCCACGGCGCTGGTGGCCAGCGTCGTGCCCAAGCAACATTCTGGCGCGGCGATTGGCTCGTTGCAAAACGCCGTCTATCTTGGCACGTCGCTGGGGCCGCTGCTGGGCGGCATCGTGGCCGATAGCCTGGGCTATCGAGCCAGCTTTTGGGTCACGGGCGCGCTGCTGCTGCTTTCCGGCCTCTTGCTCACGCTCTTGGTGCGCGAAGACTTTTCCCCGGCGGAGGACGTGGCGCACTCCAAGCAGACCGGCTGGGGAGTGACCGCGCAGTTCTTGTTCGCTTCCGGCGGCGCGCTGCTGGCCGTGCTGGCGGCGCGCATCTTGCTGCGCGCGGGCACACAAATCCTGAACCCGGTGCTGCCCCTCTTTGTGCAATCGCTCTTGCCGCTGGAGGCGCGCGTGGCGACGGTGACCGGCATCATCACCGGGGCGAGCGCCGTGGGATCGGCGCTCGGCTCGCCGCTCATCGGCCGGTGGGGCGATCAGGCTGGACATCGCCGCCTGCTGATTGCCAGCGGGTTGATGGCGGCCCTCTTTTACTTGCCGCAAGCGTTCGTCCCCAATGCGGCGTGGCTGGTGCTCTGGCAACTGCTGCTGGGCTTTGCCATCGGCGGCACGCTTTCGACGCTGACGGCGCTGCTCATCCAGTTCAGCCCCCAAGGGCGCGAGGGCATGGTGATTGGGCTGGATTCCAGCATCGCGGGGATTGCGAACGCGATTGGCCCGATGGCGGGCGCCAGCGCCGCCGGGCTGGGGCTGCAAGCGCCGTTTATTTTATCGGCGGGCGTGCTTGGAGTGGGCACGCTGGTCGTCGTCCTGTGGGTGCGCGAACGTCAAGCGGCTAGCGATCCATCCTTGCGCCGTTCGTCTTGAGGGGCGGCAGCTTGAGCACGCGAAAACTGGACCAGGGAATGTTCACCAGGTCATTGTAGGCCAGCACACCATTCCACGTCTGACCGGGCTTGCCGTACAATCCTTCGGCGTACAAGACGATGCCACCCGCGTTATCGCCCACATAAGCGCCATGTTCCTGCAAAGCGCGGGCAATGACCCTGCCGGCGGGGGTAAGGCCCAGCGAGTCCAGGTCAAGCGCCGGGTCAAGTTGGATGCGACCGCCTTCTGGAATGGCATTCGCTCCGCCCTTCCCATCGGTCATGCTGGCCGGGTACACGTACACGTTCGAGCGTGGATAGTCATAAGCCATGGCCAGCGCGTGGTTGATGTAGCCGCGCTGAATCTCTTCCAGCCGGATCAAGCCACCCAGCAGCGGAAAGCCGCTGCCACGCGCGCTGCCAATGCCATCCGTCTGCACGCCGGTACTGGTCAAGTCGAACGTAAAGCCTGTTGTGGTCTGCCAGCCATCCCCAAGGTCCTTAGCGCCCCACATGTCCCAAGAGAGATTCCTGGACAAGTCCACCACGGCCATGTGGCTGTCCTCCTGAGGATCAGGCATCGCGCCGTCGGGAATGGGCACCTCCGGCCCGAAACCAGGCCCGCATCCCCACTCGTTCAGGCACGGCACCGTGTAAGTAAGAGTGTTGGCGTCGGCATAATAGACCGGTATCGTCCACTCGTCAATGTTGATGTAAAAGCGGCCTTGTGATTGACACGCAGCCAGGGTTGCGATCATGGCAGCCGAGTCGGGGTCAATTGCAGGATTGGGGCCGATAGGCGTGTTCCACGGGCTGTCCGCGCTAAAGGGTCGCCACGGCCACTCTTTATAGACAATGGGCAGGTAAACCACAAGAGTCAGCGTTGCCTGGGCAGAGGCGGTGTTGGAATAGCGAGGCGCAACGACCATCGCACCCGCCAGGAGAATCAAAGTGACAAACGCAAGTGCAGCCTTGGAGCGATTCATGGCTGGCCTCCCTTTTGCCTTTTACGCATCATCTGACCGGTCGGCGCGCGCAAATCCCCACGCCATCCCAATGCCGCCCAGCGCCAGGTTGTAGAGCAGACTGATCAGCATGGGCAGCCCAAAAACCAGCGCC
>CAYHAR010000144.1:6905-9315 GCA_964354595.1 uncultured Anaerolineae bacterium | reverse complement strand
TTGACGAGATGTGGTTATCGCTGCGACCTTTGCCTGGCCTATAAGCCTAACGTTGCAGAGAATCCGTCAAACCCACAGAAACTGAGCGACGGGTGGCACAAATACTTTGGCTTTCGGCTGCCGCCGTCAGAGATTTGCTGTGATGGGTGCATGACAGACAATCCGAAGCTGATTGATCAAAGCTGCCCCGTGAGGCCGTGTGTCATTGAAAAAGGATTAGACAACTGTTCGCAATGCGAGCACTATGTATGCGAGAAACTGACACAACGCCTCGTCGTATACGAGGAAGTAAAACACAGGGTCGGCGCGGAAATCCCAGAAGATGACCATATCTGTTTCATCCAACCCTATGAGAACAAGCGGCGGCTGGATGCACAAAGGGCGTTGAGCGAGGATAGTCGCAAGGTGGTAGAGGGGGCAAGCCAGCGTCAGCTTGACCTCATTGGAGAAGGGGGTATCCAGCATGACACTTTAATCGTTCGTCCTTCGGACTCGCGCTACAGAAGCCCAATAGCACGAGGCCAATTGGCTATGAATACAACTCACCCATCAAGCCTCCTCCGCCGCGAACGACTGACTGAACTATTGACCACCCTGGTCAGCATCCCCTCCGTCACCAACCGCGAGCAACAGATTGCGCAGTGGACGCATGACCACTTGAAGCGCATTGGCTTGCGCGACATGCAACGCCTGCCGGTGGAGGAATCCGGCGACACGATCGTCGGCTGGCTGGGAGAAGATAAAGCCGGCCCGATCTTTCTGCTCAACTTTCACCTCGATACGTTCGACGTGTTTAACGGCTGGAACACGGATCCGTTCAAACCCATCATTAAAGGCAACCGGCTCTACGGCCTCGGCGCGCACGACATGAAAGCGGGTGCGGCGTGCATCCTCGGCGCGGTGGAGGCGTTGGCGCAGAGCAGGGTCAAGCTCGACGGGCGGGTGCTGGTCGCCGCCACGACGGACGAAGAGAACTGGTCGCGCGGTGCACATGCTCTTATTCAGAGTGGTGCATTGCGCAACTGCATCGGCGCGATGGTGCCGGAGCCGACGCCATATGGCAAGCTGCGTATCGGCGCGCGTGGGCGGCACGTCATCACGATTACGCTGCATGGTCGCTCCATGCACATCGCCTTTGGCAAAGGCATCAACGCCGTGGTGGATGCAGCCAAGATCATAAATGTGTTGAACGACCAAGCGAACCTAAACCTGGCCTACAGCCAAGAGTTCGATCTGCACAGTGGTCTCGGCGTCATTGGCGTGCAAGGCGGCGGCACCATGATCCTCGCGCCCGAGTTGGCGAAGGTGATTGTGGATCGGCACTTGCTGCCGGGCGAAACGCTGGAGGGCGCGGTTGCGCATTTGCACGAGCTCGTTCGACGCACAAAAATTGAATGCACGTACGAGATTACCTGGGATGATCGGCCGACGCCTGCGCCAGGCGCATTTATCGTGCCGGTACAATCGCGGTTCGTGCAAGTGGTGAAGCAGCAAATTGAAAGCGAGCTGGGCCGCGAGGTGCAGTTGACGATTGCCCGCAGCGTGGCCGACGTCAACCACATTGCCGTGCATGGCGGCGTGCCGACGATTACGTGCGGCCCGTGGGGTGGCAACACCTGCGAGGCGAACGAGTGGGTGGATTTAGAGTCATTGGCGCCCATCGCGCGTGTGCACGTGAACACGGTGATGGCGATGTTGGGCGCGGATTAGGGAGATACATGCAGCGGTGGGCAGCCTGACGCGACGCGGGCGGCGGCTGCCGCTCGCGTCTGCGCGTAGCGCACTCGGCCACGCCCTGCGCCTGCATCTAAAGAGGTGATTCCGTGCCCGACGACCCTGCCTTTGTGGAGCGGCTGCGCGCTGGCGACAAAGAAGCCTGCGCGATTTGCGTCCGCGAGCATTCGGCCAACGTCTACAACCTGGCGCTCAAGCTCACTGGCGAACCGGCCGCCGCCGAGGACGTTTTGCAAGAGACGTTCCTCAGCGCGTTCAGGTCCATCGCGCGCTTTGAGGGCAAAGCGCAGCTTTCGACATGGCTGTACCGCATCGCCCACAACGCGGCGCTGATGCGGCTGCGCAAGCGCCAGGTGGACACGGTCTCGCTCGACGAGCCGGTGGAGGGCGAGGACAGCATCCTGCAGCCGCGAGACGCGGGGCGGGCGGACTGGTCGGAAAATCCCGAGCAGGTCTTGCTGGATGCCGAGATGCGCCGCGTGATGGACGAGGCAGTCGCGTCGCTTTCCGAGACGCTGCGGAGCGTGTTTGTCTTGCGCGACGTGAACCAGCTCTCGACCGCGCAGGCCGCCCAGGTGTTGGGCCTTTCGGAAGAGGCGGTCAAGTCGCGGTTACTGCGCGCGCGACTGGCGTTGCGCGAAAAGCTATCGGCCTACATGGCCGGGCGCGCGGCGGA
>CAYHAR010000144.1:3362-6805 GCA_964354595.1 uncultured Anaerolineae bacterium | reverse complement strand
GCGGACGCGAGCCGTTGCCGGGCGATGTAGAGGCACGATTGTACAGAGTGTTGGATTTGAAGGATCGGTGAGAGGAGATGGAAAAAAATTGCCCTCTCTACCCTCCGCTCTTTACGTCGGCTGTTCCTGTCACCAGCATATACCCCGCCGCGCGAACCGTCACCAGTCGCTTGGGCTGAGCGGCGTTCTCTTCAATCTTTTGGCGCAGCCGGTGGATGTGGACGCGGATCACAGGCCGCGCTTCTTGTTCCGTCGCTTCGTATTCCAGGCTCTCGCGCACCAACTCGCTGCAGGTGAGCACTCGGTCGGCGTTGCGAACCAGGTGAGCCAGCACATTGTACTCGGTCGGCGAAAGTTCAAGCGCCTGATCGCCCAAAAAGGCCATGCGCCGCTTTCGGTCTATCGTCAAGTCGCCCGCGCGCAAAATCTCGTCCGTTGCCGACGGCAGCGTGGGCGGGGGCGTGGAGGTCGCTCCAGTACGGAGCGCGGACACGGTCTGCTCCATCAGGCCGACGAGGCTTTGGCGACGCAAGAACTCGGCGCGCTTGGTCAGCCCGCGCTCCACGCCCGCGATGAGCGCGCGCGGCTCGCACGGCTTGAGCAAGTAATCATAGGCCCCGCGCCGCAGCGCGCTGATGGCGCTATCGAGCGTGGCGTGCGCCGTGAGCAGAATGACCACCGTCCCCGGCCGTACCTTTTGCGCCACCTCGAGCACCTGCATCCCGCTCATCCCCGGCATCTTGAGATCGAGCAGCATCAGGTCAAAGTCGCGTTGATTGAGCAACTCCACTGCTTCGCGCCCGTCGGCGGCGCTCGTCACCTGCGCGCCGCGCAACGCAAAGATCTCGGAAAGCGATAGGCGCATCGCCTTTTCGTCGTCCACCACCAGGATCCTGGCTCCTTGAAGCATGTCTTCCTCCTCGCTTATCGCTTCACGTTTGACGCTTGGCGCTTTTGCGGCGCTTGGGGGGGGCCTTGGGCACAGGGGCTACCGGCAGACGCACAGTGAACGTCGTGCCGTGACCGGGAACGCTTTCCACGCCGATCACGCCGCCGTGCGATTCGATGATGTTATAGCTGACGGCCAGCCCCAATCCCGTGCCGGCCTCTTTGGTCGTGTAGAACGGTTCAAAGATGTGCGCCAGGTCCTCGGGCGCAATGCCGGGGCCGTTATCCGCAAACGACACTTGCACATGCTCCGAGTCGGCGCGGCTTTCGATGCGCAATCGCCCGCCGTCGCGCATGGCCTCAGCCGCGTTGACGATCATGTTGAGGAACACTTGGGCGATTTGATCCGGCATCCCGTTGACCGGCGATAAGCTTGACGCCAGATCGAGTTCCACCTCGATGTCGCTGTGTTGCAGTTTCTTGCGCGAAAGCGCCAGCACCCGCTCGACCGCCGCGTTAATATCCACCGGGCCCGCCTGGGCCTGGGCCGGGCGATAGAATTCCAGCGTTTGCTGGACGAGCGTGATCAGACGCGACGTTTCTTCGCGCGCCATCTCTAGAAACTCGCGGCGTTTGGCCTCGCTGATCTCGTACTCGAGTGTGAGGTGCAATAGATTCTGCATCGCTTGCAGGGGATTGTTGATCTCGTGCGCCAGGCTGACGGCCAGCCGCCCGGTGGCGGCCAGTTTTTCCGAGCGGATGAGCTGCGCTTGCGACCGCTGCATCTCTTCGGCGTGGCGCAGCGCGTCTTCGTAGAGTCGCGCGTTTTCGATGGCAGTGGCCGCCGGGCCGGCCAGCGCCTCGAGCAGCGCCAGGTCGGCCTGGGCAAACTCGCCGCCGAGCTTGTTGACGACTTCGAGCACGCCGATGATGCGTCCTCGTGCACGCAGGGGCACCGCCAGCAGATTTTGCGTCGTCATCCCGGTGAGGCCGTCCACCGGACGATACAGGCGCGTGTCGCGCTGCGCGTTGCCCACGATGAGCGAGCGGTCTTGGCGCACCGCTTGCCCGGCGATGCTGGTCGCCACCGGCACGCGCGTCCCACGCAACTGTTCGCTGGCGGGGCCGGCGGAGGCGGCAAAAATCAAATCGCTGTCTGACCCTTCCAGCAGCAGCACCGAGCCGGCCTCTGCCTGGAGCACCTGGACGGCCCGGTCCATGATGGTCTCTAGCACAGTTTGCATGTTGAGCGTCGAGCTGACCGCACGAGTTGCCTGACTGATCAGCTCTAGCTCTCTTGCGCGCCGCTGCGCTTCGGCCAAGAGCTGCGCGTTGCGCAGTCCCAGAGAGATTTGCTCTCCGGCGGCAACCAAAAAGTCCACTTCGGTCTCGTCAAAGCAATCATAGTTGCGGCTGGCCAACACCAAGAGTCCCACCGGCTGCCCCCGGTCGCGCAGCGGCAGAGAGACCCAGCTTTGCACGTTGGCGCTCTTGGCGACGGGCGGAATTTGCCCGGTGTTTTCATTCTCTTGCTCATGCTGGACTTGGATTTCAGACAGGCTCAGTTGTTGCGTGACATCCGGCGAATCGGCTTCGGCCAGCATGGGTGCCAGCAGCCCGTGCCAGGCGCGGACGCACAGATGGTTTTCCTCTAACGTGTAGAGGGTGCCGAACTCGGCGTTCACGGCGTCCATCAGCACGTCCAGCGTCTCGGAGAGCATGAGCTGGAGATCGAACGATTCGCTGATGCGCTGCGCCAGCAGGTTGAGCGCCGCCAGCTCGGCGTTGCGCAAGCGCAGCGCCTCTTCGGTGCGGCGGCGAGCGGTCACGTCACGGAGAACGCCTTGCAGACCGGCGATGTCGGCGTCGCGCAGCGGCGTGACCGACATGGCGACCCAAACCAGGAGGCCATCTTTGCGAATGATGCGAAACTCGATCTCGTCTGCGTCCTTGCCCTCCAGGGCCAATTGCATTTGCGCGCGCGCCCGCTCATAGTCGGCGGGGTGGACGAGCCATTCCAGCGTGATCTGGCCGGAGGTCAGCTCGGCCGGCGCGTAGCCGGTGAGCGCTTCGGCGCTGGGGCTGACGTAGGTAAAACATCCCTCTGCGTCGGCGGCAAACACCAGGTCCCGCATCCCTCCGATGAGCAGGTGCGCCAGCTCTTCAGCGCGGCCCAGCGCCTCTTCGGCGCGGCGAGTGCGGAGCACGGTCCGCACGCGGGCCAAGAGTTGCTGCGGGCTATAGGGCTTGGCGATAAAGTCGTCGGCCCCGGCTTCCAGCCCGGCCACCTCTTGCGCCAGCGAGTAGGCTGCCGTCACGACAATGACCGGCAGGCGAGACAGGCGCGGATAGCCGCGCACGCGGCGCAATACTTCCAGGCCATCCATGCCCGGCATCAAAAGGTCCAGCAGCATCAACCGCACCGGGTCATTGCTTTGCAGCGCGGCTTGGAGCTGGTCCCACGCCTCCTCGCCGGATCGGGCGGTGCTGGTATGGTGGCCGTCCTTTTTCAGCACGTGCTTTAGCAGCGCCGCCGCCTCTGGCTCGTCGTCTAC
>CAYHAR010000144.1:0-3262 GCA_964354595.1 uncultured Anaerolineae bacterium | reverse complement strand
GCGCCGGATGCTTGCGTTTATTCTCAGACGTTCTATAATCTCTATTCGACACCCTCGATAGGAAGTGGACTGTGCGGCTTTTACTGGTGGTGTTGATGGCGATGGCGGCGACGGGCCTGGCGATGTGGCCGGCCGAGTCTTCCGCCGCGCCGCCCGATCAGCAGCCCGGCGTCAACCTGCTGCAAGACGGCGACTTTGAGTGGAGCACGCCGTGGCAAAAGCAGGATGGCATCAACGAGGCCCAAATCGCGCCGGGCTGGCGCGGCTGGTGGCTGCGCCAGCCGCCGCCCGGCGTCAAGCGGCCCTACAATTGCGGCGGCACCGACTATGGATGTTATTGGGGGCAGCCGGAATTCATTGATGTCCAGCGGGCGGCTTTCTCTTACCGGGTCCACGGCGGCGGCCAGGCGCAAAAATATTTCACGTATGGCCGGATGCACCAGGCCGGGCTGATGCAGCAAGTCGGAGGCATCCAGCCTGGCGCGCGCCTGCGCTTTTCGATTTACATGCAAGCCTGGATGTGCTTCGACTATGGCCAATGCGACGAGGGCAAGGTCTCCGACCAGCCTGGCGAGATGCACTTGCGGGTTGGAATTGACCCGACCGGAGGCGACAATCCCTTTAGCCCGGAGATCGTCTGGTCGCCGGAGCGGGCCGCGTGGGATACGTGGACGCTGTTCCAGGTGGAAGCCGTCGCGCGCAACGGCACCGTGACGGTCTATACGCATTCGCGCGCGGATTGGGATTGGGCGCGCAAGAACAATGACGTCTATATTGACGATGGCAGCCTGGTCGTCATCGGGCAAGGGCCGGCGGCCCAGCCCACCGTGACTCGACCGCCCGCCATCACACAGCCGCCGCGCGCAACGTCCACGCCGGCCATCACCCGCACGCCCACCGCCACCATCACGCCGACGCCCACGGCCACTCTTGCGCCCCCCGACACGCCGGTGCGCCGGGTGATCACGCTTCCGCCTGAGGACACGGCCACGCCGACTCCTCGTCCAGGTTGGCTCGTCGAACTGGCCAACTCGAGCGGTGATTCGCCGGGCGGAAGCATTGGCGTGATCTTGCTGGTCGCCGCGTTATTCCTCGGCGCGATCCTGGCGGGCGTGGTGATCGGCCAGCGGCGCGGCCCGCGCGCAGGGTAGGGCATTCGAGCAGACCTCGGAGGTCTAGTGTCCCCCCTTGACAAAATCAGCAAACCTGTATATACTCTACCACAGTATAGTATACTGACGGTAGCAAGCCGTCAAGGAGCTGCGATGCCGATTTACGAATATCACTGCAAGCAATGCGGGAAAAAGTTTGAAAAGCTGGTCAAGCTTTCGACCCAGACCGCAGAGATCGAATGCCCCCAGTGCGGCGCGCGGCGCGCGGAAAAAACCGTGTCGCTGTTTGGAACGACGGGCCATACGTCGGCGGGCGGCGCATCGTGCGGGCCGGTCAGTTGAGCGACGAGCCATTGAGAGCCGGTGGCTCTCGGAAAGAGTCCAGTGAAAACGTCGGCTGAAGCTAAACAAGATTTGGGCAAGCGCCTGCGGCGATTGGAAGGGCAGGTGCGCGGCGTCCAAAAAATGCTGGATGAAGACCGCGACTGCCAAGAGATCGTCCAGCAGCTTGCGGCGATCCGCTCGGCGGCTCACCAGATCAGCCTGCTG
Source organism: uncultured Anaerolineae bacterium (assembly GCA_964354595.1). Classification (GTDB taxonomy): domain Bacteria; phylum Chloroflexota; class Anaerolineae; order Fen-1058; family Fen-1058; genus JBGLNJ01. Next base: position 1,601 of record CAYHAR010000144.1, on the reverse strand, counting down.
CTGGTGCGCTCTTACGCCGCCGAATGCTTGATGGATGGATCGCGCAGAACGGCGCAGCAAGCCATCAACGAGCTGGTGGACGTGCTGACCAAGATTCCATAGGACAGGAGAAATCGTGGTACAGGTGACCTGGGTTCAAAACGAGCAGTTTGTCGGCACGGATAGCACGAATCATTCTATCGTGCTTTCGACGGCCAAGGATGGCACCGGCGCCAAGCCGTCGGATATGTTGCTCGTCGCGTTAGGCGCGTGCGCCGGGGTAGACGTCGTCGGGATTCTGGTGAAAAAGCGGCAAAAGCTGAGCGGGCTGCAAATCCAGGTGGACGGCCAGCAAGATGCCGACCCGCCGTGGGCGTTCCGCAAGATTCACGTCGAATACATTGTGCGCGGCCAGGGGATCTCGGAAAAGGCCGTGCAGCAGGCCGTCGAGCTTTCAGAAGAAAAATATTGCTCGGTCGCCGCCACGATTCGCGGCGTGGCCGAAATCACGTCCAGCTACCAGATTGTGGAGGATGCCAATGTATAGCGAGCCGATTCACGTCAGCGACGAGACATTTGAAAAGTCGGTGCTCCAATCGCCTGTCCCGGTCATTGTTGACTTTTGGGCGCCGTGGTGCGGGCCATGCCGGATGGTCGCGCCGGTGTTGGAGCAGATCGCCAAGGATTACGCAGGCCAGGTGGTCGTCGCCAAAGTCAATACCGACGATCATCCCGAGTGGGCGGGACACTATGGCGTGCAGGGCATCCCGACGATGCTGTTCGTGGCGCACGGACAGGTGTTGGATCGCATCGTCGGCACGGCGCCGCTGCCCGTCGTCAAGCAGCGGCTCGACAAAGTGTTGGCCGACGCCAAGCAGATGGTGCAGTGATGCCGTCGTCCACTATAGTACTGCGCTTTGTCCAACAGAACTGGCTGGGGCTGCTCATCCTAGGCGCGCTGGTTTTTGCGTTCGTGTTCTTGCGCTCGCCCGCCACGCACGTGGCTTCGACGCAAGAATTGGACGCGCAGCTGGCCGACGGCGCGCCCAAGGTCGTCGAGTTTTACTCGGATTTTTGAAGCGCGTGCCTGGTGGCCAAGCCCGTCGTGGACGGGCTGGAAAGCGATTTGCATGGTCGCGCGCGCGTGATGCGGTTGAACGTGCTGGACTCAGTCGGCCTGAGCGCCGCGCGACGATTCGGCGTGCGCGCCGTGCCGGCGTTTTTCGTCCTCGACGGGCAAGGACAGGTGGCCTACGCGCAAGTCGGGATACCCAATCGCGCCGAGATGAGCGCGCGGGTGCAAGGGCTGTTAGCCAAGTAAGAAATCCCCGTCATCTTGCAGATGACGGGGATTTTTTCTTAGAGCCACCTTCGAGACTCGAACTCGAGACCCGTCGCTTACGAAGCGGCTGCTCTACCGACTGAGCTAAGGTGGCAGCGAGGCGGATTATAGCAGGCGCTTTAGAATTTGACAAGCAGAACAGGCAACACAAGCGAGGTTAAGTCAGGCGGAGCAAGTCGGCGTGCCGGTGACAATTCGAGGACTCGTTGAGGCTGGCCGATTCAGGCCGTTGTTCCCAGTCGCTCTCACACCTCCCCGTTGCCAGGGACGCATGTCTGGG
>CAYHAR010000143.1:0-9384 GCA_964354595.1 uncultured Anaerolineae bacterium | reverse complement strand
TCCAGATCAAAAGGACAGGCTAGGAAAAACGGCGAATCGGGAAACTCTTGACTTTCTTATCCGTGTTCATCCGTGCAATCCGTGTCCAAAAACTAGCTTGCCTGTGCCTGCTAGCACCCTAGTTCTCTTTTTGTCGGACACGGATGAACACTGGTTTAATCTATTATCTTATCCGTGTTCATCCGTGCAATCCGTGTCCAAAAACTATCTCGCCTCTCGCAGCGGCGACTGCTCCAGCGAAAGCGAGAGCGGCGGCTTGGCCTGGATGTCCGCGCCGGGGAGATAGCCCAACAAGTCGTTAATGTCACGCCGCATCAGGTCATACAGCACCGTGAGCGGGATGTGCGCCGGGCAGGCGTGCTCGCACTCGCGGCAGGCCACGCACCGGCTCGCCATGTGCATCGCGCGGATGAGGTGAAACGTCGGGAACGGCGGCGCCAGCAGCCCCGGCTCGACCCAGGCCATGTCTTCCATCGCGCACGCTTCGCAAAAGCACTCGGGGCAAATGTTGCGGCAGCCGTAGCACTTGAAGCACTTGTTGAACTGTTGCTTCCAGAACGCGCGTCGCTCCACCAGCGGCATCGCGTCGTACTTGGCGACCAGCGGGTTGACCGGGCCGGGCGCTGGCGGCGTCCCCACGACGAGGTTCTTGGGGAACGGCTCGGGGCAATAGCACGCTTGCGCGTCCTCCGCCGTGCAGGCAAATCCGATGATGTACAGCCGGTCGGGGTCAATCTGGTTGCGCTTGGCCATCTCGATGTAAGCGCGCTCGTCGCAGCCGCGCGCCACGATGCCCAGCTTGATGGTCGGGTAGCGCTTGTGCAGCTTGGAGACGAGCGTCGTCAACGGGTACTTGGGCGCGATCTCTAGCTCGGACAGGTCGTCGCCCTTTTGAAAGAGATGCGGCGCAACGCCCTGCGATGATTTCCGCAGCGCGACGATACCGTCTAACCGCCCTTCGGGACGGTTATCATTCAGCCGCTCGGCGACGGCCTTGCGAATTTCGTCAATCATTCCGTCACCTCCTGCGAAAGCGGCCCCAGCTCCTTGATCTTTTGAGTAAAGGCTTTGGTGACTTGAACAAAGCGCGGCGCTTCGGCCGCCGAGACCCACACCAGCTCCATCCGCTCGGGGTTGACGCCGACGTAGCTCAACAAGTTGCGCAGCAGCGGCATCCGCTTGATGGTGCGGTGATTGCCCGCCGCATAATGACAATCGCCGATGTGGCAGCCCATCACCAGCACGCCGTCCGCGCCGGCGCGGAACGCGCGCATCACCGCCTCCGGCGAGATGCGCCCGGAGCACATGACGCGAATCGGCAAAATGTTGGCTGGCGATTCCAGCCGCGCCACGCCGGCGTTGTCGGCTCCGGCGTAGGTGCACCAGTTGCACATGAAAGCGACGATTCTCGGCTCGAATCCTTCTACACCCATGCCAACACCCCCTCGATCTGGGCGACCAACTGCTCGTCCGTAAAGTGCAGCGCCTCGATTGCGCCGGAAGGACAGGTCGCCACGCACGTGCCGCAGCCTTTGCACAGCGCCGCGTTGATTTCGGCCTTACCGTCCACGCGCGCGATGGCCGTGTACGGGCAGACCGGGATGCAATCGCCGCAGCCCACACACCTTTCTCGCGTGACTATGGCCGTCGTCGGCGAGATGACGACCTCGCCCTTGTCCATCAGCGCAAGCGCCATCGAGGCTGCCGCGCCCGCGTGCGCCACCGTATCGGGCACGTCGCGCGGGCCTTGCGCGCAACCGGCCAGGAACACGCCGTCGGTGTTGGTTTCCACCGGGCGCAACTTGGGGTGCGCCTCGGCAAAGAAACCATCCTGCGAGCGGCTCAAGCCGAACAGCGCGCCAATCTTGTCGGCGTCGGGCTGCGCTTCGATGGCCGTGCACAGCACCACCATGTCCACGTTCGCCGAAACGATCCGACCCAGGTTGGCGTCTTCGCCCTTGACGCGCAGCTTGCCATCCGGCAGCACCTCGACCTCCGCGCCGCGCCCGCGAATCATGTTGACGCCTTCTTCTTGCACGCGCTCGTAAAATTCCTCGTAACCCTTGCCGAACGTCCGCATGTCCATATAGAACTCGAACACCTCCGCGCCGGTTTTATCGCGGACGAGGTGTGCGTGCTTGAGCGCGTACATGCAGCAGATGCGCGAGCAGTATTCGTGAGCGTTGTGGTCGCGGCTGCCAATGCAGTGAATGATGGCGACCTTTTCCGGCTTGCGCCCATCGGCCAAAAGAATCTGGCCGCTCGTCGGCCCGCCCGCGTTCGAGAGTCGCTCGAACTGGTCGCCCGTGATAATGTTGGGCGACTTGCCATACGAGTACTGCGAGAGCTTTTTGGGGTCCCACATGGCAAAGCCCGTGGCGACAATGACCGCGCCCACGTCCAGCTCGATGATCTCGTCCTTCTGAGTGAAATCAATCGCGCCGGCTTCGCACAGCATCTGACACGCGCCGCAGGCGTCGGTGATCTCGCCGTTGGTGCGGTCTCGTTGGCGAAAGCGGATGCACGAGTCGGTGTCAATCACCGGCACGCGCGGCACTGCTTGCAGCGAGGGAACGTAGATGGCCGCGGTCGGCCCCAGCGGCTTGGCCGCGTAAACCGCCGACTTTTCCAACACGATTTCAATCGCGCCGGTGGGGCAAACAATGGTACACGCGCCGCAGCCGATGCACTGGCGCGTCTTTTCCATGAACGGCGGTCCGACGACGCGATCCACGCCGCGCTGCGAAAAGTTTAACACGTGCGCCTTGACCAGGTCGTTGCAGACGCGAACACACAAGCCACACAGGATACACTTTTCGTCCGGGTTATCCGCTGCAAAAGGCGGCTCTTTGACGCCATATTCCAGCGCCAGCTCTTGAATGACGGGCACATTGGGGCAGCGCGAGAGCAGCAACCCGATGATGGTCTTGCGCACTTCGCGCACGGCGCTAGAATCGGTCTTGACCTCCAGCCCGTCCCACGCCGGGTGCGTGCAGGCTGTATGCAGACTGGACCATCCCTTGCGAATGACCTCGACCGTGCACATCCGGCACGCGCCGTAGGGTTCCAACGCCGGGTGGTTACACAACGTCGGGATATCCAGGCTGTTCCTCCGGCACACCTCTAGAATGGTCTGCCCTTCTTGGGCTTCTATCTTTTGTCCGTCTATCGTCAAAGTGACCATGCTCATGCGACCTTCTCCTTCACGGCCTCGCCGGTCCCGTGCCCATTCCCATTTCCGCCGACAGCCGCTTTCGGCACCACCTGGATGGCGTCGAGCCGGCAGGCTTCAAAGCACGCGCCGCATTGGATACACTTGACCTGATCAATCACATGCGGCTGCTTGAGAGTGCCCGAGATGCTTTCCCGCGGGCAAGCCTTGATGCACAGCGTGCAGCCCTTGCACTTTTCCGGCACGATCCGATAGGCGATCAGCTCGCGGCATACGCCCGCCGGGCAGAACTTGTCAATGATGTGCTGCTCGTATTCTTGGCGAAAGTAGCGCAGCGTGCTGAGGACCGGATTGGGCGCCGACTTGCCCAGGCCGCACAACGAGGCCGCCTGGACGGTGCGCGCCAGGCTCTCCAACATCTCGATATCGCTCATCTCGCCCTGCCCGGCCGAGATGCGGTTGAAAATCTCCAACATCCGCCGGATGCCCTCGCGGCAGGGGCTGCACTTGCCGCACGATTCTTCCTTGAGGAATTCGAGGAAATAGCGGGCAATATCCACCATGCACGTGCGGTCGTCCATGACGACCATACCGCCCGAGCCCATCATCGAACCGGCCTCGGCCAGCCGGTCAAAGTCCACCGGCAAATCCAGCAACTCGGCCGGGAGGCAGCCACCCGAGGGGCCGCCGGTCTGGATGGCCTTGAACTTGCGCCCCTTGGGCAGGCCGCCGCCGATATTGTAGACCAGCTCGCGCAGCGAGATGCCCATCGGCACTTCGACCAGGCCCGTGTTATTGGCCTTGCCCACCAGCGAAAAGACCATCGTCCCCGGGCTGCCCTCAGTGCCAATCTTGCGGAACCACTCGGGGCCATTGTTGACAATGTGCGGGATGGTGGCCCAGGTTTTGACGTTGTTGAGGCAGGTCGGGCGGTCGAATAGCCCCTGGTCAGTGGCGTGAACGTGCTTGGGGCGCGGCTCGCCGACCTTGCCTTCGAGCGATTGCATCAGCGCGGACGATTCGCCGCAGACGAACGCGCCTGCGCCGCGCACGATCTTGACGTCAAAATCAAAGCCGGCGCCCAGGATATTCTTGCCCAGGAAGCCATACTCGCGCGCCTGTTGGATGGCGATGGTGAGATTCTGCACCGCCAGCGGGTACTCGTCCCGCACGTAGATAAAGCCTTCGTGTGCGCCGATGGTAAAAGCGCCGATGGTCAATCCCTCCAGGACGCTGTGCGGGTCGGCCTCCATGATGCTGCGGTCTACGAATGCGCCAGGGTCGCCCTCGTCGCCGTTGACGACCACGTACTTTACGTCGCCCTTGGCTTTGAAAGTAGATTCCCACTTGCGCCCGGTGTGAAAGCCCGCGCCGCCACGCCCGCGCAAGCCGGAAGCCTTGATGTCGCGGATGATCTCTTCCGGCTTCATCGCCAGCAGCGCATGAGCCAGCGCCTCGTAACCGCCAAAGGCAATGTACTCTTCGATGCGGCGAGGATTGATGCGCCCGCAATTGCGCATGACGACCCGCTGCTGCTTGGCGTAGAAAGGAATCTTTTCAAAGAATGGGATGATTTTCTTGCTGGCCGGGTCTTTGTAGCACAGCCGCTCGAGCACCCGCCCCTTGACCAGCGACTCTTCGACGATCTCGGCCACATCGGCCGGTTTCACGCGCACGTAAAAGATGCCGCCGGGGTAAATATCCATCACCGGCCCCATCGAGCAGAAACCGCGACAGCCGCCGGGGACGACGCGCACCTCGTTTTCCATGCCGCGGCGCCCCAGCTCGGCGGTCATGGCCTCGTAAACGGGCCTGGAATGCGAAGCTTCACAACCCGTGCTGCTACACAACAATACAGTCGCTCTTGGTTTAATCGCCATGGATCATGCCTCCTACGTCACCACCCATTCCTGGATCACCTGTCCCTGTGCCAGCTTGTCTATCAACTCAGGCACCTTGTCGGCGGTGACGTGGCCGTACATCACGGGGGATTCGCCGGCGCGGTGGACGGTCACAATCGGCTCGAACTGGCACTTGCCGATGCAGCCATCAATCGTGACATTCGCGCTCCGCGTCGCGTCCCGCTTGGTCATCTCGTCGTTGAGCGCCAGGAGAGTTTCGCGCGCGCCCGCCGCGATGCCGCACGTTCCCATTCCCACGACAACGGTCGTGCCGACATCGTAGCGCTGCGTGACTTCGTCACGCAGTTGCGCGCGCAGCTTGTGCAATTCTTCCAGAGTGGTCACTTTGAGCGTGGGCATAGCTAGGCCTCCTTCCCGTCGCCCTTGGCGCCGCCCTTGTTCAGCTCGCCCGCCAACTTGCTGACCGCCGAGGTAGACATCTTGCCGTATACCTCTTCGTTCACCACCACGATGGGCGCCAGCGCGCAAGCGCCCAGGCAGCGCACCGCCTCGACCGAGAACTTGCCGTCGGGACTCGTCTGGCCCGATTTGAGGTTGAGGTCGTGCTCCAACTCCTCCAGAATGTGCGGGCCGCCTTGCACGTGGCAGGCCGTTCCCAGGCAGACCTTGATCACGTACTCGCCCTTGGGCTTGAGGCTGAACGCCTTGAAAAAGGTCGCCATCTGGTAAATGTGTCCGACGGGCACGTTGAGCCGCTGGGCCACCAACTCGAGCGCTTCACGCGGCAAAAAGTTGTACTCGCGCTGAACGTCTTGCAGAATGGCGAGGCTGGCTGCGCGATCGGCTCCGTTGCTTTCAATGATTTCGTTGACTCGTTGCGCGTTCATCGCTCTCCAGGCCTCCTCTCACCCAGGCTCATGTCACCCATCTTGATCAGCTTCAGCTGCGGGATGCGCCGCGTCAGACACTCAGACCAGCACAGGCCGCAGCCAGTGCACTTGGTCTCGTCCACGTAGCGGGCCTTTTTGCGCACCTTGACCTTGAAACTGCCGACGTACCCGGAAACCGCTTCGACCTCAGAATAACTCAGAAGGGTAATGTTGGGATGCCGACCGGCATCCATCATCTTGGGGCCCAGAATTCAGGTGCTACAGTCGAGCGTGGGGAAGGTCTTGTCCAGCTCGGCCATGTGCCCGCCGATGGACGGCTCCCGCTCGACCAGGTAGACCTTGTAGCCCGCGTCGGCGATGGTCAGCGCGGCCTGGATGCCCGCAATGCCGCCGCCGACGACGAGGGTGGCCGGCGTCACCGGCTCTTTGCGCGCGAACAATTCATCCTGCAACACCACGCGCCCCACCGCCGACCGAAGCAGCCGCTTGGCTTTGGCCGTCGCCACGACCGGGTCCCTGATCACCCACGAGACGTGCTCGCGGATGTTGGCCATCGCAAAGTAGTAGGGATTCAATCCCGCCTCAGCGACGGCATTTTGAAAAGTCGTCTCGTGCATCCGCGGCGTGCAGGAGGCCACGACGACCCGGTTCAGTCCCAGGTTTTTGATGTCGTCCTTGATCATCCTTTGGCCCGGGTCCGAGCACTGGTATTTATATTCACGGGCAATCGTCACGTTCGGCAGTCCTGTGGCAAACCTGACTACCTCAGGGACGTTGACGGTGCCGGCGATGTTGATGCCGCAGTCGCACACGTAAACACCTACTTTGAGTTGCTCCATACCGCGCACCTCCTTTTCCGATTTCAGATTCTAGATCTCGGATCGGTCACACTTTTCTCGAAATCTAAAAGTATTCAACAGATATGATTTTGCCTCGCGCTTTTAAATCCGTCATCAAATCCTCGACGGCGACTCGGCGCAAAGGAACCTTGCCAGCCTTGTCGGCCACTTGCGCTGGATTGATCGCCAGGCCGACGAGAAAATGAATCTTGTCCGCCGTCAGCAGCAGCCGCGCTAATCGTGTTGCGCCATCCTCTTGCCGCAAGTCGCGCACTCGCCGCGCTTCCGCCATCCGCTCACGCGCTTTGCCCATTGTCACCACTCCCTCGGTGACCAGGCTCACCCCCTCCAGTCGAGAGACGGGCGGCACCTCTGCCCAGCCGTCTTCAGGGGGTGGCTCCATCGTCAGTTCAGCCTTGAGCAACCGGGCGGCAATTTCGGCGGTCGTGTCGCCACAGAGAATACGCACACCCGGCTCTGCCATCAACTTGTCCAGTACGGCCTGTTCCAACTGCCGGTTAGCCGGAGGCCCACTCCACACCGTCGCCGAGCGCAAGGGCCGGACAAACATGGCGACAATGCTGATGTCTCTGATCGCCTCGCCCTGAGCGAGCCGCTCATACGTGCGCACCAGCGCGCCAAGCAGTTGCTCCGCATCGCAGCGAGTGTCTGTCAAGCGTCTGATGGAAGTGGCGATGTCACGCCATCCCCATTGCCAGCTCCATCCTTTGATCCGGATGTACCCCTCGCTGACCATTGCAATATGATCGCCGTCTTGCAGAAGGAACTCGCATCTGCGCACCCAATGCCCGTGCGATTCTTCTTCAATGACAGGCAGTACGACCAATCGCCCATCTCGGATCATAAACAAGGGAGGGGCGTCACAGTCTATCAGGTAAGCCCGGCTTCCCTCAAGCACCTGGAGCGTGGAAAAGGGCACATGCTCACCTTGGGGTAAGGCGGCGAGTAGGGGTTCCACTACTGTGTCTAGTGGCGTCCCTTGTTCCAGCAGTAAAGCCGCCCTGTTCGCTATGGGCGTCGCTCCACCTGCTGCCTTCTCTGCTCCACTGACCATGATGGCAAAGAATTGCTCTTTTGTTTGAAAGGTGCTGACTGCAGCGCCGCACACCTTCGCGCCTGTACTGACCAGGCTTTGATGTGCGCTCTCAATCCATAATCTCAAGAAACCCTCACCGACTGAAATCCATCCACCCACACGCCCCGGCCCTGCTCGCCGGCCAGGGCCAGGCCCAGCTCGGCAACCGTCGCCTCGGCCATTTTGAGTGTCGTCCGCCGGGCCATCTCCTTCAAGCGGTGTGCATCGCCGCTCGCCACCAGGCTATAGTGCTCCAGCTGTGGAAAGCGGGCACGCGCCTCTTTGGGGCCGACGAGGTGCGAGATCTCTACTCCCACGATCCCCAGGTCAGGCGGGATGAAGCCCAGATTGGCAAGGAGGCTATAAGTGGGCCGGTCCACGTGGGAAGGGATACACAGGCCGTTCAGACCGCGAACTTGTTGGACGACCTGTTCTACCGAAAAGGAGGTCGAAGTCGCCAGCAGCCGGTCGTTAGTGCCAATCGGTTCCCCCTCCGCATTGAGCATCACCTGAGTCCCAAACACACTCTCTTTGTTTTTCAAGCGCGGCAGGTGAGCATAGACCTCTTCCTGCCAGTGCATAACTTGCGCCAGCGTATCGAACAGGCAGAGCAGATGCACTTCTTCTCGCGTCTGCACCTCCATCCCTGGTAGCACCGTGATATCGGTCCCTTCGGCGGCCCTGAGCATTGCCGCAGCATTTTCCGCCGAGTTGTGGTCGGTGACGGCGATCAATCCCAGGCCCAACTCCTGTGCCTGTTCCAGGATAAACTCGGGGAACATTTCCACCTCAGCACAGGCGGAGAGAACCGTATGAATGTGCAGGTCGGCAGTAAAGAAGTGCAACACCAGCCGGTCACCTCAGATCTCTTTCTCCGTCGGCGATAAATTCCTGCAGCCACTTGCGTACCTCTGGGTGCGTTAGCGGTACCTCCCCCAGTTCAGCCCTAAAGTCTGCCGTGTCAAACTCGAACTCTTTTCCATCCACCCGGTGGGTGTAATGTATATCGCACGTCCCACCCAAGATGACGACCACCAGCGCACCCGCCAAGTCTCCGAGTGGAGCACGGTCAATGTGGCTGTGCTCAAAAGTCGCCTGAAGCGTGGTACCCTTCCCTAACTGCGACGTGATGGTCAAATCCCCATTGCAGCGCTCTGCAGCCGCCTTGAAGAGGGGCAGGCCCAATCCAACGTGCCGCGTCTTGCGCGTAGTGTAGAAAGGATCGAAAATGCGGGCCAATTGTGTCTCATTCATGCCTCGACCGTTGTCACGCACCATAATGGTCAGGCGGTCTGATAACAAGTCCTCCTCAATCGTCAATTCGATAAGAGTAGCTCCCGCTTCTCGCGAATTCTGCAGGACGTCCAGGATGTGCAAACTTAGCTCGCGCATGGACCGACCGGCTCTTAATCTACGCCATGCACGCCCAGCGCGAACAGTTTACCGACCACCGTGTACGTCGTGAGCGGTGTGGTCAGAATAGCCACACTTTCCTGCTCGGCCTTTTCCAGCGTCGCCGCGTCGG
>CAYHAR010000142.1:0-9724 GCA_964354595.1 uncultured Anaerolineae bacterium | reverse complement strand
TAACGACCAAAGGATCGTTATCGTTGGGCAGAGAATAACGCCCGAAATCAGGCAAACATCCACATTTTTGAGAAACAAGGGCGTAAGAGTAACCTGCCTGGAATTCACCTTTTTCAAAGCCGAAGGTGGATTGCGTCTATTATCTACCAGCATAGTAGTAGGGGACGAATCGAATACGATTGCTAAAGTTTCGTCCGGCTCACTGCCAATAATATCTGAAGGTGCATTTCTTGCCACATTAGACCAGAATGGTAAACTTGTGTTAGGGCGATTACTTGAATGGGCCAAAGGCAACGCTTTCCCTGTTCATTGGGGTACAAAGGGTTTCTCTCTGAATGTAAATTTACAAGGAACTCACGTTGCATTTTGCTACGGATACCCGCCTAATTCAGTTTACCAACAGTCCTTGTATACAGCTCTTGTCGGGCGCGGCGGTCTGATGAGCAAAACAGATATTTCGGAAGAAGAAATACAGACATTAGCGGGTGAGGCACAAAACTCGGGACTATTCCAACCTGCTGGCAGAGAGTTGAAATCTCTGATTACCCGCGAGTTTACCCCGAAAGAAATAGATTGGCTGGTATCCTGGCTTTTGAAACTTACCCAAACGATACAAAAACTTGGTCTGAAAGGCCAAAGTGATAACTAACCTTGATAGACTTCATTGCAGAAGGCCAGCTAAGTTATGGTCGGGGCAATGTCGTTAAGTTAAGGCTGGAGTCGAGCCTTTAGGCGGGCAGAATCCGGCTGAAGCCTTGACTCAGGGACGCTAACTAAATGACATTGATGGTCGGGGCGACAGTCACCTGCCGCCCCGCTAGTCCTCCCCTTCGGGCCGTGCGTGCCAAGTGTCGTGGCAGTGGGCGTGCCGTAACGCCAGGTCAGCCCCTGGGCTTTCCCTGGGGTAGCCGGAGGGTGGTCCCCAGGACACCCTTAACGGGTGTGGTGATTGCCGTCCGCGCAGCGTAGCGGCCCCTGCCACTGCCGGCAAGGGCAGCGGCGCCACCTGCGGCAGGGCCGGCTCGGCGCAGGGCATGGCCTGATGCCAGTCCCGCTCGACGGTCTGAGCGGGCGTGTCGGGCGTTTTCGCTTCGCATATCGCCTTTGAGAGCCTCGGCTTTGCAGTGTACCCGACAAAAATGACAGAAATTCACGACATTGACAGGATGTCGAATGCCGTTTATAATATATGTTTGCAGTGTTGAAACCAAAAAAGTCGAACGCCGTAGAGATAAGGGGATAGCGCATCCCCTTGTTGTGTTTGGCGGGAGGATTGAATGAATCGAGCGTTAGCGGCCAAGTCGTATTCGCGCATCGCTGATGTCTATACGTTGCCCACTTTGATCGAAGTCCAGCTCAAGTCGTTCGAGTGGTTCATCGGCGAAGGGTTGCGCGAGCTGTTTGAAGAGATTTCGCCGATCGAGAGCTTTAATGGCAGCCTGAGTTTGCATTTCCCCAGCGCCAAGTCGGAAGGCCAACAGTTCAGGCTGGCTTATCGCTTTGAGGAGCCCAAGTACAGCCAGAAAGAATGCCTCGAGCGCGACCTGACCTTTGCCAAGTCGCTGCACCTCAAGGTCGCCCTGATCAACCGCGAGACGGGCGAAAACCTGGAATCCGAGATCTTTATGGGCGACCTGCCGTGGATGACCGAGAACGGCACGTTCATCATCAACGGCACGGAGCGTGTCGTCGTCTCGCAACTGATCCGCTCGCCCGGCGTCTATTTTGACGCCGCAGAGGACCCGGGCTCTGGGCGTCTGTTGGCGAAGGCCAAGCTCATCCCGGATCGGGGCGCGTGGATGGAGTTTGAGACGCGCAAGAGCGATTACCTGACGGTCAAGTTCAACCGCAAGCGCACGATTCCAGTGACGATCTTGCTGCGCGCCATGGCGGCGGTGGACGACGGGCTGAAGGACGCGCCGCCGATTTTGACCACCGGCTCGGACGAGGAATTGCTGGCGCTGTTTGCCAGCGTGGACACGAATCCGGATCACCGTTACGTCGAGACGACGATTCGTCAGGAGCCCGAGTGGCCCGGCAAAGACCATCGCACGGTGGCCGAAGAGGCGATGCTCGAGTTTTACAAACGGATGCGCCCCGGCGATCCGCCCACGCTCGACAACGCGCGCGAGTACCTGGTGTCGCAGTTGTTTGACGCGCGCCGCTACGATTTGGAGCGCGTCGGTCGCTACAAGCTCAACCAGCGATTGTCGCTGGATGAGTCTATCCCGCGCACTCACCGCACCGTCACGCGCTACGACTTGGTCAAGCTCGTCGAGAGAATGATCCGCATCAACAATGGCATGGACTCGCCCGACGACATTGACCACCTGGGCAATCGCCGCGTCAAGACGGTGGGAGAGCTGATTCAGAACAAGCTCCGCATCGGCTTGCGACGGATGGAGCGCGTGGTGCGCGAGCGGATGAGCATCCGCGAAAGCGAGACGTTGACGCCCGTGACGCTCATCAATATCCGGCCGGTCGTCGCAGCCGTGCGCGAATTCTTTGGCAGCAGCCAGCTCTCCCAGTTCATGGATCAGACCAATCCGCTGGCCGAGCTGACGCACAAGCGCACGCTTTCGGCGCTTGGCCCAGGCGGGCTGCGGCGTGAGCGCGCCGGCTTTGACGTGCGCGACGTTCACCACAGCCACTATGGCCGCATCTGCCCCATCGAAACGCCCGAAGGCCCCAACATCGGCCTCATTGGCCGGCTGGCGACGTATGGCAAAGTCAACGAGTACGGTTTCATTGAAACGCCGTACCGCAAAGTGTCGCGCAGTTTGCCGAACCAGGCCAAGCTGTTGGCCGGGCATACGTTGCGCCAGGACGTGGCAGATTCTGAGGGGCGGGTGACTGCCAAAACGGGCACGGTCATCACACCCGAGCTGGCCCAGCAGATCGCCAGGCTCAAGACGTTGAGCGAAATCCAGGTGCAGCCGTTTGTCACCGACCAGGTCGAATACATGTCCGCCGACAAGGAAGATCGGTATATCATTGCCCAGGCCAACGCCAGCCTCAACGAAGTCAACGAGTTTATTGAGAGCCGGGTCTCGATACGGTATTACGAGAAATTCCTGCTCGAGCCGGCCGAGCGCGTGGAATACATGGATGTCGCCCCGCGCCAGATCGTCGGCATTTCGGCGGCGCTCATCCCGTTCCTGGAGCACGACGACGCCAACCGCGCGCTGATGGGGTCGAACATGCAGCGCCAGGCGGTGCCGCTGCTCAAGCCCGAAGTGCCCTTGGTGGCGACGGGCATGGAGTGGCAGTCGGCGGTTGACTCGGGCCAGGTCGTCGTGGCCGAGGAAGACGCCGAAGTCATCAGCGTCACCGGCAAGCAGGTGGAGCTTCAAAGCTCGACCGGCAAAAAGAAAATCTATAAACTGCGCAAATACAACCGCTCGAACCAGAGCACGTGCATTGACCAGCGCCCCATTGTGCGCAAGGGGCTGAAAGCCAAGCGGGGTGATGTGTTGGCCGATAGCTCCTCGACGCAGTACGGCGAGCTGGCCTTGGGCCATAACGTGCTGTGCGCCTTCATGTCCTGGGAGGGCGGCAATTACGAGGACGCCATCCCGATCTCGGAAAGGCTGGTGTGGGAAGACAAGTTCACTTCGATCCACATCGAAAAGCACGAAGTCGAAGTCCGCGATACCAAGCTCGGCCCGGAAGAGATCACGCACGATATTCCCAACGTGGGCGAGGACGCGCTCAAAGACCTGGACGAAGAAGGCATCATCCGCATCGGCGCAGAGGTCGGCCCGAACGATATTCTCGTCGGCAAGATCACGCCCAAGGGCGAAAAGGAGCTTTCGCCGGAAGAGAAACTCTTGCGCGCGATCTTTGGCGAAAAGGCGCGCGAGGTCAAAGATTCGAGCCTGCGCTTGCCGCACGGCGAGCACGGCAAGGTGGTGGACGTCAAGGTCTTTACGCGCGACGAGCACCGCGACCTGCCCGCGGGCGTGGACAAGATGGTGCGGGTGAGCGTGGCGCAGCGGCGCAAGCTGACCGAGGGCGACAAGATGGCAGGCCGCCACGGCAACAAGGGCGTCATCTCCACAGTCGTGCCGATTGAGGATATGCCGTTCCTGCCCGATGGCACGCCGATTGACCTCATCCTCAACCCGCTGGGCGTGCCGGGCCGGATGAACATCGGCCAGATTCTGGAAACGCACCTGGGCTGGGCCGCCAATCGGTTGGGCTTTCGTGCCATTACGCCCGTGTTCGACGGAGCGGATGAAGAAGAGATCGAAGCAGAGCTGGCCCGAGCCTGGCTGATTGATCGCGCCTGGGCCGAGATCATTGACCGCGCGTGGAAGTGGCTCAAAGAGCAAGAGTACCCGCAAGAGGAGCTGACCGACGACACCGAAGCGCGGCTCTTGTACGTCAACGCGTGGCTCGAGTCCTTGCGCCAGGACTATGATCTTGAGCGGCTTGCGTTGGAGGAAGTCTACGCGCGTCGTGCCGTGCTGCGCGAGTGGCTGCGCGAGAGAGGTTACGACCCGGACGAGGTGTTGTCTTTTGAGGACGACAAACGCCCCAGGGCGGAGCGGTATGCGTCTGACCGCAAAGCGGTCGCCGTGTGTCTGCGCTTGTGGCTGGAAGAGCGCGGCGTCAAGACCGGCAACCTGGGCGATGACAAAGTCCACGCGCGCGCGAAAGACGTGAGTGGCGAGTTGTTCGAGCCGCTGCCGACGGTGGGCAAGGTGACGCTTTACGACGGCAAGACCGGCCTCCCGTTCGATCAGCCGGTGACGATCGGCATCATCTACATGATGAAGCTGGCGCAC
Source organism: uncultured Anaerolineae bacterium (assembly GCA_964354595.1). Lineage (GTDB taxonomy): Bacteria > Chloroflexota > Anaerolineae > Fen-1058 > Fen-1058 > JBGLNJ01. The sequence continues at coordinate 4,934 of CAYHAR010000142.1, read as the reverse complement.
CTGGTCGAAGACAAGGTGCACGCGCGCTCGACCGGGCCGTATAGCTTGGTGACGCAGCAGCCGCTGGGCGGCAAGGCGCAATTCGGCGGGCAGCGCTTTGGCGAGATGGAGGTCTGGGCGCTGGAAGCTTACGGCGCGGCGCACACTTTACAAGAGATGCTCACGGTCAAGTCCGACGATGTGCAAGGTCGCGTCAAGACGTACGAGGCCATCGTCAAAGGCGAGCCCATCGAAGAGCCGGGCATTCCGGCTTCCTTCCGCGTGTTGGTCAAAGAGCTGCAATCGCTGGGCCTGGCGGTCGAAGCGATCAGCGAGTCCGGCGAGGTGCTCAAGTTTGGCAAAGAGGAAGAAAAGATGCGCGCCCCCAAGTTGGGCATGGGGTTGCTGGGCTTTGGCGGTGTGAGCGGATTTGATTGATGCGCGGCGAGTTTGACAATTGCGGCGCGTTATGGTAGAATCCGCCCGCTTTGGACGACGGCAAAATCCCGTCGCCCACCAAAACCGTTTTTGATGATTGTCCGGAAGCGATGGGGACCGTCGCAGGTTGGACGGTCTCTTTCGTTGTGTAGCTCGGGCGAGCGCGCCGAGCCAGAGCGAGTGATCAGAGGAGCGATCACATTCCCAATCCAGTGCCCTCTGTTGACTATGTGGTGGTCGTCAATCTGCTTCCGCAGGATGCGACCAAGACCGAAAAAGCGTTTGTGCTGGATGTGGCGCACGAATCCCGGCAGACCATCCTGCAAAGCGCGGACGATGCCCAGCGGTTGGTCAAACCGGGCAAGCCCGGCAGCAAGGTTGTAGTGTGGGATGCGGAAAGATGGCCGGGCGACATTGTCGCGTATCTGGGCGTGCCGGTCGAGTTGAAGCGGCTGAACCCTGGTCCGCCGCCTCCGCCGCCGAGCACGACCATTTGGGGCTTGCACATGCGGTCCGGCGGGCCGTGTCGGGATTCTGATTTTGAGTGCGTTCGGATTGCCGGGTTAAAAGCCGCCAAGCTGACGACGGAAAATCCGCCGGAGACGGTGGATCGGCTTGTCGCGGTGGGCGTTCCGGCAGCAAGCATCGTCGTCCGACTGTTTGCCGATTTGTCGGACCGAAGCGTCAAGCCGGCCGAGTTTTGTGACTGGATGAAGTTGCCGATCCAGTTGTTTATGGCAAAGGGCGTCCGGTACTTTGAAGTTCACAACGAGCCGAACCTGCCGCAAGAAGGGTTGGGCGTGGCCTGGCTGAACGCTCCAGGTTTTGCGACGTGGTACTCGGCGGTCATGCAGATTTTGCGGCGCGACCATGCGGGCGTCAAGGTAGGTTTTCCGGGGCTGTCGCCGCAGCCGAATGTGACCGAGTGGCTGACGGCTTGTGACAGCGTGATGCGCTCGTCGGATTGGATTGGAGTGCACTGCTACTGGACAGACGCGAGCCTGATGAGCAACCCGGAACACGGTGGTTATTACCAGCGGTTTGTCGCCAGGCTTACTGGCAAAGAGTTCATCATAACCGAGTTTTCGAATCCATCGCCGAGTGTCGCAAAAGGCGAGAAGGGCAAGCAGTACAAAGCGTACTATCAGCAACTGCCATCGAGCATCAAGAGCGCATTTTGCTTTATCAGCTCTTCTCCGTCTTTCCCGCACGAAGCGTGGGCAGACGAAATCGGGGACATTTCCGAGATCCCGTACAACGTGAAATAGCCTATTCATTTTTGAGCAGGTGGGAGAATTAACGTGCCGACCATCAATCAGTTGGTTCGCAAGGGACGTAAGGCCAAGCGCGGCAAGAGCAAGGCGCCGGCGTTGTTGTACACCTTCAATTCGTTCAAGCAAAAGCGCGAGCGGCGCGCCAAGGGCAGCCCGCAAAAGCGCGGCGTCTGCACGCAGGTGCGCACGATGACGCCCAAGAAGCCAAACTCGGCGCTGCGCAAGATCGCCCGCGTCCGCCTGACGAACGGCATCGAAGTCACCGCCTACATCCCCGGCGAAGGCCATCAACTTCAGGAGCACTCGGTGGTGATGGTGCGCGGCGGCCGCGTCAAGGATTTGCCGGGCGTCCGCTACCACATCGTTCGCGGCGGTCTGGATGCGACCGGTGTCGAGAAGCGCTCACAGAGCCGGTCCAAGTACGGGACCAAGCGCCCCAAGAAAGCTGCGGCTGCCTAGTCTTGTAGTCAAAGAGTCTGACTGCAAGACGAATGGACTAATGGAGTTTCAGTATGTCACGACGCAATCGTGCTGTCAAGCGAGAAATCAAACCGGATATTCGCTACAACAATCTGATCGTGCAAGAGTTCGTCAATCGGATGATGCGCGGCGGCAAAAAGAGTGTGGCGCAGCGTGTTTTGTACGACACGTTCGACCTGATTGAGCAGCGCGCCAAGCGCAACCCGATGGACGTGTTCGATCAGGCCATGCGCAACGTGACGCCCACCATCGAGGTCAAGCCCCGACGCGTGGGCGGCGCGACGATCCAGGTGCCGGTCGAGATCGCGACAGAGCGCCGGATGACGCTGGCGATGCGCTGGATTCTGGCGGGTGCTCGCTCGCGCGGCGGCAAGTCTATGGCCGAAAAGCTCTCCGGCGAGCTGATGGACGCGGCGCAGGGCCAGGGCAGCGCGATCAAGAAGCGCGAAGACACGCACAAGATGGCCGAGGCTAACCGCGCCTTTGCCCATTATCGTTGGTGATTGGTAGGGGCGATGCATGCGTCGCCCCTGCGTTGGTTACGGTGGCAGGAACGTCGGGCCAATCCCGAAACTCTCCACCTGACCATCCGGTTTTTGGCAGGTTCTCATGCCCAGAGAAGTCCCGCTCGAGCGGATCAGAAATATAGGTATCATTGCACACATTGACGCTGGCAAAACGACGACGACCGAGCGGGTGCTTTTTTATACCGGCAAGACGCATCGCCTGGGCAACGTTGACGAGGGAACGACGGTCACGGACTGGATGGAGCAAGAGCGCGAGCGCGGCATCACGATCACGGCGGCGGCCATCACCGCGTTCTGGCGCGATTGCCAGATTAACATCATTGACACGCCGGGCCACATTGACTTTACCGCCGAAGTCCAGCGCAGCTTGCGCGTGCTGGATGGCGGCGTGGTCGTGTTCGATGCGGTCGCGGGTGTAGAGCCGCAAACGGAGACGGTCTGGCGGCAAGCGGATCGGTATCACGTCCCGCGCGTGGCGTTCGTGAACAAGATGGATCGAACCGGCGCGGATTTTCACCGGACGGTGGAAATGATCCGCGAGCGGCTGGGAGCCGGGCCGCTGCCGGTGCAACTGCCGATGGGCTGCGAAGACAAGTTTTGCGGCGTGGTGGACCTGTTCGACATGCAAGCCATCACGTGGGGAGAGGACCAGGGCCGCACGATGGAGCGCGGCGAGATTCCCGCCGCATTGCGCGAGGAAGCGCAGCAAGCGCACGAGACGTTGGTCGAGCGCATCGCGGAGACCGACGAGACTTTAACACATGAATATCTTGAAGGCAAAACGATTTCTACGGACGCCCTAAAAGCGGCCATCCGCCAGGCGACCATCAGCGGGCAACTGGTGCCGGTGTTGTGCGGCACATCGCTGCGCAACAAGGGCGTGCAGCCGCTGCTTGACGCGGTGGTGGATTACCTGCCGTCGCCGGCCGAGATCCCGCCCATCGTCGGCACGAATCCATACACCAAGCACGAAGAGACACGCGCCGCCGATGACAAGGAGCCGTTCTCTGCGCTGGTGTTCAAGATCGTGTCCGATCCTTACGTCGGGCGGCTGGCTTACTTTCGCGTCTATTCCGGCAAAGTCCAAGTCGGCGAGTCGGTGTTGAACTCGACCAAGAGCAAGAAGGAGCGCATTGGCCGCGTGATCCGGATGTACGCCGACCACCGCGAGGACATTGACGAGGTGCTGGCGGGCGACATTGGCGCGACGCTCGGCCTGAAGGATTCGTTCACGGGCGAGACATTGTGCTCACCTTCGGCGCAGATTGTGCTGGAAAGCATCGCTTTCCCGGAGCCGGTCATTAGCGTGGCGATCGAGCCGAAAACGACCGCCGACCAGGACAAGATGTCCGAAGCTTTGCGGCGGCTTTCCGAAGAAGACCCGACCTTTCGCGTCCGCACGGATGAGACGACCGGCCAAACGCTCATCTCTGGGATGGGCGAGCTTCACCTCGAAGTCCTGGTGGACCGGATGTTGCGCGAGTTTCGCGTCAGCGCGAGCGTGGGCCGTCCGCGCGTGGCTTATCGAGAGACGATCACCCGCCCGGTGCGAGCCGAGGGCAAATTCGTCCGGCAAACCGGCGGGCACGGCCAGTACGGCCACGCGATTGTCGAGCTTGAGCCGATGGAAAAAGGTAAGGGCTTTGAGTTCGAAGATAGAACGCGCGGCGGGGTGATTCCGAGAGAGTTTATCTCTGCGATTGAAAAGGGCATCAAGGAAGCGATGGAGTCCGGCGTGCTGACGGGTTACCCGTTGGTGGATTTGCGGGCCAAGTTGGTGGATGGCTCGTATCACGAGGTGGACTCGTCCGAGATGGCCTTCAAGGTAGCTGGCTCGATGGCGTTGAAAGAAGGCGCGGCCAAAGCCGGGCCGGTGCTGCTCGAGCCGGTGATGAAAGTCGAAGTCGTCGCGCCGGACGAGTTTACGGGCGATGTGATTGGGAATCTTTCGGCGCGGCGCGCGACAATTGACGGGATGCAGCCGCACAGTCGCGGGATGCAGGCGATTGACGCGCACGCGCCGCTGGCGGAAATGTTTGGATACGCGACCGACCTGCGCTCGATGACGCAGGGGCGCGGGACGTTTACGATGGAGTTTGCACATTACGCCGAGGTCCCGGATAGCGTGGCGAAAGCGATTCTGGGACTCAGATAGTCTTGAACTAATATCAGGAGGACATCATGGCGAAGGAACATTTTGCGCGCACCAAGCCGCACGTCAACGTGGGGACGATTG
>CAYHAR010000141.1:0-9737 GCA_964354595.1 uncultured Anaerolineae bacterium | reverse complement strand
ATCTCAACACGCAGCTCGTCTCGCCGACGACGCTCAAGGACTATAGCCAGGCGAACACGCAGGCGTTCATCCTGTACGTGACGGCGGAGGCGGGTCGCAACAACCTCAGCCGCGCCGTGGCGCTGTATGACGGCAAGCGCGACTTGCTCAGCCTGTATGGCAAAGCGTACCTGGCGATGGCGTTCGGCATCTGGCAAAAGGATGACCGCTCGCGCGTGGACACACTGCTTTCCGACTTGAACAACGCGGCCATCGCGTCGGCCACCGGAGCCCACTGGGAGGAAAAAACGCCCGACTGGTGGAACTGGAACACTAACACGCGGACGACGGCCATCATCCTCGACCTGCTGGCGCGGTTCGACGCCAAGAACGCGCTCGCGCCCAACGTGGTGCGCTGGCTGATGGTGGCGCGGACGGCGGGTCACTGGGAGACGACGCAAGAGACGGCCTGGGCCCTCATCGGGCTGACCGACTGGATGGACGCGACCGGCGAGCTAAAAGCCGATTACGCGTGGAAGGTGGAGCTCAACACGTATGCGCTGGGCGACGGCATCGCCAACCGCGACACGGTGCGGCAATCCACCACGCTCCGCAAAGCCGTGGCCGACCTGATGCGCGACCACCCCCTGACGGGGGCAAGCGGCAACGCGCTCCTCATCACGCGCAGCACAGGCGCCAGCCAAACGGGCGAGGGGCGGCTGTACTATTCGGCGTATTTAAAGACCTACATCCCAGTCGAGGACGTGCGTTCGCTTTCGCGCGGCATTGTCGTGGCGCGACAATACTTTCGCTCGGATGACCCGTGCTTTAGCGATCCCAAGCAAGCTTGCACGCCGGTCACGTCGGCCAAGGTCGGCGAGGTATTGCAGGTCAAGCTATCTATCGTCGCGCCGAGCGACTTGTATTACGTGGTCGTCGAAGACCCGCTGCCGGCGGGCGCGGAAGCGATTGACACGAGCTTGAAGACGACGACGCAAATCGGCCAGGCGCCCAAGCTCAGCCGCATCCGGCCGGGCGACCCGTATGGCGGGTACGGCGGATGGGGCTGGTGGTGGTTCAGCCGCACCGAGCTGCGCGACGAAAAGGTGGTGCTGTTTGCCACGCGGCTGCCCAAGGGCGCGTATGAATACACCTACATGCTGCGCGCCGGGCTGGCGGGCGCGTTCAAGGTGATGCCGTCCGTGGGGAGCGAGATGTATTTCCCCGAAGTGTTCGGGCGGAGCGACGGGGCGCTGTTCACGATTACGAAATGACCGCTTTGCGCGACGAAGGACGGATAGCTCCAGGCCCCTGGCGTCGAGAGATGCCGGGGGCTTTGCTTGACGGCGATGGTAGAACAGCATACAATGAGGGCGTGTGGAGGTCTTGTCAGGCTTTCGCGGAAAAATGGAACAGGAGACGGAAAGTGCTGCAACTGACTGCCGTGATTGAGCGTGAAGGAGAGGGTTACGTCGCCACATGTCCAGAAGTAGATGTCGTCAGTCAAGGCAACACGGTTGAAGAGGCGCGCCTGAATCTACTCGAGGCGGTTGAAGGATTCTTTAAAGCTGCGTCGCCGTCAGAAATTCGGCGCAGGCTAAAGAAACAAACCTACAAACACCTGCTTGCCGACTGCTTTGCGTGACAAACTCTTGCTTTGCTGCAAGGGCGTGCGGCGAGTGACGAAAAGCCCCCTGGCGTCGAGAGATGCCGGGGGCTTGGACTTTGGTTGAAAATGGATACATCTATCGCTACCCTGCGTGGAACCGTAACCATCCGTCCTGCCAGAGAAGAGGATGCCCCGGCCTATCGCGATTTGCGCTTGGAAGCTTTGCAGAATCATCCCGTGGCATTTTCTGCGGATTACGCGGCGAACCTGGCCAAGCCGATGACCTTCTGGACAGAAGCAGTTTCGCCCGACAACCCGAATAGCGCGATCATGATTCATTTTGCCGTTCACGACCAACAGTTGATCGGCATGTGCGGTATTACGCGCACGAGCTCGCCCAAGATACGGCACAGCGCCTTTCTCGTGGGAATGTACGTCCGACCCGATTGGCGCGGCTTGCGGATTGCCGAGAGACTCGTCACGGCGTGCGTGGATTGGGCGCGCACTCGGGAGTTCAAGATTGTCAAACTAGGCGTGGTCACAATGAATACTCCCGCGATTCGGTGCTACGCTCGCTGTGGTTTTCAGGTGTATGGAATCGAGCCACAAGCCATTTGCTACGACAGTGTCGTTTACGACGAGCTATTGATGGCGCGAACGACATAGCGCCGAACGACGATGCACGGCAGAGATCGGCCAGGCGCCCAAGCTTTACCGTGTCCCGCCAGGCGACCCAAATACGGAAGCTAAACGACATGGACTCGGCAAGCAACCCCCTTCACACACAACGCATGGCCCGGCTCAACCTGTTCATCACGCTGGGGCTGCTCGTCGCAACCCTGTTCCAAAGCCTGCCAGAGGCAGCGGGGAATGAACCTGCAGCCGACGGCGGCGGAGAATATGTTTGGAAGGAACAAGGCCCAGACCTCACGGAGCAGCAGCAGCAAGAGATTCAAGCTCAGATTCAGAGCAACATCCAGTGGCTGCAATCACAAGGCAAGTTGCCCAACCTTTCACTCAACCGGGTAGCTCTGGCGTGGCCGCTTCAAGCCGCCAGCGGATTCACCGATTACGGATATTACGGGTTCGTCTCGTTTGTTGACCACAATCCTGCCTATCCCGACCAAGTGTTAGACTATCATTGTGGGAATAGAACCTATGACCTGTCTTCCGGGTATAACCACGCCGGGACAGATATTGCTCCTTGGCCATTCGCCTGGAACAAGATGGATAACAGTGGGGTGCAAGTTGTGGCAGCCGCCAATGGCGTCATCGTCTATAAGCAAGACGGTCATTACGATAGGAACTGTGGTTTTGGCGACGCCACCTGGAACGCCGTTTACGTCCTGCATGGAGATGGATCCATCGCCTGGTATGGTCATCTGAAGAACGGCACGGTAACTCCCAAAGGGATCGGCAGTACGGTTGTGACCGGCGAATACCTCGGCGTCGTCGGTAGCTCGGGGAACTCGACCGGGCCCCACCTGCATTTTGAATTGCACGATTCTGTCAACAACTTGATTGACCCCTATCACGGGGACTGCAACACCACAGACTCGTGGTGGGCTTACCAGCGTCCCTATTACGATTCTGCCATCAACAAACTGATGACCGGCGCTGCTCCTCCCGTCTTTCCGGACTGCCCCAATCCCGAAATCAGCAACGAACGGACCACTTTTCCTACTGGAGAGACGATCTATTTTACGACTTTTTATCGGGACCAACTGGCCGGCCAGCAGAGCCAGTATGCCATCTACGAACCCGATGGCTCGACCTATTACACTTGGACGCACAGCAGCAGCGCGCCTCATTACGCGGCATCCTATTGGTATTGGCACTATACATTCGGGACAGATGTCCTTACCGGGACGTGGCGATTCGTCGTCACATACACCGGGCAGACCTACCAACACCCTTTCACCATCACCGTGTTCGACAAGCGAGTATACCTGCCGCTGGTCAAGCGCTAGGCGTTCGACGTAAGTGAGACGAGGCCCCAAGTATTCCTCAATGCCAGGGGCTTTTGACATTTTGTAGCGCGGGGCATACAATTTGTGCGTCGTGAACAGAGTCTTCCGTCATGCTATATGATGATTCTGTTTATCGCGCGCCGGACTCTTACAGGGAGCAGGTTATGACCAAACCCACCGTCTTTATCAGCTACAGCCACAAGGACGAAGAGTGGAAGAACCGCCTTCGGCCCCACCTGAAGGTGCTGGAACAGGTCGGGCGCATCACCATCTGGGACGACCGGCAGATTGATGCCGGCGCCGAATGGTATGACGAGATCAAACATGTCATGGAGCAGGCGGCGGTCGCAGTCTGCCTGATCTCGGCGGACTATCTTGCCTCTGATTTTTGCGTCAAGGAAGAAATCCCTTACTTGCTAGAACGTCGCACGCGCGACGGGATGAAGCTGATTCCCGTGCTCCTGCGGCCCTGCCCCTGGAAAGCTGTCCCCTGGCTGAAAGCGATTCAGATGTTGCCTCGCGACGGCAAATCCGTCTCCAGAGATTTCAAGGACGATTGCGATACGGCCTTTGCCGAGGTGGCTGAAAGCATTTTCGCGATTGTTGACAACCCGGCTTATCAACCACCCGCGCCGCCGCCTCCTCGCTGGTCGCCCCCGGAGAAGGTGGACATCCGACGCCTGCCCATAACCGGCGCGGAACTCTTTGGCCGTCAAAAGGAACTGGCGCTGCTGGATAAAGCCTGGGAGTCTGGCGAAACACATATCGTCAGCCTGGTGGCCTGGGGTGGCGTAGGCAAATCCACGCTAGTCAACAAGTGGCTGGAGCATCTCGCCGCCGACAACTATCGTGGCGCGCGCCGGGTCTATGGTTGGTCCTTTTACAGTCAGGGCACTGGCGAAAGGGTGACCTCGGCCGACCTGTTTATCTCTGAAGCATTGGCCTGGTTTGGCGACCCTGACCCGACGCAAGGCTCTGCGTGGGACAAGGGGCAGCGGCTGGCTGACCTGGTGCGGCGAGACAAGACCTTGTTGATACTCGATGGGCTGGAACCACTCCAATCGTATCTCGACTATGAGCGTGGAAAATTAAAAGACCCGGCGCTTGCCGTTCTACTGGCGGAACTGGCGCGGCAGAACCAGGGCTTGTGCATCATCACTACGCGGCAAGCCGTCGCCGACCTGACACCCTTCTCGGAGACGACGCGCCAACAAGACCTGGAGCAGATCTCGGCCGAGGCAGGGCGGGCGCTGCTACGGGTGGGCGCTGTGCAGGGCGCCGGCGCGGAACTCGAACAAGCCGCGTGCGATTTTGGCCTGCATGCTCTGGCCCTGAACCTGTTGGCGGCTTTCGTGCACGAATTCCCAGGCCATTACATTTCCAATGCCAAGATCCCGGACTTGGCCGTGCCGGTGGCAGCGGGCAAACATTCTCGCCGGGTGATGGCGGCCCTGGCCGCCCGTTTTGGCGAGGGACCTGAAGTGGAATTGCTGAGAATGTTGGGCCTGTTCGACCGACCCGCCGAGGGAGGGGCCATTGCCGCACTGCGAGCGGCGCCCGCCATCCCCAACCTGACGGAGCACATCCAGGGCTTGTCCGAAGCCGGGTGGCTGCAACTCGTGAGCAGGTTACGCCACGTCAGATTGATCGCGCCGGAGAGCAAGCATCATCCCGATACCCTGGACACTCACCCGCTCGTGCGCGAGCATTTTGGTCAGCAACTTGCGCACGAGTACCCCCAAGCCTGGCGCGAGGCGCACAGCCGCCTGTATGAATACTACAAGTCGCGCGCCAAAGAACGCCCTGATACGATTCAAGAGATGGCACCGCTCTATGCGGCGGTGGCGCACGGCTGCCAGGCGGGACGCCACCAGGAAGCGCTGATTGAGGTGTACTGGAAGCGGATTCAAAGAGGAAACGAGTCTTTCAATACGCACAAGCTCGGCGCGCTGGGCGCTGAACTGGCTGTGCTATCCAACTTTTTTGACCCACCCTGGCGCAAGCCGGTGGATGGGCTGGACGAAGGCTGGAAGGCGTTTGTCCTGAATGAAGCCGGCTATGACCTGTGCGCGCTCGGCCGGCTGGCCGAGTCCGCCGAGCCGATGCAGGCGGCGTTGGAGGCTCGAATTGCCCAAAAGAATTGGAAGAACGCTGCTAGGAATGCCAGCAACCTCAGCGAACTCTACCTGACCCTCGGCGACGTGCAGCACGCGCTCGACGCCGCCCGGCAGAGCGTCGAGCTGGCTGACCGCAGTGGCGAGGCTTTTCAGCGAATGGGCAACCGAACGACGCTGGCCAATGCGATGCACCAGGCGGGGCAACTGGCAGAAGCCGAAGCCGCCTTTCGCGAGGCCGAAGAGATGCAAAAGGCACGCCAACGGGAGTACCCGCTCCTCTATTCCGTGCAGGGCTTTCAGTACTGCGACCTGCTGTTGAGCCAGGGCAAGGTCGCGGAGGTGCAGAGCCGGGCGAGTCAGACGTTGGAGTGGGCAAATCGAGTAACGGGAGTCAGTTTGTTGGATATTGCCACGATCCATCTGTCTCTCGGACGCGCTCACTCGTTGCAGGCGCAGCAAGAGACCTTTAGGGTCTTGGAGACCCTAAAGGTCTGCATCACCTACCTCGACCGCGCAGTGGACGGCTTGCGGCAGGCGGGAACGCAGCATCACTTGCCGCGCGGCTTATTAGCGCGCGGAATTGCGGCGGGGCATGGGCGAACTGGACAAGGCGCGGCGGGATTTGGATGAGGCGTTCTCTATCGCCACGCGCGGCGGGATGCGCCTGTTTGAAGCGGATTGCCATCTGGCGTACGCGCGGCTGTACCTCGCGTGCGGAGAAAAGGACAAGGCGCGGGAGAGCCTGGCGAAAGCCAAACAGATCATTGAGCAAACCGGCTATCACCGGCGGGACCAAGAGGTGAAAGAATTGGAAGGGCGTTTTGCGCCGTAGCGGGCTTTTCGCAGCCGGCTGCTGCAAGCGTGAACAACGCGTGCGGAGCGGGCCAAGACAGACCAAGGAGGCGTCGTTGTGAAGATACTGTTTGTGCCGAAGGAACTAGCTCACGGAAAGGTCATTGGGGGGCCGATTCTTGTCTATAACCGCATCAAATACCTTTCCCGCAACCACAAGATCGGTCTTGCTTCGTTCATGCGCGAGGAGGACAAACAACACCTGGCAACGCTTGAGCCATACGTGAGCGAGCTCGAACTGATGCCATATCTCCCACCCCGGAGACGGTGGCAAAAGATCAGAGATTTCTTTTTCTCAAAAGTGCCGCCTTACATGTGCAACGCTAAATCGCAGCAGATGCGCGAGACGGTCGCCTCGATGACGCGCCGCTCCAACTACGACGTGGTCATTGCCGAGTACCTCGTGATGGGTCAATACCTGTACAGGAACGTGGGCCTCAACCCCCGCACGAAGCGAGTCATCTCTTGTCACGAAAGCTATACCATTGCCCGTAAGCGAGTGCGTGATTTCTATGGCGTCCTCTCGCCCATGGGTTTTCAAGCCATGCTCGACCTGCGTGGACTGGAAGCATACGAGTTTGCCATGTATGCGGACGTTGACAAGGTCATTACGTTGACGCCGCAGGAACGCGAGGGGTTACTAGCCCACAGACCCGACCTCGACATTGATGTGGTGCCGCATGGCACTGACACAGACTTTTTTGTTCCAGCGCCGTTGGAAACACGCGAGTTCAGCGTCGCATTCCTGGGCAACTACCCGCACGACCCGAACCGGGACGCGGTGATGCACTTTATCAGCGATATGTGGCCGCAGATAAAGGGAGCGCTGCCCGGCATCAAACTATACGTGATCGGTCGTGGCCCGACTCTAGACATTCTGGCAGCGGCAAAAGCTGACCAAGACATCGTCGTGACCGGCCAGGTGGACGACGTGCGAGAGTACCTCGGAAAGGCAAAAGTGTTCGTCGCACCGATACGGCTGGGAAGAGGCTTTCGCGGCAAGAATCTGGAAGCCATGGCAATGGGCATTCCGGTGGTGACCACTTTGCTTGGAGCGGAGGGGATCCCCGCTAAAGACGGAAACAACATCCTCCTCGCCGACGACGTGGATACTTTTGTCACTCAGACCATCAGACTGTTCAAGGACAGCGAGACCTACGAGCGGATCAGCCGCAACGCGCGTAAGCTGGTAGAAGACAAGTTCTCTTACCAAAAGGGCGCAGAGATTCTCGAACAGGTACTTTTAAAACTAGTCGAAGGGGGCAAGTAGTCAGATGTCAAAGAACTCGACCGCGAACGGCACAACCGTTGTCATCCCCACCTATTGGACATGGCCGTCGAGCGAAAGCCGTCGCCCAGAGACAGCGTCCTACGACCACCCCACTCCCCTGGATGGCGCCAGCACGTTGCCCCGCCTGCTAGATGACTTGTGCGGCCAGCGTGGCCCGGCCTTTCGTGTGCTGGTCCTCACCGGCCTGGCTCATCCAGAGTTAGGTCAGGCCGTGGCCGATCACGTGCACAGGCTGCTAGCGCCCTACCACGACCGCCTGGATATTTACGCTTGCGACGCGCCTACGTGGGTGCGCCTGAAAGCGACCCTGGAATCGTCCGGGTTGCCTACCGAGGGGCTCTCCCTGGGCAGCTACAGTGGCATCCGCAATCTCCAGCTCCTCGCGCCGCACATTATGGGCGCCCAGGTCATTGTGGCCCTGGACGACGACGAGAGCATCGAGCCGGATTACGTGAAACGGGCGCTCGCTTTTGTTGGTAAAGAAATCAACGGCGAACGGGTGTTGGGTCTGGCCGGGCCGTACTTGCAGCCCGATGGGAGTGTCTTGCTCCCCGAGCCTCCGCCAACCGGAAACCTCTTGCGGGACAAGGGGCGGTACATCAACGACGCCATGCGGACCCTCACCAGCGCCAGGGGCGCTCTCGTGCACAGCCCTATGGCGCTAGGTGGCAACATGGTGTTTCATCGCGACCTGTTTACCCATGTGCCTTTTGATCCGGGCATTACACGGGGCGAGGACATTGACTACCTGATCAACGCGCGGCTGCAGGACATCCTCTGGTGGTTCGATGCGGAATTGACCATCCTTCACTTGCCGCCCAAACACTATGACACGCCCATTTACCAACGTATGCGCGAGGATGTGCTCCGCTTTATCTACGAGCATGAAAAGCTGCGCCTGCACGGCCACGTCGCGCCGGACTGGCTCGATCCCTACCCGGGCGCCTTGCTGCAAGGCAACCTGATCGAGCATGCCCTGTCTGCGCTTCAGGCGGAAGCCACGCCTGATCTGGTCGCCCGCTTCGGCGATCCGCGAACAATCATCGAGCAGGCCCAAGCTCACGCAGCCCGCAGCGCACCGCTTTACCAACGCTTTGTACAAGAGTGGAGACAGCTTATGACCCGCATCGAGCAAGATGCGCCGCTACGTCATGAGCTTGCCGCTTCTATTCATCGGCTATAGGCAGCCAAGGTTTTTCAAAACGGTGACCAGATTCTGGCGGAACAATGACCAAGAGGACGAGACTTGTGCGCGCCTTCTCAGACACCGATATCGGGCTGGTTCGATCCGTCAACCAGGATCAGGCCTTTGCGTGGGTACCCAATCCCCGCAGTCGCTGGCCCAGTACCAGGGCACGGACAAGGCCTCGCACGTCAAGGACAAGATCGTCGAGATGATCCACCTCAACGAGACGATGTATGCGTGCGGCATCGCGTGCTCGGCGGAAGGCAAACCGACGGCCTCGGGCACCTACCTGATCGACCTGCTGCTGGCGAACGTGTGCAAGCTCAACGTGACGCGTTTCCCCTACGAGATTGCGCGACTGGCGCAAGATATTGCAGGCGGCTTGCTCGTCACGCTGCCCTCAGAAAAGGACCTGGCCCATCCCGAAGTGGGACCGTATATGATAAAGTACCTACACAGCGTGGACCGCTACACGACAGAGGAGCGCTGCCGGATGCTGCGGCTGGTGGAGAATCTCACGCTGGGGCCGGGGGCGGCCGCTTTTCTCACCGAGTCCATGCACGGGGCCGGGTCGCCGCAGGCGCAGAGGATCATGCTGACGCGGCTGGCCGACCTGGAGGAAAAGACGCGGCTGGCGAAGAGGCTGGCAGGAATTGAGGAATGAAGGGTATGTGCGCACGCGCTAAGAGCGCCGCAACCAAAAGTCGGATAGGAAATACGTCAACGCCGCCAG
>CAYHAR010000140.1:0-9765 GCA_964354595.1 uncultured Anaerolineae bacterium | reverse complement strand
GGTAGGCTTGTTTGTTGTTCGTTCCCGCGATCTCTACCGCGACATCAGCCAGACCAGGTATTGACCTCTCTCCCACCAACGTGTGAAAGGGTGAAGGTCAACTGTGCATATTTGCATCTGCGCTGCGCGAAGTGTGCGATGATACAGCCGCACGCGAAGCGTGTACCACAAGTGCAGATGTGGGCAGGGAGCATGAATTATCCCGCATCAACTGTGAGAGTACCAAGAGCCGATGATGCCGCAAGGGTCATGGGGTGCTCTCACAACAAATCAGGCTGACCGCGATTGCCGCAAGTGGTCCAACATGCTGTATTGGGGTCGCCACGCGCCATCCACACTTCGCTTCGGTCGCGCGAGCCGTTGCCCCGGCGGGTGTCCCGATTTCATCGGGCAACATCGCGGGGCTTTTTTTGTTGTCAGGACAACTTTAGACAGTACCCTGTTGGCTCATGCGCCAGCCAGATCGTCAATCCGCCCCTTTTCTATTGCCGCAATTGCCGTCTCGCCAAGCACTCGGACCGCATGAATCATTGTGGCAAAGCGCTCGTCCCTGGTAAAGCCGGCCTTGTAACGGGCATAGATCTGCTGGACAATAACGGCAATCTTGAGCAGGGCGTACACGTAATAAAAGAGAATGTTCGAGATATTGCGCCCGCTTTGTTGAGCATAAGACTGCGCGAGCTCTCGGCGATTGAGGTTGCCCGGCAAAGTTGTCAGACCGAAACGCAACACCTGTAACTCTGGCGGATCATTGGGATCAACCCAGTAGCCCAGTGTCGTGCCGAGGTCCATCAATGGGTCGCCGATGGTCGCCATCTCCCAGTCCAGCACGCCGATTATATTGGAGAGATCATCTGGGGCCAACACCAAGTTATCGTACTTGTAGTCATTGTGGATCAGCGCTCCACCCGCGTCCGCGTCCGAGGGCACGTGTTCGGCCAGCCAAGCAGCCACACGCTCAATATCGCCAAGGTCATCAGTGCGGGCGTTGTGGTAACGTTGCGTCCAACCCTCGATCTGCCGCCTCACATAACCCGCCGGGCGGCCCAGATCACCTAATCCGGCGGCCTCATAGTCAACCTGGTGGATCTCAACCAGATTATGCACAAACCTCTCCGAGAGCACGTGCATCAATTCTGGCGAAAGCTCCAGCCCTTTTGGCACAGCCCCGCGCAGGATGATACCCTTGAGTCGCTCCATGACATAAAAGGGAACGCCCAGCACCGACTCGTCTTCGCAGTAAACCAGCACACGGGGAATCTTGGCGTACGCATGGGCCAGGTGCGAAAGGATGTGATACTCGCGCCGCATGTCGTGCGCTGTTTTGATGTGGGCGCCGAATGGCGGACGCCGCAGTACAAGCTCCCGGTCTCTAATGCGCAACAGATAGGTCAGGTTGGAGTGACCGCTGGGGAACTGCTTGACCTCCAGCGCGGCGGAACCACCCAGGTCGGGGATGTGCTGGCGCAAATAGGCCGCCAACCTGGCTTTGTCGAGTTCTTCACCCGGCCGAACTGTGGTCGGTTCATCGATCCAGTTTGTGCGCATGTCCATCTACTCATACCCCCGTAGAATGTGACGTGCCACCGAGAGCTTGTGCACTTCGTCCGGGCCGTCATAGATGCGGGCAGCCCGCTCGTGGCGGTACCAGTAGGCTAGGGGCAGATTATCCGACATGCCCATCGCACCGTGGGCCTGGATCGCCCGGTCGAGGACACGTTGCAGCACGCCTGCCACGTAGAACTTGATCAGCGAGATGTCGTCCCGCACGCCAGACTGGCCCTCCCGGTCAATCTTCCACGCGGTCTGCAGGACCATCAGCCGCGCCGCGTTGATCTCTGCTCGGCTCTCGGCAATCCACGCCTGGACAATTTGCCGGCTGCCCAACGTCTTGTCGGGCGCAACGTGGCGTCTCGCCGCCCACTCGCACATCAGGTCAAAGGCGCGCTCGCAGATGCCAATCCACCGCATACAATGGTGGATACGTCCAGGCCCCAGCCGTTCTTGCGCGATGACGAAACCGGTCCCTTCCAGTCCGAGTCGGTTGTTCTGCGGGACGCGACAGTGATCAAAGAGCACTTCGCCATGACTAGCATAGTCGCTGCCCTGCCCGCCCATCACTGACGTATTGCGCACCAGTTTAAAGCCGGACGAGCCAGTCGGGACAATGATCATGCTCGCCTGCAGGTAGGGGCTCTCAGCGTCGGAGTTAGTGATGGCCATGACAATCGTAAAGGCTGCGCCATCCGCGCCCGAACTGAACCATTTTTCGCCGTTGATGACATAGTCGTCGCCATCTTTGACGGCGGTAGTGCCCATCCAGACGGGGTTCGAGCCGGGATAGGCTGGCTCGGTCATCGAAAAGCAGCTTCGAATCTCGCCCAGGATCAGCGGCCGGAGGTATTTTTGTTTTTGCCCGTCGGTCCCATACTTGATCAAGATTTCCATGTTGCCCACATCCGGGGCCTGGCAGTTAAAGAGGTAGTGACCTAACGGGCTGCGACCCAGTTCTTCGCCGATGTGAGCAAACTCGACCAGGCTCAGTCCCTGTCCTCCATATTCCTCGGGGACATGCGGAGCCCACAGGCCCATCACCTTGACCATTTCTCGCTTTTCTTGGAGAACCGGGAGCATGTCGAGGAAGCTGGAATTGAGGAAATCGCGCTCCAGGGGATAGACCTCCCGACGGATAAAGTCGCGGACGACCTGAATCATGCGTTGCGTATTCTCCGGGATTGTGAAATCCATAGGGAACTCCTTTTTGTGCAGAACCGGGCTCAATGCAGGCCATTCGGGAATTCCGCGCTGGCGGCGTTGAGGCATCTGGCTCCTCCCGACCGTCGAGATGCCCGGCCAATGTAAGTCTGATGCACATTCTATTCTATCACCAGGCCCAGAATTTGGGTACTTGAGGAATCGCGGGCTGAGGTGGACCGCCAAGAGGACAAGCAGAAAGATTACGAAATATATATTGCAGAGAAACGCAATATATGTTACAATTCTCCTCTGGAGGTAACTCATGAGCTGGCTTGTCTTCACTTATTCTCTTCCCACCCAATCGCGCTCCAGCCCCCGCGTCGCCGTGTGGCGACGTCTGCGTCGGCTGGGTGCAGTCACAGTGGCCGGCGGCGCACAGGTGCTCCCCGACCGAGACGAGTGCTTGGAAGCCTTTCAGTGGTTGGCCCAGGAGATTCGCAAGGCGAAGGGCGAAGCCCAGGTGATGCGGGTCGAGCGGTTCGAAGGGCTGACCGACCAGCAACTGGCCGACCTCTTTTGCGCAGCCCGCACCGAAGATTATGGTGAGATTGGCGTGCAGGCGGCCAGGCTCGAAGGGACCCTCAAGAAAGCCAAGTCAAAGGACGCCTCTCAGGCGCGAAACGAGCTGGCCAAGCTGCGCCGTCAGTATGCCGACGTCGCCCGTGTGGACTATTTCGAGTGCTCGGAAGGCCGGCGAGTCGCGTCACGCCTGTCAGCCATCGAGCAACTCTTGTCTCCCCCCATTGCCAAGGGCAAGGATATGCCATCAGTGTCCATTGAAGGATATCGAGACAAGCGTTGGGTCACTCGACCGCGCCCCTACGTAGATCGCCTAGCCTGCGCCTGGCTCATCCGACGCTTTATCAACCCCGAAGCCGTCATTCGCTATTCGGAGCAGACCGAGCCGGACGAGGTCACCTTTGACATGGAGCAAGGGCAGTTCGGACATCAGGGGAATTTATGCACCTTCGAGGCCATGCGGCTGGCGTTCGGGCTCGACGATCCGGCCTTGCGTGCGATTGCCGAGATCGTCCACGAGATTGACTTGCAGGATGAACGCTACACTCGTCCCGAAACAATTGGGGTAGATGCTGTGCTGGAAGGCTGGTGGAAGTCAGGCCTGCCGGATGCGGAACTGGAAGCACGCGGGATCACGCTGTTTGATGCTTTATACAGCAAGCTGACACCCAACTCCCGACGTACGTCTCGTAAATCGAAAGCGGTTTGACGGTAATACGCTCTCTGGGAATTGCGGCCAACGTATGTTGGCCGTTGTCAATCAAAAACAAGTTTCGCAGAAAGGAGTCTGATCATGAAGTGGCTTACTCGTTCACACGTCCACGTTGACCGGGTGGCTTGTCCCTGGCTCATCACACGTTTTGTGGACAATGACGCCGAGTTTCTTTTCGTCCCCAAGAGCCAGGTGGACAAGGTCGTTGCCGAGACCGGGGCGATCCCGTTCGATGCGCCGGGCGTGGAGCTAGGGCACACGGATGGCCGCTGCTCGTTCGAGTCCATCATCGCCAAGTATGAACTCAAGGACCCCGCGCTGCTGCGAATGGCCAAGGTCATTCACGCAGCGGATGTGGAAGCCGACATTGACACTGATCCCATCGCGCGTGGATTCGAGGCGATAGCCGTCGGTTACAGCCTGCGCTATCCCGAAGACGAGGAAAATCTGGTGCACCAATTCGAGGTGTACGATGCGCTGTACGCCTGGTGCCGCCTGCAAGTGGCAAAAAACCAGTGATCCGATTTTACACGCCCCCCCAGAATTCTTTGTGTGTCTTCGTGCCCACTACCATCCTTTGGGGAGTCGTGGATGAACTGAAATAGCTGCGAGGTGAAAGATGACTCTGAAGCATTTGGGCTACATTGAGTTGCCACCGAATGTCAAGTCAGGCGGCTTTGATCACGCGGCGATTCACAGCGCCAGCGCGCGTCTGTACGTGGCCCATACGATCAACGACGCGCTCGACGTGATTGACTGCGCCAGTGACCGTTATCTACATTCGATTCCGAGCCTGACTGGCGTGGCTGGCGCGCTCGTGTCCGACGAACGCAATCTCGTCTTTACCTCGAATCGCGGCGAGAACTCAGTCGGCATCTTTTCGCCCGACGACGAAGCCAGTCTCGTCAAGGTCGGCGTTGGCGTCCGCCCGAATGGGTTGTCGTGTGATCCATCGCGCAATCTCTTGCTGGCCGCCAATGTCGGCGATCCGGCGATTCTAGGATCATTCACGGTTTCCATCGTGGACGTGACGAAGCAAACCATGCTCGCCAGCGTCCCATTACCGGGACGCACACGATGGACGATCTTTGATCCACAGTCCAACGCCTTTTACGTGAACATCATGGAACCGGCGCAGATGGCGATAATCGAGGCCAGCCGGCCCACACAGGTCGCGCGCATGTTTGACGTGCCTGTCGCCGGCCCGCACGGCCTCGATCTCGATGTGGGGCGGCGGCGCCTGTTCTGCGCGTGCGATGGCAAAAAACTGGTCACGCTAGCGGCAGACACGGGTCGTGTGCTGGATGAACAAGACATCAGCGGCGTGCCCGATGTGGTTTTCTTCAACGCTGCGCTCAAGCATCTGTATGTCGCCATCGGTGATCCTGGCGTGATAGACGTATTCGACACCGAAGCGATGCGACAAATCGAAACTGTGATAACTGAAAAGGGCGCGCACACCATCGCCTTCGACGCGGAGCGAAACAAGATATATGCCTTTCTGCCGCAGACGCATCGCGCGGCGATCTATATGGACCAGGGTAGAGTCCTATGACACTTGCTCCTGAACTTTCCTTTGTGCGTTTCTTGACGGCGGATGGCCGTCTGCTTTTTACCACGCGCCTCATGCGGCTGTTCGCCTACGGCTTCTTGTCCATCGTGCTGGCGCTGTACCTGGAACAAGTCGGCCTGACCACGACGCAGATCGGCGCGCTGTTCACGTTCACGCTGATCGGCGACGCGGGCATCTCGCTGTGGATCGCCACCTCGGCGGATCGAATCGGGCGGAAACGCATGTTGCTGTTGGGCGCGGGACTGATGCTACTGGCGGGCATTGTGTTTGCGGTCAGCGGCAGCATCGTGCTGCTGATCGTGGCGGCCATCGTCGGCGTGCTCAGCCCCAGCGGCAATGAGATCGGCCCATTTCTTTCCATTGAGCAGGCAGCGCTTTCGCAGATTGTGCCGGACGATCAGCGCACGCGCACGTTTGCCTGGTACAACCTCGTCGGCTCGTTCGCCACCGCGACGGGTGCCTTGGTCGGCGGCTCGCTGGCGCAAGGATTGCAGGCCGCAGGCAGCACGCCGCTGGAAAGCTATCGCGCTATCGTGATCGGCTATGCCCTGTTCGGCGTGGCCTTGGCGTTGTTATTCAACCGACTGTCGTCCGCCATCGAAGTCACCACCTCGCCCCAGCCCGCTGTCACCCCGAGCCGTCTCGGCCTGCACCATTCGCGCGGCATCGTGCTCAAATTGAGCGGGCTGTTTGCGCTGGATGCTTTTGCGGGCGGATTCGTCGTGCAGAGCCTGGTCGCCTACTGGTTTCACGTTCGCTTCGGCGTCGAACCGGCGGTGCTGGGCAGCATCTTTTTCGGCGCGAACGTCTTCGCCGGCATCTCGGCGCTGCTGGCGGCGCGAGTGGCCGCGCGCATCGGCCTTATCAACACGATGGTGGTCACTCATATTCCAAGCAACATCCTGTTGATGCTCGTGCCGCTGATGCCGAATCTGCCGCTGGCGATTGCCATGCTGTTCCTGCGGTTCAGCATTTCGCAGATGGACGTGCCCACTCGCCAATCGTACACGATGGCGATGGTTGATCCCGACGAGCGGTCAGCGGCTTCGGGCGTGACGACGATCGCGCGCTCCATCGGCGCGGCGTTGTCGCCCTCCATTGCGGGCGCATTGCTCAGCGCTTCGCTCATCAGCGTGCCGTTCTTTCTTTCGGGCGGGATCAAGATTGTGTATGACCTGACGCTCTATTTCAGCTTCCGCGCGATGAAACCGCCAGAAGAGCAAAGGCTGTCCACCCAATAGAGTTCTTGCTGTCGAACCGTGAATCGGCGTTGATGTGTGCACGCAACCTTTGCGTGCACACGCGCTGATATACTCCCTTCACATGTGTTCGCGGTGTGTTAGAATTGAACTCACTTGTGAGACTCGTTTCTTGCAACGCAATGCTTGGGAAGGGAAAGGGTTCGACGTGCTCTGGGAAGCTCTGGTCATTATCTTGCTCCTCATCGCAAATGGCGTCTTTGCCATGTCCGAGATCGCCATTGTCTCGTCCAGAAAAGCCCGTCTCCAGGAGCGCGCCGACCGAGGCGACGCGAGGCGACGGCCTATCAGGAGATCGTCTAACTTGCCGCCGAACAAGTTGCGCACGACCAGCGGCTGCCGCACCTCGACCGATGCGATGGTCACCCCAGTGAGGCGCAGCGGCAGAAACTCACGTATGGCCTCAAGGTCAGGCAACTCGTATGATGCTCCAAGCAGATTACTCATGAAGGGAGGGTGAAGCGGATGGTTGTCCCTTGGCCCACACTGCTTTGCGCCGAAATCTCACCGCCGTGTGCGCCCACCAGGTTCTTGGCGATGGCCAGCCCCAGGCCGGTGCCGCGCGAATCCCGCGATTTGTAGAAACGGTCAAAGATATAGGGCAGTTCATCGGGCGGAATCCCTGCTCCGGTATCGCGGACGGAAACCACAATGTGCGTGCCCTCCGTGGCACACCTGACACTCATCGTTCCTCCGTGCGGCGTGTAACGTAGCGCGTTGGCGATCAGGTTTTCCAACACCTGCCGTATACGTTCGGGATCCACCTCAAGCACCAGGCCGGGCTCGGCGTCTGCGTCCACTGCTACTCCCGCCTTGTCGGCTTGCATCTGAAAAGACGCAAGGGTCTCGCTCACCAACATCGCCAGGTCAATCGGCTCTTTTTGCAGTTTGAGCGCGCCACTTTCTGCTAGCGCCAACGTCCGCAGGTCGTCAACCAAACGCGAAAGGACGTGCGTCTCTTCCAAGATTGGCTCAAGATGCGCATTGTCGCGAGGATAGATGCCGTCGAGGAGCCCTTCCAGATTACCCTGAATCACCGTGAGGGGCGTCCGTAGCTCGTGCGTGACATCGGCGAGTAGATTGCGACGCTGTTCGTCGTCCGCCTGTAAACGGACGACCATCGAATTAAAGGCGCGAGCGAGCGAGCGCGTCTCGCGCGGGCCGCGTTCTTCTATGCGGACTGAATAATCGCCCTTTGCAACACGCTCCGTAGCTTCCATCACATCGCCAATGGGCACTGCTACATGCCTTAACGCTCGTCCCGCTAGAACCAAACCAGCGATGACTAGAACGGGCACAATGATTCTGAACGGGCCTCCCATATGAAAGACACTGCTTGGGGCATCAATCGCGCCGAGCAACCAGAGAAACGTTGCAAGCCCGCCGCAGGCAAAGAGGGACAAGAGCACCAGCAGGCAGCCGATGCGCCAAAAGAAACGCCCCCGATGGCCGCGCCAGTCGCGCATGTTCGGCGCACCGGCAGGCGGCCAGTGCTCATCAGAGGGCCACCAGGGTGGAGGCTTGCGTGGAAAGTGAGGACGCATCGCGATTGACCGTGTCCTTATGCTATCTGAATGTTCCCGCTGGACTCGCTTCGGCAGCCACGCGACCCTTGGCCCCCTGCACAGGGGGAGCGAGCAAGCCTGATTTCCTATTCGTCTGCGAATTTATAGCCCACGCCGTACACCATCAGGAGATAGCGAGGCTTGTGCGGGTCCGGCTCGATCTTGTGACGGATGTTTTTGATATGCACATCAATCGCGCGCTCGTACGACTCGAACGCGATGCCATGAAGTGCGTCGAGCAGTTGCGCGCGGGTAAAGAGCCGTCCAGGCTGGCGCGCCAGCGTCGCCAACAATTGAAACTCGGTCGGCGTCAGATCTATAGGACGTTCGCCCACTGTCGCGCGCAGCCGAGGGACGTCAAGCGTTATATCGGCGGCGCGGATGATATCTGCCCTCGCGTTGGCCTGTGAGGTGTCGGCGCGGCGCAGCACGGCGCGGACACGGGCGACGAGTTCTTTGGGGCTGAACGGCTTGGTGATGTAATCATCCGCGCCCAGCTCGAGACCGACGAGCTTGTCTGTTTCTTCGCCACGCGCCGTTAACATGATGATGGGCACGCTCGAATCCTGGCGCAGCTTGCGCGTCACATCCAGCCCATCCACATCAGGCAGGCCCAGGTCGAGCACGATCAGGTCGGGCTTGGAGTGGCGCGCACTGGCCAGCGCGGAGGCGCCGTCGTAGGCGGCTAACACAGAGAACCCCCCGTGCTCGAGGTAATCGCGTGCGACCTGGACAATCTTTTTTTCGTCGTCCACGACGAGGATGGTTTTCATCTTGTGTGATGAGGGCCGGGGCGCAGCTATGCCGCGCCCCGGTTACTGCCGGATTACTTGTCCGCCGCTTGAGGCTCGTGCATCTTACGATGCCATTCCTCAAACATGGGCGGCACACCTTTGTCCCAGGGGCCGTGATGTCCCACGTGCCCACAGCCAGGGCGGCCTCGCCACAAGATCGCACGCAGTAGGGCGATCACGAGTAGCCCAAGCAGCAGTGGGAATAGACAGCCCAGAAACCCCAGGCCGAATGGCCGATGATAGAAAAACGGCCCACCCAGATATGGATACGGCGCTGCGCCCGTTGGCGGTGCGACCAACTTGTCACTTGAGGCCAACCCTTGCGCGATGCCCATATTGTAGGCGTAAACGCCGACACCTGCCACGCCCGCGATCACGACCAGCGCGAGCAACACTCTCCATACGATTCTCCCGTTCATTTTTCCTCCTTCACAGGATTTGATTATGAACGAGATTATGGCACACGATTATTTAGGAATTATGAACGTACAATGGATGGATTGTGCAGGAATCCGGCGGCATTGTATCCCATGCGCTCGGCAGTGTCAACCGAATCTCGCAGGAGAGGGCCCTTAATAGTGGATAA
>CAYHAR010000139.1:8185-9972 GCA_964354595.1 uncultured Anaerolineae bacterium | reverse complement strand
AACCTGACGATGGTGGACGCGCGCAAGGCCAACTTTAGCCTGGCCGATCTGAGCCGCGCCAATTTGCGCGAAGCCAAGCTCAACGGCGCGAACCTCGACATGGCCGAGCTGACCGGGGCCAAGCTCGCCGGCGCGATCATGCCGGACGGAACGAAACACGAGTGATATGTGAAGGCAGACTCACGCACCACGTTTCACGATTCCATTGCAAGTCTTTTTCTCACCGCAAAGACGCAAAGGCCGCAAAGAAATCAAGTATAAAACTCGTGTCTTGGCGGCAAGTTTTCCGGCAAGTTATTTCACGTTATACGCCAAGAGAACAAGCCCATGAATAACTCGCAAGTGGCCCAAGTCCTCAACTCGCTCGCGGATATGCTGGAAATCCAGGGCGAGGTGATTTACAAGGTCCTGGCGTATCGCCGCGCGGCGGAAAACATTGCCAACCTGGGCCGCGATATTAACGAGCTACAGTGCGCAGGCCAGCTCCGCTCGATCCCCGGCGTGGGCCAAGCCATCGCCGAAAAGCTCGATGCGCTGTTGACGACCGGCACCTTTGACTTGCTCGACCGCGCGCGCGCCGAGGTGCCCGCTGGCGTCGTCGAGCTGCTGCGCGTGCAAGACGTCGGCCCGCGCAAGGCCCGGCTGTTTTGGAAGGAACTCGGCGCTGCCAGCATTGCCGAGTTGGAGACGGCGGCGCGCGAAGGCAAGCTGAAAAATCTGCCGGGCATGGGCGCTAAATCCGAGGCGAAAATCCTTGCCAACGTCGAGGCGTTCAAGCGGCGCGCGTCCCAGACCCGAATGCCGTTGGGCCTGGCGTTTCCGCTTTCGCAGGCCATCCTCCGCGAGCTGATCAGAGTCCCCAACGTCTTGCGCGCGACCACGGCGGGCAGCCTGCGCCGGATGCAAGAAACGATTGGCGATCTCGATTTCCTCGTCGCCGCCGAGGAGGCCGCGCCGGTGATGGAGCGTTTCGTCGCGCTGCCGATGGTGGCCGAGATCATTGCGCGCGGGCCGACCAAATCCAGCGTGCGCCTGCAGAACGGCGCGCAGGCCGACTTGCGTGTGCTCGAGCCAAAGCGGTGGGGCACCGGGCTGCAATATTTTACCGGCTCGCAAGCGCACAATGTCCACTTGCGCGAAATCGCGCAGAAAAAGGGGCTGAGCCTGAACGAGTATGCTATCACGCGCGAAAAGGGCGGCACGCCATTGCATGGCGAAATCTTGTGCGCGGAGGAAGCCGAGGTCTATCGCGCGTTGGGCGTGCCCTACATTCCGCCGGAGCTGCGCCAAGATCGCGGCGAGTTTGACCGCGAGATTCCTCCACTGATCACAGCCGATGACATTCTCGGCGATTTGCAGATGCACACGACCTGGAGCGATGGCAAAGCATCCGTCGAAGAGATGGCGCGCGCGGCCCTGGCGCGCGGCTATCGCTACATCCTTATCACCGACCACACTCAATCGCTCGGCGTGGCGGGTGGGCTGACGCCGGAACGGCTGAGGCAACAGCGCCAGGAGATTGACGCGGTGAACGCTCGCCTGACCGGAATCCGCGTTTTGCAGGGAGCCGAGGTCGAAGTCCGCGCGGATGGCTCGCTGGATTTTTCCGACGACGTGCTGGCCTCCCTCGACATGGTGGTCGCCGCGCTTCACACCGGCTTGCGACAAGAGCGCGAAAAATTCACCGCGCGGATGCTCGCCGCGATTCGCCATCCGCACGTAGACGTCATCGCGCACCCGTCAGGCCGCTTGATCGGCGAGCGCGACGGGGCCGACCTCGACTGGGA
>CAYHAR010000139.1:5770-8085 GCA_964354595.1 uncultured Anaerolineae bacterium | reverse complement strand
TTCCACTCGTCACTCGTCACTCGTCACTCGTCAGTGTGCTTTTACCGCGATCACCAACTGACGTGCTTGGATCGCCTCGGCGCGCAGGCGGTCGGCTCGCCTGATGAGCAGGCCCGCGTGTTGATGCAGGCGCTCGTGGACGGACCTTCCGCGGCTGAGCGCGCATTGGGCCTCCGCAGCGCATTGCCCTCGGGCGCGCAACTGGCCGACGTGGCCGTGCGTGGCGACGCCGTCACCGTCAAGCTGGTGTTGCCGGAATCGTTTTTGCGCGGCGGTTTCGCGGGCGGCTTTGATCCGCTGATCTCTGAAGAGATCAACGAGCAAATTATCAAGACGCTGTATCCCGTTAAAAGTCTCAAGTTCAATGTGCTGGCGCAAGACCCGCGCGATCCTGCGGGCGCGTTCAAACCACTCTCGTATTTCCTGTTCGAGCCGCCACTAACTCGCAAGTCTAAAGCCGCTATCACTCGACCTTCGACACTCGACACTCGATATTCGACCGGCGCGCTGGCAGGCAAGGCGGTTTATCTGAGCGCCGGGCACGGGTGGTATTGGCACGACTCTAAAAGCTGGCAGACTCAGCGCTATGCTCAGGGCAGTTATCAAATCATCGAAGATATGAACAACGCCGAGGTGGTCAATCAGTACCTCGTCCAATACTTGCGGAACGCCGGTGCCGACGTGTGGCCGGCGCGCGAGCACGACATGAGCGCGCAAGAGATGATCGTCGCTGCCGATCAGCCCGGTTATTCCGCGACTGGTGTTTGGGGCAACAGCACCACGACCGGCTATTCGGGGACTTGTCACTATACCAACACCGTGATGTCGGGCGCGACGGCCACGGCGACCTGGACGTTCACGCCGGCAGTTTCCGGCGTCTATATCGTTCGCGTCTGGTACGTCACGCCGGGGGCGTTGACGCGCGCGCCGGACGCGCAATTCTTTGTCGCGCACGCGGGCGGCACAACCGAGGTGCGCGTGAACCAGCAGATGCACGGCAACACGTGGCGCGCCATCGGCGCGTTTCCCTTTGCCGCCAACGCGCCCGGCCAAGTCATTCTCACCAATCACTCTGACGTGCCGGGCGCATACGTCATCGCCGACTCGGTGCGCGTGGGCGGCGGGACGGGAACGGGTCACGTGCACAGCCCCAGTGGCAAGCCGCGTTGGGAACAAGCCGCGCGCTATTGGGCCGAGTACCAAGGCGCGCCCGCCTCCGTCTATGCGCCGGAGGGCTGCGTGGATTACTATGGTCCCGGGACAACCGAGTTGTGCCAGGACGTGACTGCGCGCCCGCGCTATGCCGAATGGGAGCGCGAGCTGAGCGAGGATTCGGTGTACCTTTCGTGGCACTCGAACGGTTATAACGGCAGCGTGCGCGGAACGGAAAGCTATATCTACAACGACGGCTTTACGCCCGGCAGCGATCAACTGCAATACTGGGTCCATTCCGCGCTCGTCGCCGACATCCGCGCCGGATGGGATTCGGCCTGGATGGATCGTGGAATGAAGCAAGCCAACCTGGGCGAAGTCCGTTTGCTTTCGACCATGCCCGGCGCGCTGTTCGAGATTGCGTTTCACGATCAGGCGGACGATGCCGACGCGCTCAAGGATCCGCGCTTTGCCCAGTTGACTGCGCGGGCGATGTACAAGGGCATCGTGCGATATTTTTCAGAGACGCAATCTATACCACTCGCTATTCTGCCCGAGCCGCCGCGAAACTTTAGCGTTCGCAACACCGGGCCGGGGCAAGTGATGATTTCCTGGCGGCCTTCGCCCACCGATACGACGGGCTTGCTCGGCGACGCGGCGACCGGCTATCGCGTGTACACGAGCACGGATGGCTTTAGCTGGGATGCCGGCGCGCCCGTTGCGGGAACAGCGTTCACGCTCGCCGGGCTTTTAACCGATCAACTGGTGTTCGTCCGCGTCGCGGCGACCAACAGCGGCGGCGAATCATTCCCCACGCCCATTGCGGCGGCGCGCGTCGCCAGCAGCGGCCCCGCGTCTGTGCTGATCGTCAATGGCTACGAGCGGATTGACCGGTGGATGGATGTCTTGCGCTGCGACACGCCTTCGGCCAACTGCCCCAACTTGCGCATCTGGCCGGCGCAGATGAACGATCAGAGCTATGTGATTCAGCACGGCGCAGCCATCACGCTGCCGTTCGATAGCGCGGTGCGCGGAGCGGTGGATCGCGGCGACGTTGCATTGAGCGCGTATGACATCGTGGATTGGATCGCCGGACAAGAGCAAACCCCTGCGCCGATTCCCACAGGGACAAGCGAGGTCGCGCTGACGCAAGCCGAGCGTGA
>CAYHAR010000139.1:4122-5670 GCA_964354595.1 uncultured Anaerolineae bacterium | reverse complement strand
CGGTGGGTGACTATGTCCAGGTGGATCACGTGGACGTGGCGGTCGTTCAAATCACCGCGCCGCTGCGGTTCCTCACCGGCGCGAGCTGGGTGACGAGTGAGACGTGGCTTTCGGCTACGGGCGGCGCCACGTGGGCATTTACGCCGACCCTCTCGCTCGACGACGGGCCGTATGCGATCTGGGCGCGCGCGTGGAATAGCTCTGGGCTTTCCAGCACGCAAAAGGCCGTCGTCAGTTTTACGATGGACACTATCTCGCCGACCGCGCCAGTTCCGCTCACGCCGACGCTGGGCGTCACCGTGACGAGCTTGACGGTGACACTGGTCTTTTCGCCCAGCCTTGATGCAAACGGCGTAGCGGGGTACAATGTGCTCGTGGATGGCGAGCTCTACGTGACGGCGCGGACGTCGTTGACTCTTGCCGCTCTGCCCGTCGGGACACATACCTGGTCCGTTCGCGCTTTCGATGCAGCCGGCAATGTGTCAGAGTGGCCGGAGGCGGCGACGTTTGCGACGAAACTCTGTTTGATCTATATGCCGATCATTGCGCGCGATGGCTCGGCGACGCGATGCCAGGAGCAAATTGTCAACGGCGGATTTGAGACGCAGAGTGTGTGGTACAGTCTTTCCGGCGTCCAGCCGAGTTATGCGATCTCGCCGGTTCACAGCGGCCTTGCCAGCTTGCTCATCGGCTACACGGCGACGGACAATGCGCCGACCTATACCGTTTATTCGTCCATTCAGCAGACCATCACGATTCTGCCAGAGGCGAAGCAGACGACGTTGACCTTTTGGCGGTATCCGATTTCGAGCGACAGCCGAGATTATCAGTACGTCTCGATTGGCCCCAACCCGATCAGTGCGACGACGATCATTTGGACGCGCGCATCGAACGAGCAGGCCTGGACTGAGACCACAGTTGATCTCTCAACCTTCACCGGCACGCTCAGCCTTCGCCTGGGTGTGGTGAATAAAGGCGGAGGCGGCGTGACCGCCATGTATCTCGACGACGTTTCGGTGCAGACATGCCGCCCATGACGCCACCGACCGGCTCAGAGCCAATTCCCACTGACAAGACACAACCCGCGCACGCACGTCCGCGCCGGGGCGAAGAGTTGAGAATCCGACCGATTCCATCAGACAAGACGCAGCCTTCGCCGCGCACTCGGCGCACCCGCGCCCGCGCCGAATGGCCCTGGTGGTCGGTCGCCAGCCTCTTGCTGTTGGCCATGGTTGCGCTCGCGGGCGGAGGCGGCTCGTTGGCGTATGCGTTGAGGACGCCGCCGGCGGCCGTGTGGCCGACGGTCGCCCTCGTCACCGTCACGCGGGAGCCGTGGCCGACGCCGGTCGCCGTGACTGAAACTCCGCGCGCGTCCGTTCCATGGTCCAGTGTCACGCGCTATGTGCGGGTCAATGGCACGCAGGGCCTCAGTCTCCGCATCCGCTCTTTGCCCAGCACCCAGGCCGAAACGGTCAAGCTCGTGCCGGATGGGACGCGGTTGCTCGTCACGGGCGACGGCAAGCAAGCGGAAGGCGCGCTGTGGTGGCC
>CAYHAR010000139.1:0-4022 GCA_964354595.1 uncultured Anaerolineae bacterium | reverse complement strand
CGCCAGGCCAAGGGGCCGGTGTTAGAGCTGGCGTGCGGCACAGGCCGCGTGCTCTTGCCGTGCGCCGAAGCGGGCGCGCTCATCACCGGCCTGGATTCGTCGCGCGCCATGCTCACTCGCTGCCAGGAAAAGTTGGCCGTCTACTCGCCCGAGGTCGCCGCGCGCGTCCGGCTGCTGGCGGGCGACATGCGCGTTTTCCAGTTGTCGGAACGCTTTGAGCTGATCACGATCCCGTTCCGCTCGTTCTTGCTGCTGCTGACGGTGCAAGATCAGCTCCAGGCGCTGGCGACGATCCGCGAGCACCTGAGCGACACGGGTCGTTTGATCTTTAATATCTTTGTGCCCAATATCAGCCTGATCGCCGCGCGCTCCGGCGAGGTCGGCGAGCCGTTGACGCGCTTTAAGGAATTCCTGGCCCCCCAGACCGGCCACCGGATCATGATGTGGGACAGCCGCCACTATCGCATCAACGAGCAGCTCATCGAAAACGTGTTCACCTACGACGAGGTGGATGAAAACGGCCTGGTGGTGCGCCGCTACTACAAGCCGCTCAAGCTGCGCTGGATGTATCGTTACGAGACCGAGCACTTGTTGGCGCGATCCGGGTTCGCCGTCGAAACGTTGTATGGTGGCTTTGACCGCCGGCCCTTTGACGAGGATAGCCGCGAGATGATCTGGGCGGCGCGCAAAGCATAAGCCAATTCAACCTGCACGCATTGCCCGACCGCGCTGGCTCGCCGTCCAAGCTGGCGCAGGCCGCGTCAGGAGAGGACATGGACAAAACGCAAGGTTGCCGAGTGCTGGTCATTGACGACATGGGCGAGATGGAAGACATGCTGTGTCTCTTGCTGTCCCACGAGCGCAACGACCAGGTCACGTTCGCGCGCGGCGGAGAGAAAGGCCTGGCCTTGGCCGAGCGAGAACCCCCACAGCTGGTGATCCTGGACTTGATGATGCCGGATTTGCACGGCTACGAGGTCTTTCGACGGCTCAAAACCATGCCGACGGTGCAAAACGTGCCCGTGATTGTGTTGACCGTCTTGCCATCGCAGATGGTCTACCCAGAGGCCCAGCGGCTTGGAATCGCCGGTTACGTCTGCAAGCCTTTCGAGTTTGAAGAATTGTTGGCTGCACGCGACGCCGTCTTGCGAGGCGAAAAGTATTACCCGTCTATGCCGGAAAGGCGCAGGCGGACAGGCCCCTTGACTTTTATGGGCCGGCAAGAGACTTGACCGATACGCCCAGTCGGGTTAGAATCCGGCCCGTTCTGACGGCACACTGGTAGAGGCATCATGAGCGAACAACGATCTGGCTTCAAAGTCACACCGATTCCCCGGCCCGGCGAAAGCGAGCTGGCCTGGCACGAATGGCTGCTGCTGTTCAGCATCATCATCGCCGCCGCGCTGTTTTGCGCGCTCGGCGGACAGTCGCTGCTCAAAGCGCGACCCGGCAGCGCGGCCATCGTCTTTGCGACGCCGACTCTGCCGCCGGTCATTCCCACACGCACACCGGCCGTGACGGCCACGCCGACGGTCACTCCCACGCCGCAGCCGACCGTCTCGCCCACGCCCGGCATCATCGCCATCGGCGCCTTTGTCAAAGTGGCCGCCGCCGGCCCGCAGGGGTTGAGCTTTCGCAGAGAGCCTGGCCTGCAGGCCGAGCGCTTAAAGTATCTGCCCGAAGGCGTCGTGCTGCGCGTGGTAGACGGCCCCAGGGACGTTGATGGACTAAAGTGGTGGAAGCTGCAAGACCGAAACAACCCGAATGACATTGGCTGGGCGGCCGGGGACTATCTCGTCTTGACCACCCCGTGAAACGTCAAACGTCATCTTTTGACGTTTCACGTTTCACGACTCTACTGAAAGAACTCGAATTTGAACCGCCAAGAACGCCAAGTTTTATGTTGAAATTCTTTGCGTCCTTTGCGCCTTTGCGGTGAAAAAGGCTTTTTGCAGTAGAGTCGTTTCACTTTTGGAGGTGAACGATGGCCGATGTGAAAACGCGCATCGCCGAGCTCCGCCAGCAGATCAACCTCCACAACTATCGCTATCACGTCCTCGACTCGCCCCTCGTCAGCGACGCGCAATACGATCAACTGGTGGCCGAGCTGCGCCAGTTGGAGGCCGAGCGCCCGGAGCTGGTCACGCCCGATAGCCCCACGCAGCGCGTCGGCGGGCAGCCCTCGGAGAAATTCTCAAAAGTCCGCCACCCGCGTCCCATCCTCAGCCTGGCGAATGCGTTCAACGCCGACGGCGTGCGCGCGTGGTGGGAGCGCATCCGCAAGCTGCTGCCCCCTTCGGGGGGCGCGCCCGTCGCGTTCGTCGTCGAGCCCAAGATTGACGGGCTGACGGTCGTGCTGCACTATCGCGATGGCGCGCTCGTCCAGGGTGCGACGCGCGGCGACGGCGAGGTGGGGGAGGACATTACGCCGAATCTGCGGACGGTGCGCGCCATTCCGCTGCGGATTCCTGTAGAGAGTGGAGAGTGGAGAGTGGAGAGAAAAGAGCGCTCTACTCTCCACTCTCCACCCTCCACTTTGGTTGTGAGAGGCGAAGCGTACCTACCCATCGCCGCGTTTGAAAAGCTGAATGAGGAACTCGCCGCGGCTGGCGAAAAGACGTTCGCCAATCCGCGCAACGCGGCGGCGGGCAGCCTGCGCCAGCTCGACCCCAAGATCACAGCCAGCCGCCCGCTTTCGATTCTGTGTTATCAGATTGTCGAGTTTGCCCCCCACCCCCTAACCCCCTCCCCCGTGGAACGGGAGAGGGGAGAGCCGCGCACGCAATGGGAGTTGCTCGATTATCTTCAGACGATGGGTTTTCCGACGGCGCAGGGTGTGATCCGCCGTTTTGAATCGCTCGACGAGGCCATCGCGTACTGTGAGTCGTGGATTGACAAGCGCGACAGCCTGCCGTTCGAAGCGGATGGCATGGTCATCAAGCTGGACGACCTGGGCGCGCAAGAGGCGCTCGGCGTGGTGGCCAAAGACCCGCGCGGGCAGCTCGCGCTCAAATTCCCCGCGCGCGAAGCGACGACGAAACTCAAGAGCGTCGAGTTCAATGTCGGGCGCACCGGCACGATCAATCCGGTGGCGCTCTTGGAGCCGGTCGAGATCGGCGGCGTCATTGTCGAGCGGGCGACGCTGCACAATTTTGACGACATTGCGCGCAAAGATATTCGCGTGGGCGATACGGTGACGGTCGTCCGGCGCGGCGACGTGATCCCTTACGTCGTCGGGCCGGTGACGGATTTGCGCGTGGGCAAGGAGCAGGTGATTCACGCGCCGACGCGCTGCCCGTTTTGCGAGACGCCCGTCACGCGGCAAGAAGGCGTGGTCGCGCTCGCTTGCCCCAACCGCGAGTGCCCCGGCCGGGTGGACCGCCAGGTCGAGCATTTCGTCTACGCTATGGACATGGAAGGGCTGGGCGAGAAAATCGTCAACCAGCTCATTGACGAGGGGCTGGTGGGCGACGTGGCCGACCTGTACTCGATCACGCCTGAAGAGTTGCTCGAGCTGGAAGGCTTTGCGGAAAAAAAGGCGACTAATCTTTTGAACGCCATCGCCGCCAGCAAGTCTCAGCCGGTGACGCGCGTCCTCCTGGCGCTGGGCATCCCCGGCGTCGGCTCGACAGTGGCCGAGCTGCTGACGCAGCATTTCTCCTCGCTCGACGAGCTGGCCGCCGCCGATGTGGATCAATTGCAGACGATTGAAGGCATCGGCCCGGTGACGGCGCAGAGCATCGTCGAATGGTTCAGCCACAAGCCGAATCAAAAACTCGTCGCCCGGCTGGGAAAAGCCGGCGTGCACGTCCGTGAAGCGAAAAAGGCTGCGCCGCAAGGGCAGGGGGCATTGGCGGGCAAGACGTTCGTCGTCACCGGGACGCTGCCGACGATGAGCCGCGAGGAAGCGGCGGCATTCATCAAATCGCACGGCGGCAAGGTGACGGATAGCGTCAGCAAGAAAACGAGTTATCTTGTCGTGGGCGCGGACCCCGGTGGCACGAAATACAACAAGGCGCAAG
>CAYHAR010000138.1:0-10017 GCA_964354595.1 uncultured Anaerolineae bacterium | reverse complement strand
AACATCAGATTTCCCTCGGCCATTCAGCTTGCTCCTGCTGCCCTATCCGGCAGTGGGGCCAAATCACTGGCGGGACTTATTATAACACCATTTCGGAGGCGGTCGCCTCGAGCGATTGCTTACAACAAATGCTGTAGATGCAATGCTCGTTGGAGAGGGTTTTTTGTTGCGCCGGAATCCATCATTCCGCTGATGACAGAAAAGCGCAATCCTGGTATCTTGTGGCGGATTCGACAAGTTCGTCATACTGGCGTGACATGAGCTTGATAGCATAAAAGACGCGCCTTTGTCACAGACGGGCGATGAGTGGTGTTTACATCAAGCGGGGCTTGCAATTCAGTCGGATGGTGGTATCCTTGCGCCGTTTTTTGCGCGCGGCGCAACTTTTGTGCGCCTGGCGCGTAGTATGTAGGGATGGAACTGTCCGCCTCCGGTCAAGCGCCGGTCGGGGAGATGGGGTAGAATCACACAGGAATTTTTGCTACGCTGCGTGAAGGACGACCGTCACCGTTAGGACTTGTCGTACTTAGAGTGCCCAACGGTGTGTTGAGGGAGAAAAGCAGAGTATGTCTGAAGAACCGATTATCTGCGTGGAAAGCATCCACAAATCGTACATCATGGGCAGAGAAGCCGTCGAGGCGTTGCGCGGAGTGTCGCTGTGTGTAGCGCGCGGCGAGATCGTTTGCTTGATGGGGCCATCCGGCTCCGGCAAGACGACGCTGCTCAACATCCTGGGCGGGCTGGATAGCCCCAGCCGCGGTCACGTCGTCGTGGACGGCGAGAACGTCGTTGCGCTCCACGAAGAAGCGCTGGCCCGGATGCGTTTGCGCAAGATGGGCTTTGTCTTTCAGGCCTATAACCTGCTGGGCAATTTCACCGCCGAAGAGAACGTCGAAGTGCCGATGGTGCTGGCCGGGATGAAAAACGGCGAGCGCAAAAAGCGCGTCAAG
Organism: uncultured Anaerolineae bacterium; assembly: GCA_964354595.1. Taxonomy (GTDB): domain Bacteria; phylum Chloroflexota; class Anaerolineae; order Fen-1058; family Fen-1058; genus JBGLNJ01. The sequence goes on along the minus strand of CAYHAR010000138.1, from coordinate 9,067 downwards.
GAATTGATCGCCATGGTGGGGCTGGCTGACCGCGCGCATCACTATCCCAGCGAGCTGTCCGGCGGCCAGCAGCAGCGCGTCGCCATCGCGCGCGCGATGGCGAACGACCCGGCGATTCTCGTCGGCGACGAGATGACCGGCGACCTCGATAGCACCACCGGCTTTGAGATCATGGAGCTGGTCACCAAGCTCAGTCGCGAGCGCGGCACGACGGTCGTCTACGTCACGCACGACCCGCGCATGTCCAAATACGCCCACCGATGCATCCAACTGCGCGATGGCAAGATCGTCTCTGATGATTGCAACGGCATGGGCGCGGTGGTCGCCGCAGGCACGGACGGTCTTGTGCTCAGCACCGAAGGCAAGTTGATTGTAGATCGCGGAAAGAAATGAAATGACGCTCAAGTACATTCTCCGCAGTTTTCGCCGCCGCAAGGTGCGCACGTTGCTCATCCTGTTTGCGCTGATCTTTGCGGTCGGCATGGTGGTGACGCTCAGCGCCGTGGTGGATACCCAGCGGCAATTCTCGGTCGAGCAGATCGCGCAGCGCATGGGCGGGTATGACCTGGCGCTGAGCAAGACCGAGATCGCCGGCGATCAATTCATCGCCGTGGATCAGACGACGGCCATCGTGCGCCAGGCGGTTCCCAGCGCGGAAGCGGTCGTCCCGCGCTTTCGCGGGATGGCGGATATTACGCACGGCTCACGCAATGGCACTGTCACTTTTCTCGCGCTCGACTTGCGGAACGACAAGCTGGGCATGATGAAGGCCATCTCGGGCACACTCGACATCGGGCCGGGACGTGTGGTGATCTTGCAGGGGACGGCCGGCTCGTTTGATCTCGAGGTGGGCGACTCGTTCGATCTGTATTACACGCTGCCCGTGCCTCGCCGCGAAGGGTACGCAGGCAGCGCGGGCGCCAGCTCGTCGCGCGCGCATACGGTGGTGACCGTCGTGGGGATCGTGACGCAGCAGGGCTTGTTGTCGTCGGACACGCAGAACGCCGTGATCGCTGATCTAAAGTTCGTGCAAGAGTGGACGGGCCTCAAGGGCCGCTCGCAACAATTGCTCGTCAAGTGGAATCCCGCCACCTACGCCACGACGAATCCACAGGTGGCCGTCTTTCAGGCGCGGCAGTATGCGGAAAAAGTGCAGGCGGCGTTGGGCGACGATTACAGCTACGACCTGGGCAAGGTCAAATCGCTCGACAGCAGCCAGCAGATGTTTGCCATGCAGCAGGCGCTCATCAACGTGTACGGCTTGATGGCGCTGGGCATCGTCGGCCTGCTCGTCCGCACGCTCATCCAAAACAATGTGATTGAAAACCGCCGCGACATGGCGGTTCTGCGCATCCTCGGCGCGACGCGCCGCCGCCTGTTCGGCATGGTGGTCGTCGAAGTCTGTATCCTGGGCGCGTTGGGCGCGGGCATCGGCGTCGTCGCGGGCATCTTGCTCAACAACTTTGTCTTTGCGCCGCAGATTTTCCAGAGCCTCAACGAATTGGGCGGCACATCGTTCCAGCCGTCTGTTTCGGCGGGGACGATCGTTCCGCCGGTGCTGATGGCGATGCTCGTGTTGGGCATCAGCGCGCTGATGCCGGCGCAGCAGGCTTCGGCGACCAAAGTCATGCACGCGATCAACCCCGGCGCGGCGGATAACATCGGCCTGGACGATATTGCCAAGTTCCGCGAGCGGCGACCCTCGGGCCGCATCTTTGGCATCGGCCTGTCGCTGACGCTCGTCTGGGTGGTCATGGGCTTTGGTTTCCAGTATGCCTTTACGTTCGGCGACGTCACGTTGATCTCGGTGCTGCTCTTTGGCTCGTTATTGACTATGGTGATCGGCGTGGCGATGATGTTTTCGGTGCTGTCCGTCCCGTTCGAGCGTTTGTTGCTGGCGCTCCTGAACTGGATCGCGCCCAAGCGCGCGTTCTTTGTCAACCGCTACGTCAAGCGCGGCAAGGAGCGTAACACGTGGATCTCGCTGATGATTGTGCTTTCGGCGACGCTGCCCGTGTTCCTGGCGACCGAGATGGCGGTCAGCGGCGCAAACCTGACGAATCAGGTCGAGATGATGAATGGCGCGCCGATCAATGCCAGGGTGAGCACGGGCATGATGATGGGCGGCTTTGTGTTCGAGATGGGGCCGCGCGTCTCGCCCGAATCGTTGCGACTAAAGTCCCAAAAAGTGGATGAATTCAAGGCCTCGCCCGGCGTGGGGCGCGTCGCTGGCCTGACGTATTCGTATCGCGCCAAGACCTCGGATATGGTAGATGTCCGCAGCGCGAATGTCAATTTCTATGGCCTGACGGGCAGCTTGAATGGCATCGTCTATCCCAACCGGGTCGAGTTCCTGGGCAGCGGGCCAGAGGCATTGGATCGCATCTTGGCGGAAAAGAACACCGTCATCATCTCGGAAGGGCTGGCGCAGCACTTTAATGTCCCGCTGAACGGAACCGTCCGCGTCACGGGCCGGGGGTTGGATCACATCATCGAGATGCGCGTGGTGGGCATCGGGCGCAAGATGCCGGGCTTTTTCAACGAGATCGGGCGCAACCAGCAGACGGCTCGCAGTGGCGCCAGCTCGGCGCTGGTCTCGCTCGATACGTTCCGCGAGCTCGCCAACGATCCGGTGCAGGGCAAGCCCGATCCCAACCAGGCGGTGTTGATGCGCTTTCTGGCGACCGTCGCGCCGGGCGCCAAGGTGGAAGAAGTCGGCAAGGCGCTGCGCACGACCTTTACGCTCAAGGACAAGATGGTCGTCTCGGTGACGGAAGAGGACATTCGCCTGTACAAGCAACAGTTCCAGCAGGCTCAGGTCTTTATGGTCGTGCTCACGGTCATCTCGTTCGTCACGGCAATCTTTGGTGTGTTTGCGGTGATTTACGTCGCCGTCAACAGCCGCCGGCTAGAGATCGGGATGATGAAGGCCGTGGGTAGCCCCAACAGTCACTTGCTCATAACGTTCATCCTGGAAGCCGCGGTGATGAGTGTGAGCGCAGTGCTGGCCGGCGTCACCGCCGGAGCGCTTTTGGGCTATTTCGACCAGTATTCGACTTCGGTGACGATGGAACAGCCTATGACGTTCGCAGTGGATACGGTGGTTGCGCCATTGACCGTGGCGCTCGTCGTCGTCGCCAGCATCATCTCGGCGGCGCTGGCCTCGCGCGCAGTGCTGGTCCAAAAGGCAGTCAAGATCATTCGTGAGGCGTTGTAGGGATCAGTGATCAGTAGTCAGTGATCAGTCAATCGGTGCCGGGTTGACTGGTTGACCAAAGGAGTAACATGCTTTGCAGATTTTCAATCTTGGGAATGTGCATTCTCATCCTTGTCTCGCTCATCAGTTGCGCGCCGCCCAAGCCGCCCGCCACGCCCGCGCCGACTGTGGCGGCGACGCCTGAAGCGACGGCGGTCATCGAGACCGTCGTCAACGCCGATGGGACGGTCGTCTCGCTGCGGCCCGCGCTGGGGCTGAGCTTTCAGGTGGCCGGGCGCGTCACCGAAGTGCTCGTGCGTCCTGGCGAGACGGTCAAGGCCGGCCAGGTGTTGGCGCGGTTGGATACGCTCACGCTTCAAAATGCCGTGCGTGATGCGACTGCGCGGCTGGAGCAATCGCGTTTTGATTTGGACAGAGCCAAGCGGGCCAAAGAGTCCGGCACGGATTTGGGCGCCGCGTGGAGAGGTGTCGAGGCGGCGCGGTTGGGAGTGATCAACGCGCAAGGAGTCTATTCGTCCACGCTGTTGCGCTCCGACGTCACGGGGGACGTGCGCGAAGCCAAGTTCTGGGCTGACTATTGGGGCGGCGAGTTGGATGGCGCCTATATACGGCTCAACGAGCGGCCCGGCAGCGAAAAGCGCCGTGAAGATTACGAAACGGCTGGCGCGCGCGCGGCCAGCGCCCACAACCGGATGCTGCAAATCACGCAGGACGCTCAAAATCAGCTCAGCTCGGCGCAACGCGGTCTGGCCATGGCGCAGCAGAATTATCTTTCGGCGCTTTCGAGTTACAACTCGGTCAAGAACGGCGACCCGGTAAAGCAGGCCGAGCTGCAGGTGCTTCTCAACGAAACCGCGTTGACGCGCGCGCAGATGGACCTGGCGAATGTCGAGCTAAAGGCGCCGTGGGATGCCATGATCGCCACGGTGGACATTGCGCCCGGCTCGCAGGTGGGCGGCGCGCCGGTCATGACGATGGTGGACATCAGTCATCTGCAATTTGTGACGAATAACCTGAGCGAGCGCGACCTGGGCCGCGTGGCGATGGGGCAGAAGGTTAACCTCACACTCAAGACGTATCCTGATGCCAAGCTCACAGGCACGGTCGCGGCTATCGCGCCGCTGGCGGGTCAGCCGGTGGGCGATGCGGCGACGTTCGCGGTTCGCATTGACCTGGACGCGACGGACCTGGCGCTGCGTCCGGGGATGACGGGGCAGGTGCAGATTGTGATCAAATAAAAGTGCTCAAAGCTCAGTGGATATACGGCACCCCCGTGCTGCCTCGCACAAATCGGTATTTGGTTAGTAATTGGTTAGAATGTAGGATGGAGGCCGCCCTGATACTGGGCCGGCCTCCTTGTCTATCGAAAATTGGGCAGAAATTGCTTCCACAACCCCTTGACTTGCTTCTCTGTTTTGTGCTACACTCTAGTCAATCCATAATTTGTGCCTCATGCCATGGCGGCTGAGGTTTGCTGTGCAACGGGCATAATGATTCTGTTGAATTTCTCAAACGCTCCCCCACTTATGCACCTATTTGTGTCGGATTCTTGGCCTGGTTCTCCACCAGCAAGGTGGGAATTCGGCACAAATAGGGTACAACCTCCCACCGGACTGCGTTTTTCAACAGAATCATAATACTGTTTCTGTATTCTCCTCCTTTGTTGTGATCATGTGACGGCGATTGACCTGCCCCGGTGAGTCGCCTACCGTTTCCGATTGTGGCTGTATGCCTAATCAACCATTTGCTCTTTAGGGAGGTGCCTCATGCAAATGAAACAGTTGGCCTTACACTTGACTCTCGCTCTGGTTATGACCCTCACTCTGACCTTGACAGCTTCTGCGAATGGGCCACAGTCACTCCCGACCTGGACGCCGCCCCCGCCAACAGACCAGTCCCTCGTTGATCAATTGGAACAGGTCACCGAAGGCAAAATGCACATCTCTTATCACGCCGGGACGGGCAAGGTGCGCTTTATCAGCACTGACCCTGAACGCCCCATCCCGCGATTAGGCACGTTGCCGGCCGACATTCAACCCGAACAGGCGGCGCGGGCCTTTCTGGGTTCTTATGGCCAACTCTTTGGTCTGACCGACCAGGCGAAGGAACTCGCAGTGATGCGCGCCCGCGTGGCCGATAATGGGAGATCCATCGTGCGCTTCCAGCAGGCCTACAAGGGCGTTCCGGTACTCGGCGGCGAGTTGATCGTGCGGATGGATAGTGGGAAGAATGTGATGTCGGCCAACGGCGAAGTGTCGCCTGACCTCCAAGTCAACACTGTGCCAACTATCAGTAAGGAGCAAGCCAGGCAACAAGCCCTTGAGACGGTTGCCAAGAACTATCAATACAGTGTGGAGACTTTGACGACCACAGAGCCAGAACTGTGGATCTATGATCCTGCCTTGATTGGCGCTCCGGGGCCGCGCATCACCTCGCTGGGCTGGCGGATACAAGTGCAACCGGTTGAACTTCTTCCGTTCAGAGAACTCGTGCTCGTGGATGCCCAGCATGGTTTTATCGTGTTGCACTTTAATCAGGTTGACACTTCGCTATACCGCCGAGTCTACGACAATCAAAATAATTCTGGCTATGGCCTGCCGGGCAACGGGCCAGTGCGCATAGAGGGGCAAGGCGCAACTGGTATCCATGATGTAGACTGGGTTTACGATTTCATCGGCGATGTCTATGACTATTACTCCCGCTATCATGGCCGGGGCGGCGTTGACGGTGCTGGCTCGCAAATCGTCGCCACGGTGCGCTACTGCCCAAATAGCTCCTGTTCCTCTTCCTCCCCGTGGAACAATGCCATGTGGAGCAATGGCCAGCTCGTGTTCGGTGGAAACTATTTGGGCGATGATGTGGTGGCCCACGAAATGACCCACGGCGTGACCGACTACGAGTCACAGCTCTTTTACTATATGCAGTCCGGCGCCATCAACGAGGCCTTTTCCGATATCTGGGGCGAGTTCGTGGATCTGACCCACAACACTCATGGCGACGATAGCGCGTCGGCTCGTTGGCTGCATGGAGAGGATCTTCCCAATGGCTACAATCGCAATATGAAGGACCCTCCGAACAAGGGCGACCCGGACCGGATGACCAGCTACTACTATGCCTGCGGCACAAGTGACAATGGCGGGGTGCATACCAACAGCGGCGTGGGAAACAAGGCAGCCTATCTCATCACGGACGGCGGCACATTCAACGGTTATACGGTCGCGGGGATCGGCATTACCAAAACGGCCAAGGTATTCTACGAAGCACAGACCGAGTTGCTGACATCGGGCTCCGACTATAATGATCTATATGATGCCCTGCAACAAGCCTGTACCGATTTGATTGACCAGGCGGCCTCGACAACCGCGCAGGCTGTTATCTCGAGTGACTCTATCCGTTACACCTCGGCCTATACTGTCTACCTCCCGATGATCATGAGAAAGTATCGGCAGACAGGCATTACCGTTGCCGATTGCCAGCAAGTGAAAAAAGCGTTGGATGCTACCGAGATGAGCCAGCAACCGAGCTATTGTGCGGCGACTCATGCGCCCGTCTGCTCGACCGGGTATGTGAACAACGATCTCTTTTTCGACAACATGGAAAACACTTCCAGCGGCAAATGGACAATGGGAACAATGATCGGACCCAATACATGGCACTATCCCGATAGTACTTACGCTACAAGCGGCCTGTATAGTATATGGGGGAACGATCAAAGTTCCAGATCCGATTCATACATTCGCATGACCTCAGATGTCGCCTTGCCGTCTGGCAGCCAGCCCTACCTGCATTTCAACCACGCTTACTATTTCGAGGTGTACCAGAGCCGCAAGTGTGATGGTGGCGTGCTTGAGTACAGCACAAATGGTGGGGCTTCTTGGAACGATGCTGGATCACTCTTTAGTGTTAACGGTTATGATGATTCCATCACGACTTATTACGATAACCCGCTGGCAGGTCGGTCGGCTTTTGTGGATATCAGCAGTGGTTACATCTCCAGCCGCCTTGACCTGAGTTCGCTGGCCGGTCAAATGGTGCGTTTCCGCTACCGGATTGGCACCGACACTGATGGTAGCAGATACGGCTGGTTCATTGACGACGTGCGTATCTATACGTGCGTGCTCCCGCCACCTCCTGCTGCTCCTGTCTTGAACTCGATCAGTAATTCGGATAATGACGGGGACTATGGCGTGACCTGGAGCGCGGTGAGCGGGGCTACTTCCTATACCTTACAAGAGGACGACAATGCAGGCTTTTCCAGCCCGACGACGCAATACGCTGGCTCCGCAACATCCTGGTCGGCCAGCAACCATGTGACCGGGACGTACTATTACCGGGCGCAGGCGAGCAACTTGGGGGGCACCAGTGGCTGGAGCAATATTCAATCGGTCACGATCACCGTCGGGCCGCCTAGCTGGACCACCATTAACACCGAGGACTTTGAAGGTTCTTTCCCCGGAACAACATGGATTGTTTATGACGACGACGGGCTGACGAATGGAGAATACTATTGGGCCAAGCGAAACTGTCGACCCTATGCAGGCAGTTACAGCGGCTGGGCGGTCGGCGGTGGAGCTAACGGCGCTTTGCTAGGCTGCGGCGTTAGCTATCCCAACAACGCCGATTCCATAATGGTCTATGGCCCGTTCGGCCTGACCAGCGCTACGGCCGCAGACCTGAGTTTCAAACTCTGGCTGAATAGCGAGTCGGACTGGGATTTTGTCTGCCGTGGAGCTTCGATCAACGGCGTCAATTTCTATGGGATATGTACTTCGGGGGCCACAGGTGACTGGATTGACCGGGTTCTGGATCTGAGCAACGTTCCCACTCTAGGCAATCTGATGGGTCAGTCCGATGTATGGATTATGCTCGAGTTCTACAGTGATAGCATGGCGAACTATGCAGAAGGGGGCTATGTGGACGACATCGTGTTGCGCAAATGCACCGCCCCAGCGTGTGCGGGGATGGGTAGCACGGTATCTTATTCTGGTAACGGCCGTGTTGTGGAATTCCCGAGGATGATAACGCTGCCACGGTAAGAGTGTCACCAAAGCTGCTACCAGCGCAGGGAGCGAGTTTGGATAGAGAGGGAGCAGGCAACAGGCCTGCTCCCTCGATCTGTCTGTGATGACAATCAACTTGTCAGAGAGTAGATCTGAGCTAGCTCATTTGCCGGTGGCTTTGGCTACCAGTTGAGTTACCTGGCCCAGGATTGTCCTCAGCGTTGCCGGCTCTTCCGACGCTGCGTCTATAGTTGTCACCATTTTGGTCTGCCCGGCCAAGCGGACCGTGAGGTTGTAGGTGAACCGGTCGCAGCAAGCAGCTGGCGACCCATAGGTATCGCGCCAACCACCGAACCCGGCTGCTTCAATCTGCCGTACCAGATTTGCAACCTCTTGCGGCGACAACTGGCCTGTTCGCCCGTCGCCACTCACCACCCGGCCGTCGGCATAGATCGTCCACTCTTCCGTGCGTCCGGCCAGGCCTCCACTCCGCTGGTAAACGATCACGGCGTCGGTGGGGAGGCTTGGCTTTTTCGCTGCCGGGGGAGTGGGCGTCGAAAGCGGTGATGTGGTAGAGAGGGGAGAGGCAACAGTCGGCGCCACCAGGGCAACTTCTTGAGCACAAGCGGCCAGCAGCAAAGCCAACACTATAACGCTAAACGCTTTCAGCTTTTGCATGGGATACCTCTTTCTAATGATTCACTGCAATCTAGAGACGCTTGTCACAGGCAAGAGGTTCCCGTACTCGCGGTTGATCACCCGCTATCCTTTTCGTGGGCCACGGTGGCCAGGATTTCTTGCGCGCTTTGCACCGCGCCTTCGCCCGATGCGCCGAGCATTTGCGCCAGTT
>CAYHAR010000137.1:0-10105 GCA_964354595.1 uncultured Anaerolineae bacterium | reverse complement strand
TCACCTGGAACGTGGGCGGATTCGAGAACGCGCCCAAGCAGGCCGCCGCGCCGTTCCTGGCGTTGTATACGTATCTCACAGGGCACTCAAGAGACTCGTAGGTTAGAAGCCACAATGCCAAATGGTGGTTCTGAAGTTTTGCCGTCTAAAGTATTAGGCTGGCTCAAGAAACAGGGTTACTCTCTGGAAATGAAAGTGGCGCAGACTTTTGAGCAAGCTGGGTTTGAAGTGTCTCAGTCTCAAAGATACTTGGATCCTGGGTCAGACGAACTTCGCGAGATAGATGTAGTTGCCTCGCTTCATCGCCAAATTGATGGGATCGATGCCTCGATAACACTGTTTATAGAATGCAAATACTCGCAGGACAAACCTTGGGTGATCTTTACATCTTCAAGACGTCTCGATCCCCTTTTCTACTTCTCCAGAATCCTGCACGACAAATACAACGTGTATGAATGGAAAACCCAGAAAGGTCTACAGGGCCGTCTCCTCGCCAGGATTCTATCCACTTTGCCGCGTGACAGCGTTGATTTTGACTTCTTCCGTATGCCAAAGAGTGTGGGTTACAGTGTAGTTCAGGCTCTGGGAAATCCAGATGCAAAAGATAGTGCATATACAGCCACAATGCAAGTAACTGCGTCGAGGCACATGATATTGGAGTAGAGAGAAGTCATCAGGAAATCATTCAAGACTATGAGCGTATGAATGACACCGGTTTCGGCCCAGGTACGTTTTCTATCTACTGCAGCATAGCATTTCCAATGATCGTCGTGCAGGGAAATTTGTTTGAGTGTTACCTGGATTCGAAGAATGAGATTGCTATATCAGAAACTCACGAAAGTCTCGTTGTTTTGGGTAGCAAGAACATTGGTGACGAATCAAGAGCCAAACCTTGTACAAGCGTCGTGAGAATTGTTACAGAAAGCGATTTGCAGGTTGCTGCCGAAAAGGCCTACCAAGCTGCGATGCTTTTGCTTTCTCAGGAGCATGCAATCAGAGAATTGTGGGAATATGAATGCCAAAAGCTTGAAAGGACAGTGGTAGAGGAATCTCCATTTTAGGAAGATCACACCATGACCCTGCCTGATTCCTTCTCTTTCACCCAATCCAGCCTGCAAGACTATCTCGACTGCCCGCGCCGGTTCCAGTTGCGCTACGTCCTTGACCAACCCTGGCCGGCCGTAAGCGAGCCCCGCTTTTATCGGACTGATACAATTGGAATGATAAACCGTCGAGCGGAGTAAAAGCGATGGCGCTCTATCGCATCTACATTGACGAAGTGGGTACCCACGATCTGACCCACGCAGATGATCCGAACCAGCGATTCCTCTCGCTGACGGGCGTCATCCTGGAATCCGATTACACTCTGCGTGTGCTCCAGCCAGAGATGGACCATCTCAAGCGCGAGTTCTTTCAGCGCGATCCTGATGTGCCAGTCATCTTTCACCGCAAGGGAATGGTCAACAAACCCAAGAACGCCAACATCGCCGGATTACAGCTTGCCGACTTGATTGCTCACCCATCGCGCCGTGAAGTGCTGTTTGAGCACCAGTTGATCGTGGACGACCGAGATATTTTCGGCAACCAAATCTGCGCCATACTGTGCCAGAGCAAATATGATCGGAAGAGACTGACAGGACAGATTGAAGGGTACGGCAAGAAGCTGTTGCCGTGAGAAAAGAAAAGCGCCCTACGCGGGCGCTCTCTCGATGGCCTACGACCATCCACCTCCACTAAATGGATTGCTTACATTATACGAACACTTGTGATAGATGTCAATACCGAATTTGGCCCAGCCATCGAGGGAACGTAGTGATAGACCTGACGGGTTTACGGGACCCGTCAGGTCTGAGACCATGAAATCAGCATGATCCAATCGCCGCCAGCTTGGGTTGACAAACCCAGGCTCAAGGTTGCTCAACGTGCTGCCGGATTAGAATTGTAGGTCACGCTTGAAGCGTGACCTACGGCTCTATAGGATGTACAGGATACAAAGGACAGAATCAAGGAAAATCTTGTACTGTGCATCCTATCTATCCTGTAAAATTCTGTAATTGCTCAGCCGCTCCTTCCGGATTGCCAAATCCGGCAGTGCGCCAGGCAATATCCGGCCTGGATTTGGCAATCCAGGCTGAGCAGTCACAAAATTCTCGACCAACAGGCTTGCCCCACAAGGTCGCGGGGATGCCGTGAGCAGTTCTTTTTCTCACGGATTGCACATCCCGGCGTCCTCGCCCAAGCTCCCCCCTACCCCGCCGCCACCGTCCACACACTCGCCGTGCCGAACGACACGCGGTCGCCGGGGCGCAGCGTCTCGGGCCAGTTGGGCGTCAGCCGCTTGCCGTTGACGAACGTCCCGTTCCGGCTGCTCAAGTCCGTTACCGCGCAGCGCACGCCATCCCACGTGATTTCGGCGTGGCGGCGCGAGATTTGCGGGTCGTCGAGGTGGATCTCGTTTTCAGGCGCGCGCCCGACAAAGCTCTTGCCCATGCGTAGCGTGATGCGCTGGCCGGATGCGCCGACGAGCGCGGGCGCGGCCATGGGCGGCGGCGCCGGCGGCTGCGGGCGCAAGCCGGGCTGAATCGCCGGGCCGAGCGAAACACCCGGCGTCGGCCCCATCACCGGGACCGGTCGAGGCTTGGGGCGCGCCAGGAACACCAACAACATTAATCCGCCCAGGCTGCCACACGATCCACCGCACACCAGCACGCTCAAGCACGCCAACACGCTGACGGCTGCGGCAGCGCCCGGCTCTTTCCCCGGCTCGGGCTGCACGGGGACGGGCTGCGCGGTCACGACGACCGGCGGTTGAGACTTGCCCGGCTGCGGCTGCGCCTTGTCCGGCGGCAGGAGCTGCAAGCGGCCATGACCATAAGCCGCATCCGGGCCGCTGGGGCCCATGTCCACCACGCTCGATGTGAGGAACGCCATCACCTCAGGCGCTTTGAGATTGGGAAAGCGGCTCAGCACCAGCGCCGCCGCGCCCGCCACGTGTGGCGTCGAAGCCGACGTGCCGTTAAAGACGCGCGGGCGATACGATTGCGTCGTCACGCCATCCGGCGCAGTGATTTCCGGCTTGAGCCGGTTATCGGCAGTCGGGCCTTGCGAGCTGAACGATTCGAGCTTGCTGTTGCGCCAGGCAATCGCGCCGACCGTCAGCGAGCCGCGCGCATCGCCCGGCGTGCCCAGGCTGTATTCGACGGTATATTGGCCCAGGCGTCCATCCAGCGCAAACAGGTTGAACACAGCCGGCCGCGTGATTCGCTTGGCGACAATGACAATATAATATGATTTCTGTTTTGGCTTGTCCAGCCGAAAGCCCTCGACAGGCCGGTCGCCGGGCTGACCCTGCTGCGATTCTTCGGACGCCACCACCAGCTTGCCGTTCGCGTCGTAAAGATAGAGGTCGTAATCCTCCTTGGCATCACGGCCCCAATCGTTCCAGTTCAAAATGATGCGCGCATCTTCTGAAGGTGGATTATAAAGCAACGCTTGCGAGCCATCGGGAAAGACGTGCTTGCCATCGCCCTTTTGATCGTTGAAAGTAAAGCGATAATGCTCGGTGGCATAGTTGCCGCTCGAGTTCACCCACAAGATGCCTTTGGCGGCCACCTCGTCCACCACCTGCGCCGACCAGCCGGTGCCGTCCATCGGCCCCACCAACCCGTTGGCGGAATGCGAGATGATGTGGACGCCCTGGCTCACCAGCCATTCGACCCCGCGGCCCATGCCGGTGTCGCTGCCGTTGTATTGCGCCAGATAAAGCTCCGCATCGGGGGCCATAGCATGGATAATCTCGGCGCACGCCGCGCCATGCACCTCGCCGGTCTGGTCAGCCTCTTGCCCGCGCGTGAACGACTTGACCGTGACGCGCTCCGCGTCCGGCAGCGTTTTGCCGAGCAGATTCTTGTAGCCGTCAAAGCCCAAATCGAGCACGCCGATTTTGACGCCTTTGCCCGTAAAGCCGGCCTGGTGCCAGGCCGCCGCGCCCGTCGTGCTCACGCCTTCGGTGGACTGCGCTCCTTGCTGGACGCGATTCGGCATCGGCATCCGCAGCTTGATGATGTGCTTCATCCCGCCAAGCTGCGCGAACAGCTTGCCTGGGTCATCCGTCTTGGCAAACTGCTCGATGAGCGGCATCGGCACGGCAATGTCAATCAGCTCGCGGTACGTGCCTTCGATGACGATACCGAATTTTTCCAACTCGGCTGCTACCGCCGGGGCGTTTTCGGGACTATCAACCACCAGCGTGATGCGGACATTGCGCTTCTTGTCGAGCAAGCCGCGCTCGCGCGCCATATCTTCGGCGGCCTGGATGCCTCCCTGCTGATAGGCCAGCATAAAGTCCTTGTACGCCGAAGCGAGCGAGGGGTCCTGAAGCAGCGCGGCGATTTGCGGATAGCGCGCAGCCAATTCATCCAGCGAAGCAGGCGGCGTGAGGATCGCCGGCGGAGGCGACCCGCCCGCAACCGGCGGAGTGGGCCGGGCCGGCGTCCGCGTCAGATACCATAGCGTGCCTCCGGCGGCCAACAGGATGACCAGGCTGACGATGCTGAGCGCAATGAGCAGTCGTCGTGTTCGGGGGTTTTCAAGGTTCATAATTTTTTCTCCTATTGCGCATTCCGTGTCCCGTCACGCAATGCGGAATACGGTATCACCGGGGCGCCAGCACAATCAACGCGCCGACGGACGCCAGCGCGCACAACACACCGAGGACGACTGCGCCGATCAGCACCCACACCCAAGCTGGAACGCTCGAACGAGCCGGCGCGGGCGCAGGTGGAGGCTGAGGCACGTGAGGAGGCGAGGGGCGCACAGCCGCCTGTGGAGGCGCAACAGGTCGCGCTGGCGCAGCCTGTAAATGCGGAACAGGTCGCCTGCCGATGGCTTGGCGCATCTCTGCCGCGGACTGGAAGCGCTGCTGCGGCCAGAGTTGAAGCGCCTTGAGCACGGCCTCGTCCACCGGGGGCGAAATGCTCGGAACGATGGAGCGCAGCGGCGGCACCGGGGCGTTCTTCAAGATGCGGTCCGTCACCAGCGGCGGAACTCGGCCGGTGAGCAGCGCATAAAGCGTCGCGCCGAGCGAGTAGACATCCGAGCGCGCGTCCGTATGACCGAAGGTGTGATCCAATTGCTCCGGCGGCGCGTACTGCGGCGTGCCCGCGCCGCGCAGCGCCAGCATCGTCTCCGGGTTGCGCGGGTCCCACAGCTTGACCAACCCAAAGTCCACCAGCACCACACGCTCATCCAGCGTCAGGCGGATGTTGGCCGGCTTGACGTCACGGTGAATCACGCTATGGCTGTGAATGTATTCCAGCGTGTCGAGCAATTGCCGCGCCCAACCGAGCGCCTGTTCCTCCGGCAAGCCCGGCTTGCCAAAAGCCTTGAGCACGTCCGCAAGGCTCTGGCCCTGCACAAAGTCCATCACCAGGTACTCGTTGTTGCCCTCGATGAAATAATCCAGGACGCGCGTCAGGCCGGGGTAATGCAGCGTGGCCAGCACCGCCGCCTCGCGCCGGAATTGCTCGCGCAGCCCTTCGAGCTTGGCCGGCGAAATATCGGGCGAGGGCCGCATCTCTTTGACGGCGCACGGGCGCTGCTCCCACTGGTCGAACGCGCGATAGACCGCGCCCATCCCGCCCTGGCCGAGCAGGCTGAGAATCTGATAACGGTTATGAACGACCTGTCCTGTTCCGAAGGGCATGATACTAGACACCTATTCCCACTTGAACGTCCACACCTGGCTGGGCAGGCTCACGCCGAGCGCCGCCAGCTTGCCCTCCGGCAGCTTGGCCCCGAATCCGGCCACCATCACCCACCACGCGCACTCGCGCGGGCCGGGCAGTTGGCTATAAATCTCGGGCGGCACGCGCCATTGCGTGCTCTTGGTCCACGCCAGGATCGGCGCTCCCGTCAGCGACGCACCCGGCGCTATCGGCACAGTGATCGGAATGGTGAACGTCAGCAGCCCGGTCGGCAGCGGCAGCATGGTGGGCAATGGCAAAGCGGTCGGCAGAGTAAATTTGGGCATGGGGACGAGCGTCTGCAACGGAACCAGAGTCGGGATGGCGACCGTCACCTGTTCTGCCGCGGGCGCCATGAGCGGCTTGCCTC
Organism: uncultured Anaerolineae bacterium; assembly: GCA_964354595.1. GTDB lineage: Bacteria > Chloroflexota > Anaerolineae > Fen-1058 > Fen-1058 > JBGLNJ01. Next base: position 3,991 of record CAYHAR010000137.1, on the reverse strand, counting down.
CGCCCGCTATCTGCGTCGAGCATACAAGCGTGACCACGTAATAATCGTTCGAGGCCAGCGCGCCGACCGATGTCCACTTGAGCACGATATTGGCGTTGGGCCCGGCAAAGCGCGAGCCATCGAGCGGCTCAAGCAAGCGCGGCGTGGGATAAACCGTCACGGCGACCGGCGGCATAGGGCGCGCCAGGCCGGAAACGCCCGGCGTGCCCGACGGCAGAGTCGGCATTGCAATGCCGCCTCCGCCTGGCCAAGTCGGCAACGCAATGCCGCCTCCGCCCGGCGCGCTGGTCGGCATCGGGACGAGCATCGGCGTGGACGTTGCGCCAGCCGGCGAGGGCGTCGCCACGAGGGATGTGGCAGAAAGAGTTGCCCCGGCCAAAGGCGCGCCTCCCTCGCGCGGACGAGTCGCCAGCCACAGTCCCCCCGTTACCATCGCCGCAATCAACAGCACAACCAGCCCGGCCAGCGCCGCGATCAGCGGGCCACGCCGCGAACTGGCCGACTCGGAGGTCGTCGTCCTCCCGTCAAATTCCAAAGGCACCGGCCCGGGCGCCAAGCTCAGAGGTGTCTCTAGCTCACTGGCGCCGCCTGGCATTGTCGCCACAGCGCCCGTCGGAGACAGACTCAGGCTCACCCCTTCGATGCTAATCACATCGCCCGGTTGCACCAGGCGCGGCTCGCCCGGAGTGAGGAGCGCGTCATTGACGTATGTCCCGTTCGTGCTGCCTTCGTCGCGGATAAAGACCTGCTCGCCGTCCGTCCACAAGATGGCATGGCGGCGCGAGAGGCCGGGCGCATCCAGATTGACGTCGCTTTCCGGCGCGCGGCCAATCCGTAGCCCGGTCGGCGGGATCGCTCGCGTTTCTCCATTGGGCAACACAAGGGTAAAAACAGACATGTCGCCTCCTGCGGAAAGTCAGCACATTGGCAGTCAACGTCCGTCGGCGGTTATGGTTTCGGCGGAGCAGGCTCCTTGTCCGGCTTGGGCGTCACAGTGGCGGCCGGCGTCAGCCGGCGTCGGCATCTCTTCCAATGGCGTGGTCGGCGGGCGGGTGATGGAGTGAGCAGCGGTTGTCGTCAGAGTTGGGACGAGCGTCGCGATGGGCGCTCCGCTCGTCGCCACGAGAGGAGCTTGTGTGATGCGCGTCACCGTCGGCGTCACGCGGGGCCGATTGCTGAATGCGCCGCTCAAACCCAGCGCCAGCAAGCCCAAGAGGCCGATCAGGATCAGCGCGACCGCCACGCCGACCGCGATCCAGGCCAAAGTAGAGCCGCCCTTTGTCTGCCGGGCCGGCATCCTCGGCGGCGAAGGGCGAGCCGCCGGGCTGGGCTTGCTCACCGTTTGCGTCTTGACCGCCGGCAGGACAGGGCTAGATGCAGCGATTTGCCGCAACGCCCGGCGCATCTCCTCGGCGGTCTGCCAACGCTGCTCCGGGGCCAGTCGCATCGCTCGCTCCAACACGGCCCCGATCCGCGCGCCGGCGCGGGGATTCGCGCGCTCCACGGGCGCGAGCGGTGCGCCCATCGCCACGCGCGGCGATTCAGGCGGCGTCAGCCCGGTCAGCAAATAGTACAACGTCGCGCCGACGGCGTAAATATCGGTGCGCCCATCCGTGCGGCCTTGCGCCACGTATTGCTCCGGCGGCGAAAAGCCCGGCGAGACGACTTTGGCCCCGGTCGTCGTTCCAATCCCCGGCATGTATTCCTTGGCGATGCCAAAATCCACCAACACAATCGCGCCCTCGGACGTGATGCGCACATTCGCCGGCTTGATGTCGCGGTGAACGATGGGCGGCTTGCGCCCGTGCAGGTAAGCCAGCGCATCCAACAACTGGTCGCCCCACGTCACCGCTTGCCGCTCCGAGATCGGACCGCAGCGTTGCACCCACTCTTGGCCGTTCAGCCCGTCCACGTAATCCATCACCAGGTAATAGCAGCCGCCCTCGTCAAAGTAATCCGTCACGCGCGGCAGGCGCGGATGCTTGAGCGACGCCAAGAGTTGCGCCTCGCGCTGGAATTGGGCGAGCGCATAAGCATCAGTAAAGAACGTCTCCTTGACCGCGCACTGGACACTCAAGCGTTGATCGGTGGCCTGGTACACCGCGCCCATGCCGCCCCGACCCAACATCCGGGCGATAAAGTAGCGATATTGCAGGATTTGGCCGATGGCAAGGGGCATATTGTCAAATGCGCTCTACGGCGTCAAGGTGATGTCGTCCACGTAGGTCCAGGTGTTTGCGGTCGGGTCCTCGCGATTCCAGTTTGCAAAGTACACGGTAATGTTCTGCCCCCGGAAATTGCCCAAGTCCAGCGTAACCGTCTTCCAACCCAGGTCAATCAGCGAATTATTGTGCCAAACGCCGGTATAACCGTCGCACATCACCAGCCCTCCGGTCAGCGTAACCGGGAGCGTCGCGCCGGAAGTTGCGCCGTTTCCACAGCTGATATTGTTCCGCATGGCATCTGTGACGGCTGTTGGAGCAGTGTTCACCGAGATCTCAAAATCATCCCAATACTTGCCGGTCACGCTGCCCCGAAGAATGTCATGCGTCAAGATTCGATAGTGGGTCGTCAGCTTGGGCGCACTAGTGTCTGGAACCGTGAACCTCTGCCACAATCGGGCCGACCCGACCGGGACACCACCCTCCGCATAACACGGCCCGGTATCAGCGCGGCACTCGTCACTATCCACTCCACCCAATAGCGCGGCTGTGCCGGTGATGGGCTGGGCGTTTTTGTAAAACCGGGTGACCGGCGTCACCGTATAGCCATTGTCTCCGCCATAGTTCCATCCCGACAAACCTGCGCTGAAATCGCCGTTGCCGAAAGAGTTGTAATCTCTCAATACCACCGGGAGATAGATTTTGAACTTGCCCACGTACACCGGCCATGTCGCCCCGGCCGCATTGCCAACTCGGTCATAAGCGGTGACGACGAACGTGTAGCTCATTTCGTATTCGGGCGCATGGAATAACAGACTGGTAGTCAAACCGCCAGATTGCAGGACATGCCAGCCTGCCGAGCCTGTCGCGGTATAGTAGCTCACCACATAGTCTCTGATCCCCGAAATAGCATCTTGGGCAAACCAATAGAGTGGAAAAGTTGTCGTGCCCACATGAGAAGCGGTCATGGAGATAGTCACTACTGGCTCGGTGATGTCTTGGACAAATGTGATTGGAACGCAAGTAACCGAAATCGCGCTGGTCGCCGTGAACAATACGCCCGGCTGCGCGCCGTGGCTCGTCTCAACGGCATAGGTGATCACGCCTTCAAACGGCGCTTCGGTCGAGATGACCTTGGTCTCGGTCGCATTGTCGAACGCAATTCCTCCCGTCAAAGTGAGTGGAGGCGTCCCCGTGACGGCCACTCTCACAGTGATCGTCCCGGCGCTCTTGTTGTTAAAGTACACCGTCCTGGCGAGACCTCCCGGCGCGGTGTCAGATAGCGCAATGTTCGCAGTCAGTGTAATAACGCCGATCTCGGGGTCGCCCGGCGGATCGCGCCAATCCAAAGGGCGCAGGCCGGGCGCGGCGACGGCTGGCAAAGACACTTGCGCGCCAACCAGGATCGCCGACAAAAGCACGAGCGCCGCAGTCATCGAAGGCAGCAGACGCAAGACACGAAAACGCAACACTGTTTTCATGGCAATTCACCTCTTTCCGAAAAAGCCAGGCTTGTTGTTTGTCCTGGCATTATTGGTGTCCGCCACCGCCGCCGCCACCTCCTGGCTCCTTGTCCGGCTTTGGTGTCTCTGTGGCGGGTGGTGTCAGCACCACCTCTACCGTGGGCGTCTCACCCGGCGCCACCGTCGGCGGGCGGATGATAGGCTTGGTGGCTGAAGGCACCGGCGTGTGAGTGTTGGTCGGTATGAATGTAGACGTAGCTACTACCGTACCAGGCGCGGATGGTGGCGGTGCGGGCGTTCCCACCGCAGTAACGATGGGAACAACTTGCGACGAAGTCGGCATCACGCGCGGGGTCGCTGTCGGCG